>JBKPMY010000089.1:0-6717 GCA_046732375.1 Myxococcota bacterium
GCTCAGCACGTCGTGGTTGACCGGGGCTGCCCTGCGCGCGACCTCGACGATCGCCGGCTCGATCTCGATGACGTCGACCCGCTCCATCTCCGGAATGGCGGCGAGCCACCCGGCGGTGCTGCCCGTCCCCAGGCCGATGACCAGGGCGCGGCGGAGGGAGGGATGCGGGATGGCGCCCAGAAGGCCGCCCATCACCTGGGTGCCGCTGTCGGTCACGGCCGAACCGTCGTCCTTGCCGTTCACCACGAAGGTGAGCTCGTCGGGCGTCGTCAGGGCAACCGAGCTCTCGACCCCGTCGACCTCCCAGAGCAGCTGGCTCTTGCGTGCGAGCTTCCATCGCTCGAGCTCCGTCGCGGACTTTTTCAGAACCTCTGCCCGTCCAGCACCGATGCCCGAGTGACGCCAGACGGCCGAGGGTCCGCTGGCGAGCATCATCAGCGACAGGCAAATCGCCACCGCGGAGGACAGGGCAACCCCGCGCCAGCGGACCGCGACACGCCGCTCATCGGCGAAGAGGAGCACGACGACCGCCAGCGCGGCGAGCAGCAGCACCGTGAGCCGCCAGGCCCCGGGTGCGGAGAGCAGGCGGAGCAGCCCGAAGCCGCCGAGGAGCGCCCCGGCGATGGAGCCGGCCGTGTTCGCCGCGTACCCCAGACCCACCGCGCTTCCGATCCCCGGGCTCCGCGGCCGGAGCAGGGAGATGAGGAGCGGAAACTGGTACCCGGCGACGACTGCTGCGGGGAGGATCACCGCACCCGCGACGATGACCCATCCCGCGGCCAGCCCTGCCAGCCCGAGGGTGGAGAGCGCGCGGAGAAGCGCGGCGAGCACCGCCAGGTCGTCGGCGAAGGCGAAGGGCAGGGCGAGGAAAAACGCCTCGAGGAGACAGGTGAGTGTGAGCGTCGCCGGCGAGCCGCCACCTTCCGGGGCGAGCACGGAGTACAGCGTCCCACCCACGGCGATGCCCAGCAGAGCGAGGGCGAGGATGACTCCGAAGGTGAAGGTGGAGCCACCGAGGACCGGCCCGAGAAGGCGGTACCACACCATCTCCATCAGGAAAAACACCAGCCCCACCACCGCGGCGGCGCCGACGAGAACCCGCTGGCCGCGCGCGCTTCCCGGTGCCTTCGCTCGCGCCTCCGTCGGGGCGGTCTGCTCGCCGGGCCAGGTGCGCGACAGGGCCCGCGCCAAGAGGCCGACCCCGGCGTTCACCACCGCCGCCGTCCAGAGCGTCTGCCGGATGCCCCAGAGCTCGATCAGGACGAAGGTGGCGAGCAGCGTGCCGCACACCGCGCCGAGTGTGTTCACCCCGTAGAGCCAGCCCACCGACCGGCGCTCCTCGGCTCCGCCGTTCACCACCGCGGTGACCACCGCCGGAAGTGTCGCCCCCATGGCCAGCGTCGGCACCGCGAGCAGCACCGCGCTGAGCAGCAAGCGCAGGATGGAGGCTCCGACCTGGCCGAGGACGAGCGACCCTCCCAGGCCCACGTAGATCGCGCGCACCCCCAGGACGAGCAGCGGGGTCAGGGCGGACGACGCCGCGACCAGCAGCTCGAGGTTCCCGTACAGCCTCAGGGGACCGCGGCGGCGGCTCACCCACCGGCCGCCGAGCCAGCTCCCCGTGCCGAGGCCGCCCATGAAGATCGCGGTCACCGCCGCGCTGGCCAGGGTCGACGCTCCGAAGATGAGACGGAATTCCCGGAGCCAGGCGGACTGGTACACCAGCGAGCACGCACCGGAGAGGAAGAGCAGCGGTGCGAGTCGAACGATTCGGCGCATGTGGTTCCGGGCCGGAACCTAGCGTCTTCAGGCCGCCCTGACCGAGGCGACCAGCTTCTCCACCGCCGCGCTCAGGAGCGCCGGATCCGCTCCCCCGGCCTGGGCCAGGTCCGGCTTGCCGCCCCCCGATCCGCCGGCCACCCGGGCCACCTCGCGGATGGCCTCGGCCGCGCTGAACCCGCGGGCCACGATGTCCTTGGTCGCGCCGACCAGCACCAGGCCCTTCCCATCCTTCTCGCCCCAGACCACGACCACGCCGGAACGGAGCTTGTCGCGGATCTGGTCAGCGAGCATCCGGTAGGCCTTGGCGTCCGCGGGGTCGACGCGCTGGGCGAGCACCTTCACCCCGTTGACCTCGCGCGCCTCGGCGAGAACGTCGCCGCTGCTGGTGGTCGAGGCCCGCCGGACCGCGGTCTCGACCTCCTTCTCCAGCTCCTTCACCCGCCGCTGGGTGGCCTCCACGCGGCGGACCAGCTCCTTCGGCGAGGTGCGTAGCAGCTCGGAGGCGCGGCGAACCTCGTGCTCCATCTCCCGCACCCATTCCAGCGCGCCGATGCCGGTGAGGGCCACGATGCGCCGCACCCCCGAGGCGATGCCGCCATCGGAGGTGATCTTGAAGAAGCCGATGTCGCCGGTGCGCCGGACGTGGGTACCGCCACAGAGCTCGGTGGACTGCGGGTGCACGCTCACCACCCGGACCCGGTCGCCGTACTTCTCGCCGAACAGCGCGACTGCACCCGCCTTCTTCGCCTCGTCCAGTTCCATCACCCGGGTCTCGGCGCCCGCGTTGTCGCGGATCCACCCGTTGACCAGGTCCTCCACCCGCTCCAGCTGCTCGGGCGTGGGCTGGGAGAAGTGCGAGTAGTCGAAGCGGAGGTAGTCCGGGGCCACCACCGAGCCCGCCTGCTTCACGTGCTCGCCGAGGACCACCTTCAACGCCCGGTGCAGGAGATGGGTGGCCGAGTGGTTGGCGCGGATGGAGTTCCGCCGCTGCCCGTCCACCGAGAGCTGGACCACGTCGCCGGCGCGCAGCGTCCCGCTGGAGACCTGCACCTGGTGCACCATCAGGCCCGCCACCGGCTTCACCGTGTCCAGAACCTGGGCCTCGGCCTTTCCGCCGTGGCCGACGATGCGCCCGGTGTCGCCCACCTGGCCGCCGGCCTCGCCGTAGAAGGGCGTGCGGTCGGTGAGGAGGCTGCCGCTCTCGCCGGCGCGGAGCTCCGGAACCTCGCGCCCGTCCTTCACCAGCGCGACGATGGTGCCCTCGCCCTCGTGCCCCTCGCCCTCGTAGCCGAGGAACACGGTCTCTCCGAGCCGGGCCTGTAGCGCCGGCCAGAGGTCCGCCACCGCCTTCTCCCCGGAGCCGCCGAAGGTTCCCCGCTGCCGCTGCGCCTCCATGAGCTGCTCGTAGCGGTCGAGGTCCACGTCGAAGCCGCGTTCGCGGGCGATGATCTGCGTCAGGTCCCAGGGAAAGCCGTGGGTGTCGTGGAGGAGGAAGACCACGTCGCCGGAGAGGACCTTCTTCCCCTTCGCCTGGGCCATCTCCTCGTCGATGAGGCGGAGCCCCCGGGCCAGGGTGCGGCGGAAGGACTCCTCCTCGTGGCGAGTGGCCTCGAGGACGAAGGCCTCGTTCTCCTCGAGCTGCGGGTAGACCTCGCGCATCTGCTGGACGACGACCTTCACCACCTGGTGGAGGAAGGGCTCGTCCAGGCCCAGCCGCGAGCCGTGGCGGATGGCCCGGCGCATGATTCGCCGGAGCACGTAACCCCGCCCCTCGTTGGAGGGCTGCACGCCATCGGAGACGAGGAACGCCGTCGCCCGCGCGTGGTCGGCGATGACTCGCATCGAGGCGTCGTCGGACGGGTCACGGCCGTAGACCTTGCCGGACAGCTCGCTCGCCCGGGCCAGCAGCGGGACGAACAGGTCGGTGTCGTAGTTGCTTCGCTTGCCCGCGACCACCGCGGCGATGCGCTCCAGCCCGGCGCCGGTGTCGATCGACGGACGCGGAAGTGGCTCGAGCGGGCTGTCCTTCTCCTTCCGCTCGAACTGCATGAAGACCAGGTTCCAGATCTCCAGCCAGCGGTCGCACTCGCAGGCCACGCCGAGGCATTCCCTGCCCGCGGCCTCCTCGGCGCAGGGGATGTCGCTGCCCTGGAAATAGTGGAGCTCCGAGCAGGGGCCGCAGGGCCCGGTATCCCCCATGGCCCAGAAGTTGTCCTTGTAGCCGAGCTGGTGGATGCGCGACTCGGGGATGCCTACCCGCTTCCAGAGCCGGGCCGCCTCCTCGTCCCAGGGAATGCCCTTCTCGCCGTTGAACACGGTCGCGGCGAGCCGGTCCGAGGCGATGGCCAGGTCCCGGGTCACGAACTCCCAGGCGAAGGCGACCGCGTCCTCCTTGAAGTAGTCGCCGAAGGAGAAGTTCCCCAGCATCTCGAAGAAGGTGTGGTGACGCGCGGTGAAGCCGACGTTGTCCAGATCGTTGTGCTTCCCACCCGCGCGCACACACTTCTGGGAGGACGTGGCCCGCCTGTACGGGCGGGACTCGCGCCCGGTGAAGACGTCCTTGAACTGCACCATGCCCGCGTTGGTGAAGAGGAGGCTCGGGTCGTCGAGCGGCACCAGCGACGAGCTGGCCACCCGCCGGTGACCCCGGTTCTCGAAGAAGGCCAGGAAGGCTTCGCGGACCTGTGCGGCAGTACGGACCATGGAAGCCCTGCATATAACGTCTGCTAGGCTCTCGGCCTCACGCCGTGTGCGCCCACCCCCTCGCTCCTCTCGCCCGGACCCTCCGAACCGTGGCGCTCGCGGGGGCTCTCCTCGGTGGCGCGGCGCTGGCCCAGGAAGACCCCCGGATCGCCTTTCTTTCCCGGCAGCTGGGGACGGCGAACGACCCTCGCGTGCGGGCCCAGGCCGCCCTCACCCTGGGGGCGACCGAGGCCCCGGGAGCCCTCGGGCCTCTCTGCATTGCCCTGAACGACCCCGAGCCGCTGGTGCGCTCCGCGGTCGCTCGCTCGCTCCCGGAGCTTCGCGACCTCGGGGCGCTGGAGTGCCTCACCGCGCATGCCGGGGAGACCGTCCCCGAGGCCCAGGCGGAGATCCGCCGGGCGGTGGCCGTGCTCCGGAAGGTGAAGGAGCGGAGGCCCACCGTGGATGTCTGGGTGGAGCCGGTGCGTGACCCCGGGAGCCCACCGCTCGGCCAGGTGCTCTGCATGGAAACCCGGACCCGGCTGGTGAAGCGGCTGACCTGGTCCGGTGCACGGAGCGACGCCGCCGAGTCGGCGCCGAGGAGCAAGGCCCGGGGCACCCCCGCCTTCCTCCTCCAGCCCACCCTGCAGCGCGCCGACGGCGGAGCGCTGGTGATGGCCGCGGTTTGCCTCACCTGGCCGAGCAAGCAGATCCTCGGCGAGGTGCGGGTGAAGGGCAGTGGCGGAGCTCCGATGGACCTCATTCGTGCGCTCGTTCCCCGGCTCATCGAGGACGCAGCGAGCACTTTCGACTGGGAACTCACCCCATGATGGAGACGACCATGGCGTCACGGCAGAGGAAGCTGCGCAACTATCTGCTCGATGCGCCGCTGCAGCTGCGCTTCACCGCCGTGCTGGTGCTGGCCACCCTGCTCGGCGCGGGGCTCCTGGGCATCTTCCTCGCCCGGGCGCTGAACCGGCTGGCCGAGCAGGCGGAGCGCGCGGTGGAGGCACGCGCCGCGGCCGCTCAGGCCAGCCACGAGCTGGGGAACGCGTCCCTGTCCAAGACGCTGCTCGAGCGCTTCAACGACCCCGCGTTCACGGCGCAGCTGGAGCGGCAGTCGCGCGCCATCGACGCCGCCTACGTGGCGGAGCAGGCCCAGGTCGCCGAGCAGCGTCGGGAGGTGGCCCGCGAGTCCACGCGCATCGGCTGGCTGGTGCTCCTGTCGGTGGGGGTGTTCGCCCTCACGAGACTCCTCCTCGGCATCATCATCACCCACCGCATCGCCGGCCCGGTGTACCGGGTCCGCCGGCTGCTCTCCGACCTCGCCGAGGGCAGGCGCGAGGTGCCCCGCCACGGGCTGCGCGATGGCGACGAGCTGCGCGAGCTGTTCGACGCCGCCTCATCGCTGGTGAAGACGCTCCGGGCCGAGGACGAGGCGACCCTGGAGGCCGTCACGGTCGCTCTCGCCGCGCCCGACCGGGGCGACGGGCTGCGACAGGTGCACGACCGCCTCGCACGCCGCCTTCACGCCTGAGAGGAACCGCGGGAGCGCCTAGGGCCCCGGCGCGACCTCTTCCCGGACGGCCTCCCACGACAGCAGCGCGTGGAGAGGGACGAGCACCTCCGCCCCGTCGGCTCCGAGCAGCAGGTCGTACGGCCCCACGGAGAGAAGCGGATCCTCGAGAGTGAAGCCGTTGCGGAGCACCACCCGGACCCGCTGCCCCACCGCGGGAAGGAAGGGGCGAGGGTCGGAGTGGGGCCGGCGGTCCGGCTCGCGCGCCACCGGGATGGGCTTCTGGGCCAGCCTGGAATCCCGCGACAGCCGGGGAAGGAGGACGTCCCAGGTGGAGCGGCGAGCCACCGCGCAGACCGCGAGCTTCTCCACGCGTCCCGAGCGCTCGAGGACGAAGGCCACCGGGTGAGTCGACAGGAGCACGTCGAGCAAGGTCCGGTCCGCCAGCACCAGGGCGAGGGGCACCTTCGCCCCCGCAGCGTCCGCGAGCCAGCCGTCCACCCGACTCGCCGACACCGCGCTGCGCGCCTCCTTCACCGTGGCCTTGGCGCGGGTCCGGGCCTGGCGCGCCCGGAACTGCTCGAGCGTCAGGCCGGATTGAAGCAATCCGAAGGCCTCGGCCAGGTCGAGCCCGCCGTGCTGCCCCATCAGCGAATACGCCTGGTCGAAGCGCTTGGCCTCCTCGGCGTGCAGCTTGCGCCACACCCGGGCGCGCATCTTCCCCTCCAGCTCTCCCT
>JBKPMY010000090.1:0-6698 GCA_046732375.1 Myxococcota bacterium
ACCGCACGTAGGACTCGAAGTCCGGCAGCTCCATCCCCACCAGGATGGGCATGAAGAACTCGGTGGTCGAAAGGCGGACCTCCTGCACGCCCTTGCCGTCCCAGTTCACCCGTACCGTGCTGTCGGGCCGGATCTTGAGGAGGGCGGGCTTCACCGCCTCGGAGTGCTCGCCGTAGGCCCCGTCGGCCCGGCCGCCCTCGCGGATCACCGTCACCCCGGGTGTCTTCTTCGCCTCGGCGACGATGTCCACCAGGGTCTGGGCCTTGTGCACCATCAGCGGGCTGAGGACCTTGTCCTCGGTGGCCTCCCGGGGGTCCGCCACCCGCCAGCTGTTCATCTCCTCGCTGATGAGCCCCAGCAGCGTGTCCAGGGTCTTTCCCGACGCAGCGACACCGTGAAGCGAGGTGCACTTGTGCGCCCCGAAGCCGCAGACCGAGTAGGTGAGGCGAACGGCGATCTTCTTCAGCTCCTCGGGGGTATAGCCGTCGTCGACGTAGCACCAGTTGCAACCGCCGCCCTCGAAGCGGAGACGGTTGAGTCCCCGGCCCTCCTGGATCTTCGCCGCCGTCTCGGACGAGCCGGTCACTGCCACGACCGTCACTCGCTTGTCGGTGGCCAGCTTCGCGATGCCCTTGCCAAACCCCTCGACCTTCTGGACGTACGCCGGATCGGCACCGCCAGCGAGCATCATCCGGATCATCGTGGTGTTGCTGATCGCCGCGAAGGGATGGCCCTTGTAGATGAAGGGGACGCCGGCCAGGTAGGCCCCGACGAGGTGAATGCCGGGGATGCCCCAGATGAAGTTCATCGGGGAGATGATCACCGACACCCCGGCGGGCACCCACGGGTTGCGCCAGTAGCTGTGGCCGGGAAGCATCGGCGGAAGGAGCTCGCCCTGGAGCGCCGCCTCGGCCGAACCCTCGATGTGGTCCGCGGCACGCTTGGCCTCGAAGAAGTCCTTCTGAGCCTCGAGGCGGGTCTTCGGGATCTGCTGGCGGATCTCCCGCATGCAGTCCTCGGAGAAGTAGTCCATCATCCGGGCGAAGTTCTTCAGGACCGTCTTGCGGTACGTGAAAACGTCCTCCGCCCAGGAGAGTGACTTCCAGGTCCGGTCGGCGGCGCCCACTGCCCGGTCCACGTCCTCGTCGGTCGAGGCCGGAACCTCCATCAGCGGGATGCGGCGGTCGGCGAGGTTGCGGAGGAGGGCCAGCTCTCCCTTGGCCGGCAGCCTCCACTCGCCGTCGATGAAGTTGGTCACCCGCACCGGCGCGTCGGTGCTCCGCTGTGGGAGCTCCCGGTAACAGAAGAGGTAGGGCTTGAGGAGCTCGAGCTCCTTGTCGGTCAGGAGATTCGTGAAGAGGCCGTGGGTCTTGTGGCGCTCGGCGAAGTACTGCGCGACGGGATCCTTCCCCAGCTGCCCGCGGGCGTTGAAGGCCTGGATTTCCTCGGCGAGACGGGGGAAGGCGGCGAGCGTGGACATGGTGACAGCCCTCTAGCGCTGCCCCCGCCGGCCTTCAACGGCACCGAGCGTCGCAGGGCCAGCCGGACGACTCCGTGCCGCCAAACCTCGGAGGGGAGGAGGGGACCGCCCGGGTCCGGGCTCAGACCGGCTCGGGGAACTCGCGCGGCCGGGTGCCGAACCGGGTGCGAATGGTCGCGCCCAGGGCCACGAAGGTCACCGCGGCCAGCACCAGCTTGCCGAGCACCGGGATGAGCTGGAGGACCAGAAGCACCAGGATGCCCAGGGCCAGCACCGCGGCCTGGGTCTTCCGGTTGGCGCGGAGCACCGGGAGGCGGGTGCCGAGCTCCGAGGCCACCGCCGAGTACCCCATGGCGATGCCCACCGCGGTGACCACGATGAGCACCAGGGTGAAGGGGATGCCGATGACGGTGATGGTCAGCAGCACCGCGAGCCCGGCGATGGCCAGCGCCCCGAGCAGACCGGTGAGCGCGCAGCGAAGCGGGTCACGGCGGATCTCCGACTCGAGCTGCTTCATCGGCCGGGGAGCGAACATGATGAAGACGAAGCCGAGGGCGAAGTAGACCGCGAACTGGATCAGCAGCCAGAAGATGCCCGACCCGGAGTGCCGCTCGGAGGAGCGGGCCTTCTTCTCGCTGGCGCCGATCGCCGCCAGGCCCCCGGACTTGCCGCCGAAGGACAGGGTCTGGCCGTGGACCTTGGCCCCGGACTCGCGCTCGACGCTGCCGCCGAAGGCCACCGCATCGCCGCCCACCATCGCGTGCGGCCCGAGGTGCACGTTGCCGCCGAAGGCGACCGCGTCGTTCCGGACGCGCCCCTTGATGAGCAGGCTCCCGCCGTAGGCGACCGCGTCGTCGACCTCCTGGTCCTCCTCGACGGTGACGTTGCCAGTGCCGACGGTCTGCCGGTCCGAGCCGCCGGAGCGCTTGTGGAACTTGAGGACGTCCTTCAGGTCCTTGAGGTCCTTCAGGTCCTTGAGATCCTTGAGGTCCTTGAGCGCGCCAAGCTTGTCCTCGAGGTCCGAGGGCGGAGTGGCGTTCTCCCCCTCCTCCTCGTCCTGCTCCTCGGCCTCCTCCTCCTCGTCGCTGCTCGGGTGGTGCCCGGGATGGCCCATCTTCGGCATGGGCGCCATCGGAGGCATGGGAGGCACGGGAGGCATCGGCGGGATGGGAGGCACCGGCGCCACCAGCTTCGGCGGCGGCGACCCTTCGGCGCGCGGGCGCAGGGTGTAGATGGTGCCGCGCTTCTCGAGCGAGAGCCCGTAGGCGCGAGCGAGCGTCTCCAGAGCCTCGTCGGCCGGGACGTTCTGGAAGAACACCTCGGCGTCCTCGTCCAGGTCGCCCCGGACCACGACGCTCAGCTTGCCCTCGGTGGCGATGTGCTCGGCGATCTCGCGCAGCGTCCCGTGAGACTTGAGGGTGATCCGGGGTGCCGAACCGGGAGAGGTCTCCACGGGCGTCCCGGCGAATCCGAGGAGCGGCACGAGGACCGCGAACAGTGCAACGACGCGCATCACGGCCGGACCTGTGCCTCCACGACCCGCTGCGCGGCGAGACGGCGGACGCCGAGCGTCGAGAGGACGACCAGGCCCGCCATGGCGACCACCGTGGGAAGCGCCGCGGTGCTCCAGATGGCGGCCAGCGCCTCGGAGGCGGCGAAGAAGAGGTTGCGCCAGGCCACCACGGACGAGGCGGCCCGGGTGCCGAGGAGCCCCAGGTTGCCGTGGGTGGCGACGAAGGCGAGGACGGCGCCCATGAGGGTCACCGCGAGAATGGTGAAGCCGGTGCGCAGCTCGACGCGGGACGGCGCCGGCTCCAGCGCCACACGGGCCATCACCGACTGCACGAAGTTCACCGGGGGCAGCGGATCCGCCAGGCGGAAGAGGTCCTTCTCCAGCTGCCGGTGCTGCTCGGCGAAGGCGGCGCAGTCGGGGCAGGTGCGGAGGTGCGCGAGGGCGTCCGCGTCGTGCTCCGCCGCGCCGATCAGCAGGGTCTCGAGCTCGGGGCAGGCGTTCACTGGGCGTCCTCCGTCGTCATCTGCCGGCGCAGCTTCTCACGCGCTCGGAACAGCCGGGCCATGATCGTGCCCGGAGCGACCCCCATCACCTGCGCGATCTCTTTCGTGGTGCGCTTCTGCACGTAGTACAGGGCCAGGACCTCTCGGTCGTCGCTGCCGAGGGTGGAGAGCGCCGTCTCCAGGCTCTTGTGCTCCTCGGCGGCGATGACGGTCTCCTCCTGGCTCTTCTCTCCGGAGGGCAGCGCCTCGTGCATCTCGTCCACGTCCTGGGTGTGGACCCGCGAGCGGCGGCGGAGCAGGTCGAGGCAGAGGTTGCGAGCGATGGCCAGGACCCAGAGGTCGAAGGGCTTGGACTCGTCGTACCGGCCCAGGTGCTGATAGGCGCGCAGGAAGGTCTCCTGGGCCACCTCCGCGGCCTCGGCCTCGGTGCGAAGCAGCCGGAGGCACAGGCCGTAGACCGGACGCTGGACGCTCCGGACCAGGGCCTCGAAGGCGGACCGGTCTCCGCGGCGCGCGGCGCGCACCTCGGCGCGGTAGGGCACGGTCTCGGTCCGCTCGGCCAGCATCGACCCCAGCGCCGCCGGGGAAGGAAGCCACGAGGAGAGCAGGGTGGTCACGCCAACCCATACGCCCGTACTCGCTGGGCCATTGCCCCCGCCCCTGACGATTGGGCGGCGTGGTCCAGACCGGAGGCGGCCCCGACCCGGAGGAGGAGCACTCTATCGCACCTTCTGACGCGCCCGGGCAGCAGCTTTGGCCTCTTTCCGGGCCTTTGCACGAGCGCGAAACCCCGGACGAGGGCCTCCCGAGCTCGGGCGCGCGGGCTCGACCAGGCGGGGCGGAGCCGTTCCGGTCGCCGGCCGTTCCGGGACGCTCGAAGGACGTCCCGGAGAGCTCGTCCGGCGGGGCTCGGGGTCGGAGCTCGACGCATCCCGCCATGCCTGCTCGGCGCCCGCCCGGCCGCTTCCCGCGGTCGCCTGGATTTCCTCCGGGGTGTCCTCGCGGGCGGTCCGGTGGAACAGCCGCTTCACCACCAGGGTCGCGTAGCTGCCCGGGGGCAGGGTGAAGGCCACGTTGAGCTTGCCGTAGCCCCGGTTCAGCTCGTCCCGCTGCGTGCGCCCCAGCACGAGCTTGCTGGGCTGCACGAGAAGCGGCCGCTCCTCGTGCTTGAAGAAGAGGAGTCGCTCCGCCCCGGCGATCCGGAGCTGGTCCAGCCTCAGCTTCTCCTTCCCCAGCACCCACTCCACCGCCTCGCGCACCCGCGGCTCGGCGAGTGGGGTGTCCGGCGCGAGGAGCGGGAAGGTCAGGTGCCGGAGCCAGCGCAGGGTCTCGGGGTCGGCGTCCTGATGGAACAGCATCGTCCCGGCCTGGTAGCGGAGCGGGAAGAGCGCCGTGCGCGGGAGCGCCAGCTGGAGCAGCCGCCGCACGCCCTCGTTCCAGAGCCAGCTCTGGTAGGTGAAGAGGAGGAGGGCCCGGTACGAGGCGTCGATCTGGAGGAAGGCGCGGAGGTGGTCCTCCGGCTTCTCCCGGAGCGAGCGGATGACCCGGTCGTACCGGTGTGCCGCCTCGTAGGGCACGCGCCGAGTCCAGTCGCCCCAGTGCCGGCGCCAGAACGCCTTCACCTTCGCGTCGTCGGAGCGATCGAGCGGCGACGGCTTGGCGAGGTAGTTGCGAAGCGCGGCCTCGAAGTCGCCGCGGAGGAGGTCCTTGGCGATGAAGCCCTGGCCATGCTTCAGCGAGCCGAAGCGCTGGCTGTCGAAGTAGTTCACCACCCCGAGCCGGTTCACCTCCGCCGCGGCGCGGGGAAGCTCCTGAAGATCCTCCTCGGTCACGGCGCGCACGGTGACGCTGAAGCGGTTGGAGGTGGTGTTCTCCGCCGACAGGGGCCGACCTGTACGCCCCAGCGGCTTGAGCCGGAGGTCGGGCTCCTGGAACTCCACCTCGGCCCCATCCACCGCGATGAGCTGCTCGGTTCGCCCCTGCTTGTCCTTGAGGCCGCAGAAGCTGATGGCGCCGGGGCGGAGCCCGAACCGGCTCCGGATGCGCTCCACGGCCTCGAAGGTGGACAGCTTTTGCTTGTCCATGAGGTAGACCCGGTACCGGCCGTCCGGGACCGGATCGAAGCGGTAGGACTCCCTGACGCTGAAGTCCTCGGGTCGTTGCTTGATGCGCACGGGGGCAAGCCTTGTAACATCGGCCGACCGTCCGATGCTCAGCGCCTGTCCCCGCTGTCGAACGCCGCTCGCGCAGCCCAACCCGTCGCGGTGCCCGGGCTGCGGCGAGTCGCTCTCGTCGAGCCAGGTGCCGTCGGTGCGCACCAGCCCGCGAGGGCCCTACCTGACCGGGCGGCTCCTGGACGGGAAGCTCAGCGAGTTCCCGCTCGGGCCTCGCACCACCCTCGGCCGGCACCCGGCGAACACCCTCCGGCTCGCCGATCGCGAGGTCTCCAAGGAGCACGCGTCGATCGACAGAGTGGGCACCGGGTTCGTGCTCAAGGACCTGGGCAGCTCCAACGGCACCTACGTGAACGGGCGGCGAGTGCGCGAGCTGCGGCTCAAGGACGGCGACGAGATCGCGCTCGGCAACAGCCGCCTGGTCTTCCACACCGGTGACGTGCTCACCAGCAGCGGGAGCCCCGGGGTCACGGTGCTCGCCTCGGCCCAGGCCGCGCCTGCCTTCCTCGCCCAGCTCGATCAGTCCACCGTCGAGGAGACGGAGTTCCGACCCGCCGAGCAGCTCAAGGACGCGGCCGCCCTGCGCCAGGACTACGAGAAGCTCCGGATCGCCCACGAGTTCCACCGCCAGGTCGGCCTGGAGCGCGACCAGAAGAGCCTCCTGGACAAGATCCTCGCGGTGAGCTTCCAGCTCCTCGCCGCCGATCACGGGGTCATCTTCCTGGTGAACGACCAGGGCGAGCTCGTGGCCCAGGCGGTGAAGCACCGCACGGGAACCGACGAGGAGGTCGTGCTCTCCGACACCGTGCTCAAGCGGGTGCTGGAGACCCGCCAGGCGGTGCTGACCGCCGACGCCATCTTCGACTCGCGCTTCTCCTCGTCGGAGAGCATCGTGGCCCAGGGCATCCGCTCGGCGATGGCGGTGCCGCTGCTGACCAAGGGCGAGATGAAGGGCGTCCTGTTCATCGACACCCGCGAGCGCACCAACGCCTTCTCGGAGAAGGACCTGAAGATCCTCTCCGGCATCG
>JBKPMY010000091.1:0-7265 GCA_046732375.1 Myxococcota bacterium
CGGTCGGTCGGCCCTTGCGCGATGCGTCCGAGCCGATTAGCCTCCCGCGCCCTCCGCTGCGCCCCCACCCCCCCGTGAAGGAACGGTACCAGGACATCGACGACAAGAACGACGCGCTGCGGGAGCTCCTCGGCGAGCATCCCAAGGCGCCAGAGTTCATGTCTCGCTTCGAGCGCGCCTGGGTTTACCACGACAACGCGCTCGAGGGCGTCGTGTACAACGAGCAGGAGCTGGCCGCGGGGCTCGATCCCAGCGGCGCTCCGCCCGAGGCGTCGCTGCTCCCCGCAGTGCTGGACATCCGCAATCACAAGGCAGCGATCGACTTCATCCGCGAGGAGGCGCGCACGTCCGGCCGGAAGGCGTCGGCCGTACCGATGGCCACGGTGAAGCGCATCCACGACCTCCTGCTCGGGAACACTCCCGAGGCCCAGACGATGCGGGCGCAGCTCGAGCGACGGGAGCGCACGGAGAAGGAGCTGGCCAAGGAGCGCGAGCGCGCGGGACTCCGGAAGGACATGCCGCTTCACCGCACCTACTTCCACGACATCGCGCAGCCGGCGAAGATCCAGGGCCTCCTGGACAAGCTGATCGAGTTCACCGGCTCGACCGAGTTCCGCGAGTACCATCCCATCAAGCAGGCTGCGACGTTCCAGTTCCAGTTTCTGCAGGTGTTCCCGTTCAGCGAGCACTCGGGAAAGGTGGCGCGGATGACGTCGAACCTGATTCTCGCCCGGCACGGATACCTTCCGTGCATCATCCACTCGATCGATCGGCAGCGGTACTACGAGTCTTTCCGCGGCACCCCGGCGTCCTTCCGCGTGCTCATGATGGACGCCATGGAGAACTCGCTAGACAACGGGCTGAAGTACTTCCGCGATCAGGCGCGCCGGTACCGGGCGATCAACTGATCCCGGCGCCGTGAAGCTCGGAGCGCACGAGTCGGTCGCGGGCGGGGTCTCGCTTGCATTCCAGCGCGCCGCAGCGCACGGAGCGCGCTCGGTGCAGATCTTTACCCGGTCGGCACGCGGCTGGTCCTCACCGCCGCTTGCGGCGGACGAGCGCCGGGCCTTCCGCCGGGCGGCACGGGCAGCGGGCGTCCCGGCAATCGCTCACGGAAGCTACCTCGTCAACCTCGCCTCGGAAGACCCGCTGGTGAGGCGGCGAAGCCTCGAGGCAGTCGGCGAGGAGCTGCTGCGCTGCGAGGCTCTCGGCATCCCTGCGCTGGTGTTCCATCCTGGCTCGCATCCCTCGCTCCGGCGAGGACTCGAGCTCGTCGCGCGGGCGCTGGATGAGATCCACCGGGAGCTGCCGGAAGTCTCGGTGCGAGTGTGTCTCGAGGTCACCGCCGGTCAGGGGAACTGTCTCGGCCACCGGCTCGAACATCTGGAAGAGATTCTGGCCCGCGTGAACGCACCCGGGCGGGTGGGCGTCTGCCTGGACACCTGTCACCTCTTCAGCGCCGGCTACGACCTGTCCAGCGAGTCGGGGACCGAGGCGGTGATGAACGAAGCCATCCAGCGTTTCGGCCGGCGGCGGATCCGCTGCTTTCACCTGAACGACAGCCTTCGTCCGCGCGGAGCGAGGGTGGACCGGCACGCGGAGATCGGCCGCGGCGCTATGGGCCTGTCAGCATTCAGGTTCCTGGTGAATGACCCACGCTTTGCGGACACACCCGCGGTCCTGGAAACCCCGAATTCGAGCCGTTATGGAAGGGGGCTCCGACTTCTCCATTCTCTGATCCGGAAGTAAAAGGCCGCACATGCCGTCCGCTTCATCCTCCTCGAGCCGCTCCAAGGCCGAGGACCCTCCCAGTCCGGAACGCGTGCTCGCCGAGCTGCCAGTCCGGAGCAAGCTCGACGAGCTCTTGAAGCTCGCCCGAGGGCGACACCGGGTGCTCGTCCTGACCCACGACAACCCGGATCCGGACAGCATCGCTTCCGCGGTGGCCCTGGCGTTCCTTCTCGAGAAGAGAGCGGGCGTCGAGGCCCGGGTGGTGTACGGCGGCATCATCGGTCGAGCGGAGAACTTGGCGCTGGTGAAGGTGCTGCGGCTGCCCATCAGTCCCGTGAGCCAGGTCGTGTTCGACGAGCATGACCTCCTGGCGCTGGTCGACACGCAGCCGCCGGTGGGGAACCACTCGGTGCCGGCGCAGTACCCGGTCGAGGTTGTGCTCGATCACCACCCGCTGCGGGACGAGAGTCTCGGTGCGCCGTTCGCCGACGTCGGCGGGGAGTACGGGGCCACCTCGACGATGCTCGTGGAGTACCTGCGCGCGGCGAAGCTCGAGCCCTCCATCGAGGTCGCGACCGCGCTGTTCTACGGCATCAAGACTGATAGCCGGGATCTCGGGCGGCAGACGACCCCCGCGGACGTCGAGGCGTACCTGTGGCTCTTCCCGCGGGTGGAGAAGCATCTGCTCGGTCGCATCGAGCACCCTGACCTGCCGCCGGAGTATTTCCGGCTGTACCACTCGGCGATCGGTCGGGCGAGGATGTACGGGGAGACGGTGGTGACGGTGGATCTGGGCGAGGTGTACTCGCCGGACATGGTCGCCGAGGTGGCGGAGCGGCTGAGCTTCCTCGAGGGAATGAAGTGGTCGCTGGCGATGGGGACCTTCCGCCGCCAGCTCTATGTCTCGCTCCGGGTGCGGGACCGGCGAATGAATGCCGGGCGGCTCATCCGGGACATCTGCGAGAACCGCGGTGGGTCCGCCGGTGGCCACGGGAGCATGGCGGGTGCGCGGCTCCCGTTGCCGCCCGGGCGTTCAGGGGCAGCCCTGCGGCGTGAGCTGACCCAGGACTTCCTCGAGGCGTTCGGGGCGAAGGGCGAGCGGCCGCGGTCGCTCCTGCTGGCCGGGAAGAGCGCCGCCCTCGAGCGGTGATCTACCTCGACCACAACGCCGGCACGCCGCTCCACCCGGAGGTGGCGGAGTTCCTCGCTGCGGCATACCGGCGTGAGCCGGCGGGCAACCCGAGCAGTGTGCACGGCGCGGGGCGAGCGGCCCGGGCGCGGCTCGACGGGGCCCGCGCGCGCGTGGCGCGCGTCCTGGGCCGGGCTCCTCGCGAGGTACTCTTCACCGGGTCCGGGTCCGAGGCGTGTGCCATGGCGGTGCTCGGGCTCGGCAAAGGGGCCGCTCTCGTGACCAGCGCGATCGAGCACCCCTGTGTGCTGCTCGCGGCCGAGCGGCGCGGGTCCCCGGTGGTGCAAGTGCGGCCCGGGGAGGATGGGCGGGTGGAGCCGGCGGGAATGGAGGCGGCCCTGGCCGGCGGCGTGGGCCTGTGCGCCTTGCAGGCGGCGAACAACGAGACCGGCGTGGTCCAGCCCTCCGACGACGTGGCGCGGATAGCCCGCGCGCGAGGGGTGACGAGCTTCGTGGACGCGGTGCAGGCGCCGGGCCGGCTCCCGCTCGGCTCCGAGGCCGACGTCGCCGCGTACTCCGCGCACAAGTTCGGCGGTCCTGCAGGGGTGGGGATCCTGGCAGTTCGGCGGGGGGTTCCCCTGCAACCGCTGGTGCCCGGGCATCAGGAAGGCGGGCTTCGGGGCGGCACGCCGGCAGTGGTGCTGTGCGAGGCCGCGGCGCTTGCGCTGGAGCTGGCGGAGAGAAGCAGGAGCTCGGAGGGCCAGAGGGTCACGGCGTTGCGCGACCGGTTCGAGCGCTCGCTGTGCGATTCACGGCCGGGGGTGCGGCTGCACGGGGCGGGGGCGGTCCGGCTGGGGAACACGAGCAACGTGTGTTTTCCCGGGACAGATGCCGAGACGCTGTTGATGGCCCTGGACCTGGAAGGATTCGCGGTGTCGGTGGGTGCGGCGTGCGCTTCGGGAACGATGCGTCCTTCGCCGGTGCTGCTGGCGATGGGGGTGTCGGAGCGGGATGCGCGCGGCTCGATCCGCATCTCCTTCGGTCGGGATACGACCGAGGCGGACGTCACCGCCCTCCTCCAGACCCTTGATCGAATCCTCAATCGCGCAGCCGATCGAGTTCTCTGAGAGGTCGCTTGGCCCGGTTCGTGCTCGTCCCTCCACCGGTTAGGGGGGAAGAGCGTGGCGTATCCGCTCAGGTTGTGGATTCCGGGGCTAGCAGTCTTCGTCACGGCGAGGTGCTGCCAGGCGCGAATGCTCATGCGTCCGTCACGCGAGACGAATGAGGTCCTCGGCGGTGTACTGGCAAGGGCGGCTCGACTCATGGACGTCGAAGTCTTCGCGTTCAGCTTCCAGTCGAACCACCTTCACCTCCTGGTTCGTGCACCGCGTGGAAACCTTTCGAAGTTCATGCAGCACGTCATGGCCAACGTCGCACGAAAGGTCGGCTGGCTCGTCCGATGGCGCGGCACGTTCTGGGAGCGGCGCTACTCTGCCGAGCCGGTTCTCGACGACGAGGCGTTGGTCGAACGGCTGCGGTACATCCTTGCCCAAGGAGTGAAGGACGGGTTGGTCCGCAGGTGTCGGGACTGGCCCGGACTGAGCTGCCTCAGGATGCTCGTCCGGGGCTCTCGGAGAACCTTCCTTTGGTTCGGGTGGTGCAATCGCTGGAAGGCAAGAAGCGATCAGGCATCCACTGACCGCTTTCACCCGCGCTGGGCAGAGCGGGAGACGCTCGAGCTGGCCGCGCTTCCCCAATGGGAGCCTCTATCGAGAAGACGCCGCGCACGTCGCGTGCTCGAGCTCGTCCGCGACATTGAGCGCGAGGCAGAAGGTACGCACGAACGCGTCTTGGGGCGAGCCGCAGTGCTCTCCCAACATCCGCATCATCGTCCCTCTCGGCCAAAGCGGTCACCGCGACCGCACTGTCATGCAACTCGCGCCACAGTTCGGCGAGCGTTCATCGAGCACTACCGGGCCTACGTTGCGAGTTTCCGGGCGGCTTCGGCCAAGTGGCGTCGGGGCGAGTTGGGGGCCGAGTTTCCGCTCGGGGCAATCAAGCCTTTCGTCTGGCCTTCGGCGTACCCCGTGCTGGCCGCCTAGAGACCGACAAGAGCAGTTCGGCCTTCAACCGGGTTGCGCTCCTGCCCCCGCACCTGACTGCAGCGCGCATCTCTACAGTCAGTAGAGCCGAGCGCGCCCAAGTCTCCCCAATCACACTCGGCTTCAGAAACCCGCAGGCGGCTCGGTCGGGACGCGCTCGTGGAGCGTCTGCTCGAGTCCGCCAGGCTCCGTCCATCCAGCTTTCTTCGTGCGAGAACCTCTCGAACCCAGTTCTCGAAACGAGTTCTCTGAGACGTCGATCAGCCGGCGGCGCCGAAGAGGCCGCGGACCAGCGCGGCGATTGCGAGCGGCGTGCCGATTCGCTCGTCACAGTGCGGCTCGAGAGCGGCGGCGAACTCCGCTGCGGTCGGGAAGCGCATCCGTGGGTCCGCCGACAGCGCGCGGTCCACCACCGCCTCCAGTCCCCCCGTCACCTCGGGACGACACTCCCTGACCCCTTTCCTCCGCCCTGCCCGGATGGCCCCGAACACCTCCTGCGGGTTACTCCCCTGGAACGGGCGCTCCAGCGTCAGAAGCTCGAACAGCACCACCGCGGTCGCCCACAGGTCCACCGCGTGCGTCACCTCGCCCGCCGTCGCCTCCGGAGACAGGTAGTACGGCTTCCCGGCAATCACCGCATCGCGGACGCCCGACTTCACCCGGACGCGCGCCACCCCGAAGTCACCCAGCTTCACCTCGCCCACCCGCGAAATGAACACGTTGGACGGTGAAACGTCGCAGTGCACCAGGTGGAGCGGCGTCCCGCCCGCGCTCTCCGCCCGGTGCGCGTAATCGAGCGCCTCCAGCAGCACGCGCGCCAGATACACCGCGAAGTCGATCGGGAGCGCAATCCCCTGCTTCCGGCAACGGCGAAGCACCTGTCCGAGGTCTCGCCCATCGACCCACTCCATCGCCAGGTAGGCCACGCCACCGATGGCACCGACGTCGAGCGTCTGGACGATGTTGGGATGTCGGAGCGCGATGGAGAGCTCTGCCTCCTTGGCGAAGAGCTGGACGTACTCGGCCGCCCGCGCGAGCTGTGGCAGGAGCCGCTTGATCGCAACTTCGGTGCCCGCCCACGGTCCGTCGAGCGTCCGTGCCCGCACCACTTCCGCCATCCCGCCCTTCCCGAGCGGAGCGAGAATCTCGTAGTGGCCGAACCGCGCCCCGGATGACCAGAGAACGACCTCGGACTGCTTCACCGGCGCCGCTCCTGGTTGTTCTTCGTCCGCGCCAGCAGAGCCGAGAACCGCGGATCGCCTCGGAGTGGCGCGAGGTCGGGGTCCCGGAGCAGGTCATCGGAGGCGGCGAAACCCCGCTCGATCGAATCGCCCAGGCTGGCAAGCGCCTCGTCCACGCGCCCGAGCCGCGCCTGCGCGCAGGCCAGGTTGTAGGAGAGCAGCACGCTCGGCGCGAAGGACCTGGCCTTCTGGTAGGCCGCGACCGCCGCCTGGGCGTCTCCGAGCAGCACCGCGGACAGACCGATGCCGAGCCAGGCCTTCCCTGGGTCCTCCTTCGCCGCGAGCGCCTTCTGGAACTCGGCCTGGGCCGCCTTGCCCCGACGCAGCTGCAGGAGCTTCTCGCCTGCCTCGAGATGATGGGTCAGGGGCGGGCGGCCGGCCGGTTCGGCCAGCGGCTCGAGGATGAGCCTGCCGCGGCGGTCCAGCCCCGGCGACTCGCAACCCGGCACCAGCGACGGCGACACGTCGGCGACCACCGTCCCGTTTGCCGACACATGCACCCCGAGGTAGGGCACCGTGCGCTCGCCGCAGGAAGTGCAGAGCGTCAGACGCCCGACGAGCACATCGCCCTCCCACGCCGCATCCACCACCGCCCGGCCCATCTCGAACCCGCAAGGGTTGGATTCCCCGGCTCGCCCGAGCACGTGCTCGTTCACGGCCTGCCAGGTCAGGACGCCCTTCGGGCCCCAGCGAGCGCGCGAGGCCAGCAACGGCACGGCGGCAGATGCCGATCCGGCACCGAGCACGGCACAGAGCGTGGTGGCAAGCAGGAGCCGGGGCACGAGGCGGATCTGGATCCCACCGATGCTGGCACGAGCGGCGCGGCCGATGCCAGCCGCGCAACGAAACACGAGTGGCCAGGTTCCCTTGACCCCCCTCCGGGCCGTCCTTATTGTCGCAGCCGACCGGTCGGAGGCCGGAAACCCTTGCAAGGTTGTCCCCTGCGGGGTGCGTGATGTGCAGCAGAAATTCGAACCGATACGTCCATTCCGGGGGCCGTACCGGGGTTCCATGCGTCAGGCCCGGGGCAGCCGGCACTCGCCGACGACCCGGGAGACCTAC
>JBKPMY010000092.1:0-6834 GCA_046732375.1 Myxococcota bacterium
GCTTGGTCGACGTGGTCCTCCAGCGGCGCCCCGTGGAGCTTGAGCCCGGCGGTCACCGACGGACGCTCCGGCAGGCCGGCGATCCGCACGGCGTGGTCCACCACGTCCTCCCCCATGCGGCGGTAGGTGGTCCACTTCCCGCCGACGATGGTGACCAGGCCGCTCTCGCTCTCGAAGATGCTGTGGTCGCGCCGCAGCGAGGCGGTCCGGCTCGTTCCCTCGGCACGAACGAGCGGCCGGAGCCCGACGTAGACGCTCAGGACGTCGTCGGGCGTGGGGTCCCGCGTCAGGTATCGGGCTGCGTGGTCGAGCAGGAATTCGACTTCCTCCTCCAGCGGCCTTGGCTCGACGCTCACCTCCGGGACCGGCGTGTCCGTGGTTCCGACCAGCGCCCGCTTGTGCCAGGGGATGACGAACAGCACCCGGCCGTCGTCGGTCCGCGGAATCATCAGGGCGTGCGTCGAGGGCAGGAACGCATCCGACAGGACCAGGTGCACGCCCTGCGAGGGCGTGACAAGCGCCGCGGCGTCCGGGTCGTCCATCCGGCGCACGGCATCGGCGAAGACGCCGGTGGCGTTGATCACCACGCTGGCCTGGACCTCGTGCTCGCGGCCCGACTCCGCATCGTGCACGCGGACCCCGCGCACCCTCCCGCCGGTCTTCACCAGCCCGATGACGCTGGCGTGGTTCACCAGCACCGCGCCGAGGTCGTCCGCGGTGAGGGCCAGAGTCACCGCCAGCCGCGCATCGTCGAACTGTCCGTCGAAGTAGCGGATTCCACCCTTGAGCTGATCGGGCTCGAGCGTGGGGATGCGCTCCAGCACCTGGGCCCGTGACAGCAGCTGGCTCGTCCCCAGGCGGTGCCTGCCGGCGAGCACGTCGTACAGCTTCAGCCCGACTCCGTAGTACGGGCCGGACCACCAGGCGTAGGCGGGGACCACGAATTCGAGATCTCCCACCAGATGCGGCGCGTTCCGCCGGAGCCGGCCTCGCTCCAGGAGCGCCTCACGAACCAGCCCCACGTTGCCCTGCGCGAGGTACCGCACCCCGCCGTGCACCAGCTTGGTCGAACGGCTGGAGGTGCCGTGGGCGAAATCCCGCGCCTCGAGCAGCACCGTCCGGTAGCCGCGCGACGCCGCCTCCACCGCGGCGCCGAGGCCTGTTGCCCCACCCCCGATGATGGCGACGTCGAAGGGCTCCGAGAGCTGGTCGAGGTTGCGGGTGCGGTCCATCGGTGCTGGCGCGACGCTAGCAGCGGCGCGGCGGAAGGCGATGCCCCCTTCCCTCCCGAGCGCTCCCGGGGCAAGGTGTGCCCGTGAGCAACACGCCCTTCTACCCGTTCCTCCCCCGGAAGCAGCGCTCCCACGTGACCCGGGAGCCTGACGCCGCCGGACAGTGGACGCCCGCCTTCCCGGACATGATTGGCTACGGCCAGCAGGGCGGCGGAGCCGTTCCTGGCGACTTTCACTGGCCGAGCAACCCGAAGCAGTGGCAGGAGGAGCTCAGCGACGCCGAGCTCCGCCGGGAGGCCGAGGCGCACCATGCGCTGGCCGAGGCGGAGCTGCCCCAGGCCCTGCCCGAGGGAATGCTGCCTCTCGCCCTTCCCGCCGGGAAGCCCTGATGGCGGAAACCGAGCGGGTTGAGCGGCCCTCACTGGCCCTCGCGCCCGATCCCTGCGTCGCTCGTCGGTCACGGGACCCGAGCCCGGCTCCCTCCTCACTCCTTGGCCTCGGCCGCGATTGCGGCGCGATCTTCCGCTCAACCCCCTCGGTCTCCGCCATGAGCCGTTCGCCGACGGTTCCGTCCCAGCTCGCTGCCTGGTTCAAGACCGCGCCGGCGGAGGGCGCTAGGTCGCCGGAGCATGGACCCTCCGGCCTCACGAACGTGCCTTGCCGGTGCCCTCCTGCTGGCAATGGCGTGCGCCCACGGCGGGCCCGCCCGACCCCCGGAGGATGAGACCCGGCGGCTGCGCGAGGTGCACGAGGCTTACCGGCGTGCCTGGCTGGCAAGCGATACCGAGGGCGTGATGCGGCTCTTCGCACCCGATGCGGTGCTGATGCCTCATCACGGGCTCGCGCCGGTCGTCGGGGCCAAGGCCATCCGGTCGTTCTGGTTCGCTCCGGGGCCGCCCACCGTCATCACCCGGCTGGACCTGGAGCTGGACGAGCTGTCGGTCCAGGACGCGACCGGGCTGGTGCGCGGCCGCTCCCACGTCGAGTGGACCGTGGAGAAGGGAGCGACGGTGGAGCGCTGGGCGAACGCCGGCACCTTCCTCACCGTCCTGCGCCGCGGTCCCGACGGGGCGTGGCTCATCACCCATCACATGTGGGACGACCCGTTGAACCGCCGTCTCTGAGACGTTCCCGGCCGCGGGCTCAGGGTCGGGCGAGGTCACGTCACGAGCATGTACACGCCGATGCCGAGCCCGATGACGATGATCACCCAGCGCACCATCGTCTGCCCGAGGCGCTGCGCGACCCAGGCTCCCGCATAGCCCCCGAGCAGCGTGCCCACCGCCATCACGGCCGCGACCGGCCAGTGCACGTGCTTGCCCAGCGTGAAGTACAGCGCGGCCATGCCGTTGATGCACCCCGCGGCGAAGTTCTTCAGCCCGTTCATCTGGTGGATGTTGGTCAGACCCACCAGCCCGAGCGCGGCCAGCATCAGGATTCCCATCGCCGCGCCGAAGAAGCCGCCATACACCGCGACCACGAACTGGGCCGCGCCCAGCAACCAGAGATTGGCGTCGTCGAGCGCTTGCGCAACGCGCTCTGCGCTACGGCGTTCACGCCAGCGCCGGAGCGGCTCCTGGAGGATGAACAGCGCGGTGGCTCCGAGGATGAGCCACGGCACCAGCGCGCGGAACAGCGCGTCGCCGGCGACGACCACCAGCCAGGCGCCCACCAGCGCCCCGGCGACGCTCGAGATCACCAGGGTGATCAGCACCCGCCGGCTCTCCAGGCCCAGCTCTCGCCGGAAGGCCCATCCGGCGCTGAACGAGCCCGGGAACAGGGCCACCGCATTGGTGGCGTTCGCCGCGACCGGGCTCACACCGGTGGCGAGCAGCGCGGGGAAGGTCAGGATGCTCCCCCCGCCCGCGATGGCGTTCATCGCCCCCGCGACGATCGCGGTCAGAAAGAGGAAGAGAAAGTATCCGGGGTGCGTGGTCACGCCTGGGAGCCGCGCCTCATGACACCCCGCTGGATCCCGGGCTCAGAGCGGGTTTCTCTGGGCCATCGCGTTATAGGTCGCGTACTTGTACAGCTCGGAGAGGGTCGGGTAGTTGTAGCAGGTGTCGATGAACAGCTGCGCCCCGGCACCGCAGAGCAGTGCGGTGAGGCCGGTGTGGACCAGCTCCGAGGCCTGCTCGCCGATCACGTGCACCCCGAGGAGCTTCATGTCCTCGCGGCGGAAGATGAGCTTCAGGAAGCCTCCGCCGTCGCCGATGATCTGCCCGCGGGCGTTCGTCGCGTAGGCCGCCCGCCCCACCACGTACTCGATCCCGGCCTGCTTGCACGATTCCTCGGTTTCCCCGGCCATCGACAGCTCGGGGATGGTGTACAGGCCATAGGGGAGGATCGGCGAGAGGCGTTCCTTGGGGTAGAGGTTGAAGGCGTGGGCCATGGCCACCCGGGCCTGCTCCATCGAGGTGGAGGCCAGCGCCGGGAAGCCCACGCAGTCGCCCGCTGCGTAGATGTTGGGAACGCTCGTCTGGTAGTGCTCGTCGACCAGGACCCGCCCGCGCTCGCCGAGCTTCACCCCCGCCTCCTCGAGTCCCATGCCCGCGGTGTTGGCGCTCCGTCCGGAGGCCACGAGCAGCGCGGCAGCGGCGAGGCTGTCGCCGCCCTTGAGCCCCACGGTGACCCGGCCCTCCTCGACGTCCACCGAATCGACCGTCGCCGGCATCCGGAACTCCACCCCGAGCCCCTCCATCCGGGCCTTCAGCCGCAACGACATCTCGAGGTCGAGGAAGGACAGCAGCGGCGTCCGCGCCTCGACCAGCGTGACGGGGATGCCGAGCGCGGCGAAGGTGCACGCGTACTCGCAGCCGATGACCCCGCCGCCCAGCACCACCAGCGAGTGCGGAACCTCGGACATGAGGAGGATGCTGTCCGAGTCGTAGATCCCGGGAGCCGAGAAGTTGAACAGCGGCGGATGGAACGGCGTGCTTCCGGTGGCGATGAGGATGACCTCCGCCGTGAGCCGTTCCTCGGCGCCTGGCCTGCGCACCAGGACCGTGTGCGGATCCAGCAGGCGTCCCTTCCCCTGGTACACGTCCGCTCCGTGGGAGCGGAGGTTCTGGGCTACCCGAACCTGCTCCTCCTGGGCCACCGCGCGCTCGCGGAAGAGGAGCTCGCGCACGCCCGTCCGTGCCTGGAGCTGCATGTCCACGCCATAGAGGCCACGCTGGCGGAACCCGGAGAGGTACAGCGACGTCTCCCGGAGCGTCTTCGAGGGAAGTGTCCCGGTGTTCGCGCCTGCGCCGCCCAGGTTGGACAGCCGCTCGACAACCGCGACCTTCTTGTGGAAGTACCCCGCCTGGGCCGCCCCCTTCTCGCCGGCGGGCCCCGAGCCGATCACCACCAGGTCGTACTCAGGCATCAGCAAACCTTACAGCACGGAGCCACACTCGGGGCTCGTGACGTTCGTGGGGCACCCGCAGTCCGGGTGGCGGACCGCCCAGCCGGGGTCTAGAGGACGTCGCGGAGGAAGGACCATGCCCAAGCTCTACGCGACCAAGAACGACCTTTCAGAAGCGATCCGGACCCAGGTGATCACGCTGTGCAATGCGCGACTCGCGGACTCGGTGGATCTCCAGACCCAGGTGAAGCAGGCCCACTGGAACGTGAAGGGTCCCGACTTCATTGGCCTCCACAAGCTATTCGATGACATCAACGAGGACGTCGAGGAGTATGTCGACCTGACGGCCGAGCGCGTCGTGCAGCTCGGCGGCATCGCCGAGGGGACCGCCCGCCTCGCGGTGAAGGCGAGCAAGCTCTCCGAGTACCCGACGGGCATCGCCGAGGGTCACCAGCACGTGGACGCGCTTTCCAGCGCGCTGGCCACTTACGGCAAGCTCGCCCGCGCCGCCATCGACGAGGCGGACAAGCTGGGCGACAAGGACACTGCGGACATCTTCACGGAAATCTCCCGGGGGGTGGACAAGTGGCTGTGGTTCCTGGAGGCGCACCTCCAGTCGAACCGCTGAGCCCGGTGGTGGTATGGGGGCGGCCATGGCGCTGCCCCCGCTGACCGAGGCCCTGCAGCCGCTGCTCGAATCGCTCGACGAGGCGCTTCACCAGCGCGATCGCGAGCGATGCGCCGGCCCTGCCGGACGGCGGCCGGTGCAGGTCCTCTACGGCGGAGCACATCTCTTCAAGCCCGGAGCGGCGGCCCGGATGGGGGCGCTGGCCCGGGCGGCGCTCGACACCTACGCCCCGGATGGACCGACCTACGCGCACGCGCTGGGCCTGTCCCTGAGCCCGACCCAGGCGACCGACCTGCGCAAGCGGGTCATCGCCAAGCTGGACCGCGAGCCGGTGGAGGACCTGCGGATCGACTTCGAGGACGGGTATGGCATCCGCCCCGACGAGGAGGAGGACGCGCACGCGGAGGCGGCGGGCATCGCCCTCGAGCAGGGGCGGCGCGAGGGAACGCTGCCTCCGTTCATCGGCCTCCGGCTGAAGCCCTTCTCCGGCCGCATGGCTCGCCGGGCGCTCCGGACGCTCGAGCGGGTCGGGGCGCAGCTGAGCGGCGAGCCCATCCGCGGCTTCGCGCTCACCGCCCCGAAGGTGGTCCTTCCCATCCAGGTCGAGCTGCTCCGCCGCTCGGCGGAGGCGCTGGAGCACCGGCTCGGCTGGCCCGGGGGAGCCATCGCGCTGGAGCTGATGGTGGAGACGCCATCGGCGCTGATCTCGCTGGACGGGAAGCTGGGAATCCTCGCGCTGGTGGAGGCGGCCGGCGGTCGCTGCCGCTCGGTGCACGTCGGGCCCTACGACATGACCTCGGCGCTGGGCATCAGCGCCGCGCATCAGTGGCTCGGCCATCCCTCGGTGGAGCTGGTCCGGCGGCTCTTGCAGCTCGCGCTCTCCGGGACCGGAGTCACCGTGGCCGACGGTCCGACCACCCTCCTCCCGGTGGGTCCGCACAAGGAGCCGCGCAGCGACTCCGAGCGGGCGGCGAACCGCGAGGCAGTGTTTCGCGCGTGGTCGCGGACCGCGGACGACGTCCGGCGCGCCTACCGGGACGGCATCATCCAGGGCTGGGACCTGCACCCGGCGCAGCTGCCCGCGCGCTATGGCGCCCTGTTCGCCACGCTGCGTGAGGAGATTCCACTGGCAGCCGCCCGGCTCCGGAAGTTCCTCGACCAGGCCGCGCAGGCGACCCGTCTCGGCGCCGAGTTCGACGACGCGGCCACGGCTCGCGGCCTCCTGAACGGCCTCCGCCGCGCGGCGGAATGCGGGGCGGCGAGCACCTCGGAGATCGAGACCGCGCTCGGCCACTCGCTCGAGCACGCCCGGGAGCGCCTCGGAGGCGCATAGCTCCGTGCCCCGTTCGTGGCTCACCATGGTCCTGGTCCTGGCGACGCTCGGGGCCGCGCTGATGGCCGGCACGTTCTTCATCTTCTCCGTCGCGATCATGCCCGCGCTGCGGAAGCTCGACGCGGCGCGTGCCGCAGCGGCGATGAACTCCATCAACACGACGATCCTGAACCCCATCTTCCTGGGAACCTTCGTCGGGACCGCCGGGCTCGCGGTGGTGCTGGTGATCACCGGCTTCACCCGGGCGGACGATCCCGCCCGACCCTGGCTGATCGCGGGCGGCCTGCTCTAC
>JBKPMY010000093.1:0-17201 GCA_046732375.1 Myxococcota bacterium
CATCCGGGGTGTGCACCGCCCCGAGACGCGCGCGCAGCTCCTCCGCCGACTCCCGCCACAGCCCCGCGCTGGCAAGCGCCCGCGGCAGCGCCAGCTCCGGGGCGACCGCCACCTTCGTCGAGAGATGCGGCCGCTCGGTGAAGATCGGCTCCGGCTTGGCCCCGAGCTCGCGCAGCCGCTCCTGCGCCAGCAGACCGTAGAACGTCTGCGGATAGAGCTTCAGGATGTCCTGGTAGTCGTCGACCGGCTTGCCCCCGGCCAGGTGCTTCACCCGCACCCGCCAGTACTTCGCCTGGGGCACCATCCCGCTTCGGGGATAGCGCTCCTGGAGCTCGCGCAGTGCCCGGTCCGCCTCCGACCAGTTCCCGTTGCGGATCTGCGCCAGCGCCCGGAAGAAGCAGGCCTCGTCACGCCGGCGGGATTCGGGGTGCTTTCTCTCGAAGCTCTCCAGCGCCTCCGACGCCGGCTGGAGCTTTCCATCCTGAAGCGCAAGCCATCCGAGGAAGTAGTCCGCCTCCTCCGACGCCGGCTCGCCCGCGAACTTCTTCGAGATCTCCTGGAGCCGCTCGATCGCCTTGTCGTGCTCGTCCAGCTTCAGCAGCCGCCGGGCGCGGACCAGCATCGCCTCGGCCGCCGTCGCCGGCGGGCCGGCCGAGGCAACCTGGAGAGCCTCCTCGGCGTCCTGAACCCGGTTGAGCGCGAAGAAGGCCTGCGCCCGGAGCAGGGCCACCTGCGCTCTCGAGCCAGCGTCAGGAACCAGACCGTTGGTCTCGCTCCGATCCAGCTCCGCGAGCGCCAGCTTCGCGTCCCCGGAATCGAGGAACACCCGAGTCCGCTGCAGCCGCTCGTCCAGGGTGAGGGCCAACGCCGGCGCCGAGCTCCCGCGCAGCTCCGCGTCGGCGTCCATCGCCGCCTGCGACCGGGGGTAGCGCACCATGAGCGTGTGGAGGTCCGCCTGGGCCCCTGCCAGGTCCCCCAGGTCCGCCCGGGCCTCCGACCGGGCCGAGAGCAGCTCCGGGCCTCCCAGAGCCCCCAGGGCCCGCTCGATCAGCGGGAGGGCCTGGCCGGCCTCCCCGGCGCGCAGCAGGGCCTCTCCGGCCCTTGCGACCGCACGGTTTGCCACCACCCCCTGTGCCGTCGCCGCCTCCTGGAAGGCCTGGGCAGCCGCCCTGAAATCGCGGATGTAGAAGAGCGCCTGCCCGATGGCGAAGCTCCGGTAGGGCGCGAGCAGGGCTGGGGCGGGATGCTTGCGCAGCTGCAGCAGGGCCTCCCGGGCGTCTCCCCGCGACAGCAGCAGGTACCCCACCAGGAGCGACAGCTGGGGAGCCTGCGCGCAACCCTTGCGTGTGCAGGCCGCCAGCTCCGCCTGCGCCATTTCCACTGCCGCGGCGCGCTGGAGCCGGGTGGCCTCGAGCAGCCGCTCCGACTGGCCCAGGGCGCCCGGGGCCGCCAGCGCGGCCGAGAGGAGGAGGCACCGCCCGGCATGGAGGAGCCGGCGGGCACGCCCACGCGGGCGCGTCCGGGGACCACGAGAGGCGGGCACCATGAGGAAGGTGCATGCTCGCACGCCCCGCCGACCCTTGTCCTCCTCGTGGGTTGGGATGGGGTGCGTCCGCCGCGCCGACCCTGGTTTGACATCGGAATGTGGCACCGCATAAACCACCGCGGACTCCGGGTACGGCCCGGAGAGGCGAGGGGAGCATTTCCAACACCGGTCATCGCAGTCGCGTCCTGCACGCCCCCTCGAGGCCCATCTCGACGTCTTCCCTGGAGACTCGCCGATGAAACCGTGCCCGACCGATCTGCCACAGACGATCAATCCTGAGGCAGGACCCAAGCGTGCAGGGGTCGAGGTTCACCGGAACCTGAATTGCGCCCACTATGACCACTGCCTCGACGAGGCAGTGCGTCGGGGCTGGCAGAGCTTCACCTGCGTGAAGTGTCCGCTCTATGCGACGGTGGCTGCGCCCGCCCTCGGCATCGAGGCGTACGCCACGCAGCGTCGAGCGATCTGACGCCTACTGCCCCGCACCAGGGGGAGGCCTGAGGAGCGGCGGACTCCGCCGCCCGTCCAGGCTCACAGTCCGGCGTAGATGACGACGACCCAGTAGCGCCCCTTCCCGTAGGTGGGGGAATCGCCGCGCACCGCGCCGATGCCCACCAGCGAGTAGCGCGCTTCCTTGAGCCCCCGCGAGGGCGGCAGCGCGGCGAGGTCGCGCGCGACGTACAGGTCGGCCGACGCCGCCCGCGCCTCGGAGAGAGCCCCGAACACCTGGCTGTCGATATCCGGCGCCCGCGGATCGTCGCGGGCGAGCGCCGTGCGGGCCTGCCGGACCGCGATGTCCTCCAGGGCCGCGCTCCGCTGCAGCGCCGGAAGCTTCAGCGCCGCGCGCTCGGCGGTGAGCCGTGCATAGGCCGAGGCCACCGGGTCCACCCCCGACCTGGAAGGAGTGGCCAGCAGCTCCACCAGGATGACATCCGAGCCGGTCCCGCCATCGCGCCCCTGGCGCGCCAGCCCGAACCCCACGCGCTCGAAGGCGGGGTCGAGCAGGTTCTTCCGGTGCCCAGGGCTCTCCTCGATGGCGGCGTGAGCGGCCAGCGGACCCGAGGCCATCCCCAGGTTCTCTCCCGAGGCCTGGTAGGCGTAGCCGGCCTGCTCGAGGCGGTCCGGCAGAGCGTCGCCGTCTGGCGAGACGTGGGCGAAGAACCGCTGGGTGGCCATCCGGTCGGCATAGGCCTGCGCGACCGCCTCCAGCTTCAGGTCAGGCTGAACCGCCGGGACTCCTGCCGCCGACCGGAGCGCGTTCACCCGCTGCAGGAGCCGCGTCCGGGCCTCGGCCGACGAGGCGGGCTCCGGACCTCCGAGACCGCCGGCGCCGGCGACCGGTGCGACCGGCCCCACGTCGACCGAGAAGATCGCCGCGACCTCCGGACCCTCGGCGCCGTCGCCCAGCACCTCGAGGGCGTGCCGCCCAGTCGTCGGGAAGGCGACCGGAACGCAATAGCTCGGGCCGCGGCCGGAGATGTCGGACAGGCGGTCCACCGCTCCCGAGGGACGGGTGACGTACACCGACGGCCGCGTGATCGGAGCCCGGAGCTCGAAGCACAGCCGCTGGCGGGAGGGAGCCTTCTCCACCTTCCGCGGGAAGGGCTGTACCACGGCCTTGGGCTCCGCGAGGAGCAGGGCGAGCACCGTGTGGTCGTCGTCGCCCACCACGGCCAGGCCGGCGTGCGTCGCTGCCTCGGAGGAGAAGTCCTTTCGCTGGAGGAAGGCCTGGAGAGTCGTCTGGGTGGGCCAGCTCCGGATGAGGACCAGCCTCGGGTTGGGGTCCCAGCCGCCCGCCTCGGAGACCGCCAGACCGATGCGGGTCCCGCTGGCTGCCTCCGCTGTGGCGAGGAGCGCCTCCCGGGCGAGGGTCCGCGCGGCCTGGCTCAAGGCCGGGTCGCTGACCGGCGACGAGCGGCCCACCCGCTCGTAGCTCTGCCGCACGTGGAGCATCGCCCTTGCCTCGGCGTCGGCCAGCTCGGAGCTGGGAGGCGCGGTCGCGGCCGAGCCGGGCGCGGCAAGGAGCAGCAGGGAGAGAAGGAGGCTCACGGAGCGAGTCGGAACTCGATGCGGCGGACGGGCGCGCTGACCACCGCGGCGTTCCAGCGCTCGCGGAGTACCGTCTCCTGAGCCTGGAGCGTGGCGCGCCAGGTGGCGCCCCGCACGTCGACCCGGAGCACGCCGTCCACGAGCTCCACCGGCTTGCTCTGGGCCCCGATCACCGCGCCCTGCACCCGCGGCCAGAGCGCGCCGAGCGCCGGGCCGCCACTCCCGTCTCGGACGAGCCGGCCGAGGACATCGGGGAGGAGCGCCGCGAGCGCGGTGGGTTCCCGGGAGGCCACGCGCCGCAGATTAGCCGAGGAACACGCCGCCGCGCGCGCGGAGGAGCTCGCGCAGCATGTGCTCGATGGTGCTCCGGGTCGCCTCCACCAGCGACTCGACCACCGAGAGGTCGGTCTCCTTCGCCCCGGCTGGGACCTGGATTGGGTCTCCAATGCGGATCCGCCACTTGGCCGGGAGCGGGAGCGGTCCGAGCGGCGTCACCGGCACGTACGGCACCCCGAAGAGCCCTCCCGGGAGCTTGCCCAGCAGGGGCAGCGTCTCCTCCGCTCCCATGATCGCCACCGGGAGGATGGGCCGGCGGGTCCTGAGGGCGAGCTTGACGAATCCACCACGCCCGAAGCGCTGGAGGCGGTAGCGATCGCGGAACGGCTTGCCGATGCCCTGGATGCCCTCGGGGAAGATGAGGACCGGCCGGCCCTCGGCGAGCAGACGGGTGGCGCTGTCCGGCGAGGCCCGCACTGCGCCGAGGCGATTGAAGAGAGTTCCCAGGAGCGGGGCGTAGAAGACCTGGTCCTCGGCGAGCCAGCGCGCCTCGGGCAGATCGGGGCGCTCGCGGCGGAGCGCCTCGTGCAGCATCGGGCCATCCAGGGGCAGCGCGCCGGCGTGGTTGGCGACCAGCAGCGCTCCCCCCGCGGGAACGTGCCGCGCGCCCTCCACCTCCACCCGGAACCAGCGGCTGTAGAGGAAGTCGACGAGCGGCGCGACGGCCTCGCTGAGACGTGCGTCGCGCCCGTACACGTCCAGCTGCTCCCCTCCCGCCGTGCCCAGGCCGGCGCGAATGGCACGCACCGCGGCCTCGATGGCCGACCAGGCCTCGGCGATGAGGCCCGGAGCCTCCCGGAGGACGTCGGCCAGCGCGCCTGCAGCCCCGGCACCGACGGGCTCGGTCGGTCGATCCGGCTCCGTCGCCGGTGCGGCCGCGGCCCCACCGAGCGGGGTCCAGGTGAGCGTCGGTCCGGCAGCTTCGCGCGAGGCCGGGCCGGGCACTCGCGGCTCGGGCTCGGCGAGCGGACCCCGGAGAGACTCCGTCGCGGCCTCCGCACGCTCCGGGACCGGCTCGCCGGGAGGAGCGACTGGCTCCGGCACGACCGAGGCGGCGAGGGGAACGGGTGGCGGTGCAGGCCCGGAAGGGGGAGCGGCGGTCGCCCCTGCGACGTCTCCCGCGCGCGCGGTTTCGGTCCTCGGCTCGGAGCGCAACCCCGACGAGTCGGCCGGGCGCTCCTCGGAGGTGGCCCGGGTGGCCACGCCCGGGGCCGGAGGCGCCTTTGGCGCGGGCGGCCGCCGGGGCGCACCTCGCTCGCCCGCCAGCGGAGTGGCCTTCCCGGGCTCCGTCCGCGAGCCGGGGCGTGCGCCCGGGGCCCGGGAGGCACGCGTCCCCCGCGCGCCTGCCGTCCGCTTCGCCCGGGCATCCTGTGCCGGCGACTCTTCGGGGGGCACGACCGACGCGGCTGCCGGTGCCGCGGCGTCCTCGGGCGGAGGGACCGGGGTACTCCGCGCAGGCGGCGCCGCCGGCGTCCGCTCCGCCGCACCACGCTGGAAGGGGTCGTTCCCCAGGACGCGCCTGCCGCTCCCCATCGCTCGTCAGCTCCTCACCGAGGCCGCGGCCTCGCGTGCCCCGAATCGCGGCCGGAACCCGAGCTGGATCCGCGCCCGCGTCCCGTCCGCTACCCAGGAATAGTGAAGGTAGTCGAGGAGCGCGCTGGGGGTGGCGGTGATTCCGGCCGAGTTGAGCCCCCGCAGGGCCGCCCGGGCGAGTGGCGGGGGGAGGGGCAGGGGCATCGTCCCTGCGAGCCGGATGAGGGAGGAAAGCGGGAGCACGTCCTCACCGACCGCGTTGAAGGTGCCGCTCACCGGAGAGACCAGCACGCGCAGGAGGAGCTCGCGCGCGTCCTCCTCGTGGATGGCCTGCCACAGCGGATCGAAGCCGAGGAGGGTCGGGACCAGGGGCCGGCGGAAGTACCGGGTGGCGGGATTGTCGACCGTCGGGCCGAGCACCGGCGCAAAGCGGAACACGGTGAGCCCCACCGCGGGGTGATCGCGGCGGAAGGCCATCAGCTGCCGCTCGACCTCCACCCGGTCGGTGACGAACCGGCTTCCCGCGCACCCGTGCAGCGGTGCGTCCTCGTCGAGGAGGATCGGGTTCCCGGGGCGGGCCCCGTAGACCACGGTGGTGGAGGGCACGACCACGTGTCGGACGCCCGCGCGCACCGCGGCGGCGAGCGTGTGGAGCGTGCCGATGACCTCCAGCTCGTGCGCGAAGGCCGCCCCCCGGGTTCGCCCCTGGAGGAAGGCCAGGTGGTACAGGACGTCCACCGGGGCGGGGGACAGCGCCGCTTCCAGCTCGGACTCGACGTCCCAGCGGGTCAGGTCCAGCCGGTGGTGCACCAGCCGCGCGCCGCTCACCGGTCGGGGGCCGAAGGTCAGGAGCTGCTCGATGCGGGGCTCGGCCAGGAGCCTCGGTAGCAGCAGCGCTCCGAACTCACTCGTCGGGCCAGTGATCGCGACCCGCAGGGAACTGCTCTGCTCTTGCCCCATCCCGCGGCACGATTAGCGCGTCGCGTCGGCCGGTGCCACCGCGAAGTCCTGTGAGCAGATCCGCGCCGGGTGCACGTCACTCCCGCTGTGGCGAACCAAAGACCACCGAGGAGAGGTCCAATGCACTCACTCAGATCCGGCCGCGCGATGCTCCTGTGGGGGGTCGCGACCTGTCTCTCCGCGGTCGCGTGTGGAAGCAGTAACGATGCGGGGTCCGACGTGGAACTGCAGGTCATCGGCGGGTTCCAGGGGAGCATCCCCGCCGGGATGAACATCCGGGTGACGACCCCGAATGAGACGGAACGCCGCCCCTATCCGGTCTTCGGCGCGGGCGAAGACGACAGCAACTGGGTCAAGCTGCACCTTCCGCTCAATGATGGGGACCTCGTGGAGTTCGCCGCCGAGCACAGCAGCGGCGCGGTCGAGGTCAGCGGAACGTGCACCGTCAGGGGTGCACGGCAAGGTGGCTACGCCAGGGCGTTCGTGTCCCTCGCGACATTTGTCCCGGGCACGTACGTGAACTGCGACCAGGGGTTCGAGCACGACGGCTTCTAGCCACACGTTGCAGCACGGCGCGTGTTCTCCGACCGCCGAGGATGTTGCGCGTCGGAGCGAGGTCGGTGTAGCGCACCGGGCGGTCTTGCTCCGTCCGGAGTCCATGCCGACCATCGCCCTCCTCAGCGATGCGCTCATCGACCAGATCGCCGCCGGCGAGGTCGTCGAGCGTCCCGCCTCGGTGGTCAAGGAGCTGGGCGAGAACGCCCTCGATGCAGGCGCCCGCTCCGTCCGGGTGGTCATCGAGGGCGGAGGGACTCGTCTCATCGAGGTGACCGACGACGGCTCGGGGATGTCCCGCGAGGACGCGGTTCTCAGCGTCCGGCGCCATGCCACGAGCAAGCTGCGCGCCGCCGAGGATCTCCTCGCCATCCGGACCCTCGGGTTCCGCGGCGAGGCGCTTGCCGCCATCGCCTCCGTCTCGCGTCTGGTCCTCCGCACCTCGCTGCAGGGGGCCCCCGAGGGAACCGAGGTCCTCGTCGACGAGGGCGAGCCGCGGGTCTCGCCGTCCGCCGCGCGCCCCGGCACCCAGGTGCGGGTGGAGGACCTCTTCGGCGCGGTGCCCGCTCGTCGCAAGTTCCTCCGGCGTGCGGAGACCGAGCTGAAGCACGTCGAGGACGCGGTGCTGCGGCTGGCACTCGCCCACCCCGAGGTCGCCTTCCGCCTCGAGCACGACGGTCGCACCGTCCAGGTTCTCCCGGCGAGCCCCGGCGACCTCAGGGAACGCATCGCCGCGGCGCTCGGTCCCGAGGTTGCGCCGTTTCTTCTTCCCCTCGAGGAGCGACGGCTCGGGCTGCACGTCCACGGAGTCATCGCCTCGCCCGAGTTCAGCCTCTCCTCGGCTCGGTCGCTCTACGTCTTCGTGAACGGCCGGCACGTGCGTGACCGCACGCTCCACTTCGCGGTCCACCGCGGCCTCGCCCCCTCGCTCCCGGCGGGCCGCCAGCCGGTGGGGGTGCTCTTCGTGGACATCGAGCCCTCGCGGGTAGACGTCAACGTGCACCCCCAGAAGCTCGAGGTTCGCTTCGCCGACGCCGCCGAGGTGACCGACGCGGTGCAGGCCGCCATCGCCCGGGCTGTGCTTCGCGACTCGCTTTCCAGCAGCCCCGGCAGGTCCGCGCCCTCCCCGGACTACGCGGCCGCGGTGGAGCGCTTCCTCTCCCGTGCCTCCGCGGCGCCGCTGCCCCTCCCCCAGGTCCACGACCGGCCGGCGGCGCACGGCGAGGCGCTTCCCGACCGCGACGCTGCGCCGAGCCCCGGCTACTTCGCCGCGCTCCGCCCACTGGGGTCGCTGCGCGGCCGCGCACTGGTCTGCGAGGGTCCCGGAGGCTCCCTGGTGGTGCTCGACCTCCATGCTGCCCGCGAGCGGGTCCTCGCCCAGCGCCTCGAACGCGAGGCCGCCATCCCCCTCGAGGCGCCACTCCTCGGGGCGGCGCTCGCGCTCACTCCGGCGATGGAGTCCCGCGTGTCCGCGCGCCTCGAGCAGCTCGCCGGCGCCGGGCTCGTGGTCGAACTCTTCGGCCCCGATGCATACCGGCTGGTGGGCGTCCCGCCGGCGCTGGTCGGCCACCGGCCGGAGGTGCTGGTCGAGGCGGCAGTGGCCGCCCTGGAAGGTGGGCAAGGCGCGCCGGAGGTGCGAGCGGCGCTCGCCTGCGCCGCCGCGACCGAGGGGCGCGAGCCGTCGGCCGAGGAGATCCGCCAGCTGCTGGCCGCGCTCGATGCGAGCGATCCCGGCGCACGGGTGCGCCACGGCCGGGTGGTGGTGGACGAGCGCGCGGTGCTCTCGCTGCTGCCGTGAAGCGCCGTTTTGCGTGACCAGGGAGGCGAGCGAGCCTGCGCTTGGAATACGGGCTCCGAGGTGGTCTGTTCGGAGCCGCTCACCCGCTGGACGAGAGGACACGTTGGGGACGGACCTGGAAAGAGAGCTGGCGGACATCCGCCGCGAGGTGATCGAGGGGCGTAACCTCGTCATTCGCACCGACAACCTCCTGAAGACGCTGCATTCCGAGGTGAAGGCCTTCGGCGCGAGGCAGAAGGAGTTCGAGCGCAGCCAGAGGATCTCCTCGGCGGCCGCGTACGCGCTGTTCGCGCTGCTCGCCGGCACCGGGGCGCTGCTGCTCTCGGGCGCTCGTGCGTCTGCCGCCAATGGCGAGCGTGACAAGGCCGTGGCAGAGCTGAAGACGCTCACCCAGGCCATCGAGAAGGAGCGCGCCGACCAGGCCGCCGTCGCCGCCGCCCGCCGCTCGGCGACGGAGGCCTACCGCATGATGACCGAGCTCCCCGGAGACCGCCGGCTGGAGGGCATCACCGCGCTGGCCAAGGTGGACCAGAGCAAGCTCGACCCGCTCGAGCGGCAGGCACTCGCCGATCGGGCCGCCGCGCTCCGGCGCGAGCTGGGGCAGACCGCCTTCGAGCGGGGGAGGTCCGCGTTCCGTCGCAACGAGTGGGCCGCGGCCACCGAGGACCTCTCGCGCTTCCTCGCCATGCAGCCCACCGAACCGGAGCAGCAGCTCGAGGCATCGTTCATGCTCGGCAACGCGCTCGTGCAGCAGCGCAAGTACGAGCCGGCGATCGCCCCGCTGAAGACCTTCGTGGAGAAGGACCGGCGGAGCAAGAACCGGGAGTGGGCGATGACCTTGCTCGCCCAGGCCTACGAGCAGACCGGAAAGCCGGAGCAGGCCGCGTCCGTGGCCCGCGACGCGCTGGGGATGTACCCGGCCTCCCAGTTCACGCCTATGCTCAAGGCGCGGCTGTCCTCGGCGAAGCGCGCGATGTCCGGCGCCGAGGGCACCGACGCCGGCGTCACCACCGGACCCAGCGGGGACGCGGCATCGCCGGCCGCCGCGTCCGTGACACCCGCTGCCGCACCCGGACAGCCCACCACCGCTGCCCCGGCCACGGCCGTCGCTCCGGCGGGCCGCCCCGACGGCGGGCCAGCCGCGCCGAAGTCCCGCCCGGCGTCGTTCAGAAGCGCCTCCGAGTCCTCCGCCGGACTGCTGCCAACCGGCGCTCCCAGCGCGCCCGCGCGTCAGCCCTGAAGCACCCGGTCCATGGCCCGGCACCCGACCGTGCGTGATCCGCGCTACCGCCCGTACCGGGTGGCGGTGATCGCGGTCTACCTGGTGGTGGTGTCGACCTTCTGCGTGCTGGTCACCGTCAGCGTTGCCCGCTCGGTCCGGACGATGAGCCCACGGCGGGAGACCGTGCGGACCGCGACGCTCTCCCCGGAGTCCTGCGTCGAGCGCGCCTCGGTGCTCCTCGACGAGCTGGAGGGCCGCCGCCGGGCGCTCACCGGCATCACCCCCGCCTCGCGTGCCGACGCCAGCTGGATGTCGTTCCGGGTGGAATGGCTGGAACGGGTGAGGCAGGCCGAGCGCAGCTGCGGAGTCGACCATCCGGAGCGGAAGGAGCTCGGCGAGCTCTTCCGGCAGCTCGAGCACCTCGAGGACCTCTACACCACCTCCGCCGTGCAGTACGCCGGAGAGATCGGCCCCGCGCTGGACCGGTTTCACCGGATGGTCGCCCAGGCACGCGGCGGACGCTGAGCCTGGTCCCCCTGGTGCGGGGGGCTGAGCCCGGACGGTGGCGCGCCCCTGCGCGCTTCGATGAGCGTCCCCCTGGTGCGGGGGGCTGAGCCCGGACGGTGGCGCGCCCCTGCGCCCTCCCCGTCGCTACTGCTGCTGCGGGAGAAGCAGCCGCACGACGCCGAGCGGGTCCGAGACATCCTCGCCGAGGAGCAGCGCACGCGGCGTGCCGTCCTCCAGCGTCTCCAGGCGGTAGACCCGGAGCAGGGCCTGCGGGACCACGCTGCCGGCGTCGCGGAGGATGCGCGCGGTCAGCGTCCTTCCGGCTGCGAGAGTCACCACCGGAAGCTCGGTCCCCGGGGAGGCCACGCGAACCACGCGCCGGAGCACCGGAAAGGCCGGGCTCGTCTGGATCTCCAGCTGGTACACGCCGGGGTCGAGCCGGAGGGCGAAGGTGCCTGCCTCGCCGGTCTGGCCCGATACCCCCGACGGTGGAAGGGGAATCCCCGCGTCCAGCGGGAGCACCGGATCCAGCCGCACCACCGCGCCGGTGAGTGGGCCCGCGTCGGGGAGCAACACTCCGCCGCTCAGCACGGCCCGCGCAGGGCAGGTCCAGCTCCCGGCCACCGGAGCGCCCCCGGGGACGTCCACCGGGGTCCGGACCAGCCCCGCGATCGACCCCGGCGGCGGGACGATCCACAGCTGGAGCGCCCCGGGTCGGGCCTGGGGCAGGGTGGAGAGGGCGAACGTTCCCGCGTCCCCGGAGAAGGTCGGCCCGGCGTTGCCCGACCCGCCGCCCACCACCGTGCCCTGGATGAAGATGCTCGCCCCCGCGACGGGGCTGCCGTCCGGACCGAGGACCTGTCCCGACACCTCGACGGGATGGGCGCTGTCCCCCACGAGGAATGGCGTCCCGAACTGCGCCGGATCGGAGACGGGGAGGGCCGTGACCGCGCCGATGGCACCCGGACCGGGGCTGACCTGGAGGACGGCTCCCCCGTCGAGCGCACCGATGCCGAAGGAGAGCTGGAATCCACCGTCCTGGTCGGCCACGGTCCGGCTGGAGAGAGAACGCCCGTCGGCGCCGAGGAGCTGGACCGTCGGCGGCACGGACTCGGGCTGGCCCGGACCGGCGAGGACCCTTCCCTGAACGGTCTGCACCTGCGTGGCGGGCAGCAGATCCACGATCAGTGACAGGACCCCCGCGTCCATGATCACCCCCATCTGCGTCGCCGGGGGCACGGTCGGATCGAGCGGGCTCACCACCACGGAGAAGACCCCTGCGGAGAGCCCCACCTGGAAGGCCCCGTTCGCCGCCGCGCCCGCGGTCTGCGCGGCCCGGTACACGCCAGGGAGGAGCGTGCTTCGACCCGTCGCCAGCAGCTGTACGCTCGCGGGGTAGGGCCCGCTGCCCCGCCTGACGGAAAGGTCGAGCTGCTGCTTGTCCGGGAGCACCAGCGGCATGTTCGCCACCGGTGCCCCGAGCGGCATGTCCACGCTGGTCACGCCGGTCGCAGCCGAGGTGATGACCTCGGCCAGAAGGTCCGCCGGAAGCGTGCCGCACCCGTCGACGTAGCAGCGCTGCGGGGACGGACAGTCCTGGTCGCGATTACAGGTACCTTCGGGCGGAGTGGGATCGCTGAAGAGGTTGCACCCGGCCAGGAAGAACGCCGAGACCATCTGGAGCGACCGGATGAGCGCGCCGCAATCGCGGCCGAGGAGTGGTCTCGAGCGGATCACGGTGTCGATGGACAGGGTCCGGCGACGACGGTCACCGTCCAGGCGTAGGTCACCGCGTAGGTGGGGTTGAGCGCGGTTCCTCCGTCGAGCAGGGTGACCGGCTTTGGCTGCGGCTCGCGGTTCACCAGGGCGCCATCGGAGACCAGCACCTCGACGACGTGGTCACCCGGCTGCTGCAGCGGCCCGGGCGTGGCGAAGCTCACCTCGAAGGTCGCCGGGTCCGAGCGATCCGCCTCGCCGTTGTTGGGGATCGTGGCCTGCTTGACGAAGGCGGGGAACAGGTTCGGGTCGACGTAGAAGTTGTAGATGAGGGTGTCGCCGACGTCCGGGTCCGAGACCGGAGCGAGGAAGGTGAGATTGGGGCAGTCGCCCCCGTTCCGCACGGTGAAGAAGCGGCCCGCCGGCTGAAGCAAGTTCTCCAGAATCCGCGGCGGCTGGTTCAGCAACGGCGGCAGCGGCTGGATGATGTGATCCTCCTGCGGAAGGAGGCACGCCGGCAGGGCCACCGCGCCCGCGAGGAGCAAGCCCAGCAGACGGCGGGCGCTCACCCGGGCTCCTCCTCCCGGTCCGGAGGGACGCCCTCCATCCGCTCCAGCAGCCGGAAGATGGTGCGCGGGTCCACGCCCAGCGCCCGCGCGGTCCTGGCGCGGTTGCCTCCGTGGCGCTTCAGCGCCTCGAGCACGTAGCGGCGCTCGAAATCGTCCTTCGCCTCCTGGAGCGGGGTGAGCGGGGGCAGGTCCTCGGGCGGAAAGTCCAGGTCCTCGGCCCGGACCAGCGGTCCGTCAGAGAGCACCACCGCCTTCTTGATCCTGTTCTCGAGCTCGCGGACGTTGCCCGGCCAGGAATGGCGACGGACGGCGGCGAGCGCGGCGGGGGTGAAGCCGCGGGCCGTGGCGCGGTAGCTCTCGGCGAAGGTCTGGAGGAACCCCCGGGCGAGCACCGCCACGTCCTCACCCCGGTCGCGAAGTGGCGGCACCCGGAGGGTGAGCGTGGCGAGGCGATAGTAGAGGTCCTCGCGGAACCCGCCCCGCTTCACCTCCTCCTCCAGGGTCCGGTGCGTGGCGGCGATGACCCGGATGTCCACCGGCTCATCGCGGTGATCGCCGACCTTCTGCACGGTGCGGTCCTGCAGCGCGCGCAGCAGCTTCACTTGCAGGACCGGCGGCATGTCCCCCACCTCGTCGAGGAACAGCGTCCCTCCGCTGGCCTGCTGGAACCGACCTGGCCGGGTGGCCACCGCGCCGGTGAAGGCCCCCTTCACGTGTCCGAAGAGCTCCGACTCGAGCAGCGTCTCCGGGAGTGCTCCGCAGTTGATGGCCACGAACGGCCCGCCCCCCCGGGGGCTCCGCCGGTGGAGCTCGCGAGCGACCAGCTCCTTGCCGGTGCCGGTCTCGCCCACGACAAGGACCGAGAGGTCGGTCGGGGCCACCTTCTCGATCTGCCTGTAAACCTCCTGCATCCCCGGGCAGCTCCCGAGGAGATCTCCGAAGCGCTGCTGCTCCAGGCGCGCCCGGAGACCGCGGTTGTCCGCCCGGAGCTCGTCGAGAAGCAGCGCGTTCTGCACCAGCAGTGAGGCCTGCGCTGCGAAGATGGTCAGCGTGTCCAGGCCGTGCCGGTCAAAGTGATTCCCCACCCGGTCGCTGCCGACGTACACCACCCCGAAGGGCCGCCCGCGGTGCATCAGCGGCACGCAGAGCACGCTGGAGAGCTTGAGATTGACCACCGAGGTGCTGGCCGAGAACTCGGGATCGGCCGTGGCGTCGGACACCAGGAGCGGCTCCCCGGTCTGCAGCACGCGGTCCACCACCGTGTCGGAGAGCGTCTCCACGTCGCGGGCGACGTTCTCCCGGTTGACGTTGCGCGCCACTCTCACGCTGCGCTGGTCGCCGTCCACCAGCACCAGGAATCCCCGGTCTCCCCGGGTGAGGTCGATGGCCTCGTCGAGCAGCGCCTCGAGGAGGGTGGTCACGTCGCCGGACTGGAGCAGCCGGGCCGAGAAGTCAGTCAGCCGCTTCAACGTGGAGAGCGCCTCGCGGCCGGGGTCCGTCCGGGGCTCGGCATCGGCCGGAGCGTCGCTCAGTGACAGGGCGATCCAGGTGTCGGCGACGCGGATGACGTCGCCGTCCCTCAGCACGTGGGCCTCGCGCTTCTTCCCGTCCACCAGGAAGGGAGCGCCCACGCTGCCCGCCCGGTAGCTCCGGCCGTCCCAGAGCAGGGTGAGCGCCAGCTCCGGAGCGCCGGCGTCCTCGAGCCGCACGTCGACCTCGGCGCCCCGGCCGACGCTGGTGATGCGCTTGATCAGCGGGACGCTGCGCACGGCGCCGCCGGGAGAGGTGAGGACCAGCCGGGCCATGGGTCAGAAGCGGACGGTCACCGATGCGCCCACCGTTCCGGGGCCCGGGCCGATCCGCGCCCCCTGCTGCGGCGACGGCTGCGGTGGAGGCGGTGTCTCCACCCGGGTGGTCACCACGGTGTCCTGGTGATGGATGATGGCGTCGGCCACCCCGGCGGCCCACACGCCATAGAAGCCGAGGCCCGCGCCGATCTTCAGCGCGCGCCAGACCTTGGCCTCGTCCTCGCGATTGGCGGGGATGCCGGTCTCCACGATGGGCGCCGCGCCGGGAAAGCGGTTGTCGGGCTGGATGGTGCGGGTGTCGATCAGCGAGCCATAGGCGAAGTAGGCGACGACGCTGGTGATGCCCAGGAGGGCCTCGGCGATGGCGAAGCCAGTCCCCGCGGCGACCCGGCCCTGCTGGAACTGTCCGGCGCCGAAGGGGACGAAGTTCACCAGGAAACTCCGCTTCTCCACCGTCCGGACCGTGACCTGTCGGGACATCTCCTCGATCTGCCGCCGCTGCTCCTCCGCCTGGCGGGCCAGGGCGGCGCGCTCCTCCGCGGCGCGCCTGGCCGCCTCCGCCTGGGCGCGGCGCTCGGCGCGGATGCGATCCAGCTCCGGCGCGAGCGCCTGCCGCTGCTTCTCAACGAACGCCACCGCCGGCGGCGGGTAGACGAAGGGATCCAGGGCAAAGTCCGGGTCGAGCCGGAGCATCGCGGCGATGTGCCGCTGGGCGGACTCGGTGCGCTTGAGGTTGAAAGCCGCCAGGCCCGCCAGCTTGTGCCACTGGATCAGCGAGGCCTCGTCCAGCCCTCCCCGGTCGATGCGCCGCTCGGCGCGCTCCAGCACCTCGCGGTAGCGGCCGAACTCGAACTCCGACCGCACCGCCGCGAGGTCCACCTGCTCGGTCGACGCCGGGGCCTCCTGCGCCTGCGCGGCGACCGACGCCAGGAGGGCGAGGACCGCCCACCTCGCGCGCCGGCTCATTCCGCCACCAGCTTTCCGCTGAGGGTCCGAGAGGCGCCGGGGAGGAGCTCCACGCTCGAGCGGACAGTGCGGTAACCCGGGGCCGTCACCTCGTACTCCACGCGGTGCACGAAGCGGGTCGGGGCGCGGGGGGAAGCGATCTGGAAGGGGTGGGAGAGGGACTGGGCGGCCGGACGGGTGACTTCGCCGACGCGGACCTGCGCCGACGGGGGCTCGAAGGCGAAGCGCAGCTCGGCCGGCTTCAGACGCGCGGGGATGGCCAGGGTCTCCGGCTTGCCGGCGACGACATCGATGGGCACCACCTGATCTTCGCACCACTGGCAGCTGACGCGCAGGACGTGGCGGCCGGGGGACAGCGACAGCGTGTGGACCGAGAGCGCCTCGGAGCTCTTCCGCTCGTCGTCCACCTGGAGCGCGCCGTACGGGCGGACCAGGACCTGGTAGCGGACCGGGGCCGGCCGGGGCGCGCCTCGGACCGGGCGGGTGGGTGGCTCGCCCTCCACGCGGCCGTCCTCCGGGCCCTGGGTCACCGCGGCTGCGGGCGTCGGCTTCCCGGCACCTGCCTCCAGTGCGCCCCCGACGCCGGGTGGATCGGTGGTCGGCCGGATCGCCGTGTCCGCCGCCGGCGTGGAGACCGGTCCGGCGACGGTGGCGACCACGGCGGGAGCGGACGAAGGGGCGGCGAGGGCGGTCGACGGCGCCGGGTCGGCGGCCTGCATCCGGACCAGCGCGACGGCGGAGCCGATGAGAGCGGCCGCGGCGAGCCCTCCGCCGCCGACCAGCGCAGCCCGGCGGCGAGCTCGGCTCTTGCGGAGGCTCCGCTGGAGCCGGTCCAGAAGCGCGCGGGCCGCGGGAGCATCGGGCTCGAGCGCCAGCGCCTGGTCCACCCGGGCCAGCGCCCTGGGGAGCCTTCCCGCGGCCGCCTCCTCCGCGCCCTTCGACAGGAGCGTCGCGACCAGGCGTTGCACCAGCGCGGTCCTGGACGGAGCCGGGTCGGCGAAGAACGCCGCGAGGATTGCCTCCCCGTCGGTGAGGCCGAGGTCGTCCAGCGTCTGGGAGAGCGCCTGCTCCAGCTCCTTCGCGCTCGCGTAGCGGTCCACCGGATCGTGGGCCAGGCAGGTGTCGAGGATGGCCACCAGTCCGTCGGAGATGGCCGGACAGACGCCGCGGGGGTCCTCGTAGGTCCCGGCGAGGATCCGCTTCAGGGTGGCCGGAGTGCTGGGGGCCGCGAAGGGGAGGGTTCCGGTCCAGAGCCAGTAGAGGAGGGTGCCCAGCGAGAAGACGTCGGACTCGGCCGTGGCTGGCTCGCCGTCGATGACCTCGGGGGCCATGTATGCGGGAGAGCCCACCAGTGCCCCGGTGACCGTCATCCGCTCGCCGGGGTCGAGGACGCGGGCGATCCCGAAGTCCATGAGCTTCAGGACTCCATCGTCGCGCACCATCACGTTCTCGGGCTTGAGGTCCCGGTGGATGACCCCCGCCTCGTGCGCGTGTCCCAGCGCGCGGGACAGCTGCTGGATGACCAGCGCGGCGAGCTCTGGCGGGAAGAGGCGCTCGCGCTCGGCGAAGGACTTGAGGGTCTCCCCCCGGACCAGCTCGGTGACCAGGAACGCGTCCTCGGTGGAGGGGTCGGCGA
>JBKPMY010000094.1:0-3435 GCA_046732375.1 Myxococcota bacterium
ACGCGGTGGGCTCCCTGCTTGACCGGCTGCACCGTGCCCACCGCGGCGAGGAACTGGGCAGCCTCGTCGTCGTCGCGAGGGGAAGGCCGAGCCGACGGCGGGGGCGGCACCGCGGGCTTCGCCGGCTCCGCGGCCTTGGGGAGCTTCAACCCCTGGAACGGATTGTTGAAAGGCTTCTGCTTCTTCAGATGTCGAGGTTCTGCACGTCGAGGGCGTTCTTCTCGATGAACTCGCGCCGCGGCTCGACCGCCTCGCCCATCAGGAGGCTGAAGATCTCGTCGGACTCCACCGCGTCCTCGACCCTGACCTGAAGGAGCGTCCGCGAATCCGGATTCATCGTGGTTTCCCAGAGCTGCTCGGGGTTCATCTCACCGAGGCCCTTGAACCGCTGGATGGCGAGGCCACGCGAGGCATCGGCGAGCACGGCCGCCAGGATGTCCTGAACCCGGAGAGCCACTCGCTCGCCCTCCTCGAGCTTCACCGTCCAGGGCGCGGGCCCGAGCAGGTCGAAGGTGCGGCGGAGGTCGAGCAGCTCGCCGTACTCCGGGCTGGAGAGGAAGGCGTGGTCGAGCACCGTCTCCTTCGGGCTCCCGTTCACCTCGGTGCGGAAGACCAGCTTCTTGGCCTGATGCTCCGGGTCGTCCTTGCGGAAGGCCTTCAGCTGGGCCAGCACCTCGGGGTAGCGCTCCCGGAGCCAGCCATGGACCTTCTCCACCTCCGAGTTGAGGCGGTCCATGTCCAGGAGCGTGGTCTCGTCCACGCGCGCCGCCTGCACCAGCGCATCGAGGATCCGCGGATCACGCCGCCGGGCGAGCTTGCCCAGGCGCTCCTCGTACTGCCGGATCGCCTCGAGCAGGTTTCGCAGCTCGTTGCCCCGGATCTCCCGGTCCTCGTCCGATTCGGACTGGACGACCGCGCACCGGTCCACGCCGATGCGCATCAGGTGCTCGTCGAGCCCGCGCTGGTCCTTGAGGAACAGCTCCTTCTTCCCCCGGGTGACCTTGTACAGCGGCGGCTGGGCCACGTAGAGGTATCCGCGGGAGATGAGCTCTTGCATCTGCCGGTAGAAGAACGTGAGCAGGAGCGTGCGGATGTGGCTGCCGTCCACGTCCGCGTCGGTCATGAGGATGATCCGGTGATAGCGGCACTTGTCCGGATCGAATTCCCCTTCCTTGCCGATGCCGGTTCCCAGGGCGGTGATCAGCGCCACGATCTCCTGGGAGGTGAGCATCTTGTCGAAGCGGGTCTTCTCGACGTTCAGGATCTTCCCGCGGAGCGGAAGGATCGCCTGGTTACGCCGATCACGCCCCTGCTTGGCCGAGCCGCCGGCCGAATCTCCCTCGACGATGTACAGCTCGCTCTCGCTCGGGTCGCGGCTCTGACAGTCCGCCAGCTTTCCGGGAAGTGACATCCCGTCGAGCACGCCCTTGCGCCGCACCGTCTCCCGCGCCTTGCGGGCGGCGATCCGGGCCCGGGTGGCGTCACCGATCTTGGCGACGATCCGCTTCGCTCCAGTGGGGTTCTCCTCCAGCCAGATCAGGAGCTGCTCGTTCACCATCTGCTCGACGAGCCCCTTCACCTCGGAGTTGCCGAGCTTGGTCTTGGTCTGGCCCTCGAACTGGGGGTTGGGGAGCTTGACCGAGATGACCGCGGCGAGACCCTCGCGAGCATCCTCGCCGGTGGGCGTCTCCTTCAGGTCCTTCCACAGGCCCCCGCGCTCTGCGTAGCCGTTGATGGTGCGGGTGAGCGCGCTCTTGAAGCCCACCAGGTGGCTTCCACCCTCTTGGGTGTTGATGTTGTTGGCGAAGGTGTAGATGCGCTCGTCGTAGGCGTCGTTCCACTGCATCGCGATCTCGAGCGCGACGCCGTCCTTCTCCGCCGTGAAGAACACCGGGGAGTGCAGGACATCCTTCGACTTGTTGAGGAACTCGATGAAGCTGACGATGCCGCCCTGGAACTCGAAGAGGTGGCTCTTCTGGCTGCGCTCGTCGGTGATGCTGATCTTCAGCCCGGCATTGAGGAAGGCGAGCTCGCGCAGGCGCTGGCTCAGCACGTCGAACTGAAAGTCGGTGGTCTCGAAGACGGTCGGGTCAGGCTTGAACCACACCGTGGTCCCGCGCTTGTCGGTGGTGCCGATCTCCGTGACCTGCTGCTGCGGCATGCCGCGCGCGTAGCGCTGCTGGTACACCTTCCCGTTGCGCGCGATCTCCAGACGCAGCCACTCGCTGAGCGCGTTCACGACCGAGACGCCGACGCCGTGAAGTCCGCCGGAGACCTTGTAGGCGCTGTTCTCGAACTTTCCGCCGGCGTGGAGCTTGGTCATCACCACGTCGACCGTGTCCATGCCGCGCACGGTGGGGTGCGGACCGACCGGGATCCCGCGCCCGTCGTCCTTCACGCTGACGCTGCTGTCGACGTGGATGGTGACGATGATCTCGGTGGCCGCCTTGGCCAGCGCCTCGTCGACGCTGTTGTCCACCACCTCGTAAACCAGGTGATGCAGGCCGTAGACGCCGGTGTCGCCGATGTACATCCCGGGGCGCTTCCGGACGGCTTCCAGGCCCTCCAGAACCGTGATGGAGGAGGCGCCGTACTCGGGCACGGAGGCCCCGACCGCGGCCTGGGCAGCGGGTTCGTGTTTGGTCGTTCCGTTCAAGGGATTTCCGCACGACTTTCCTAACACGCGCCCCCCTCGCTCACAAGCCTGTGGCAGTGCTCCAAGCCCATGACCTTGCATGGGAATTCGGCGCTTGACCCACCCCCCGAATCACCCTCCAGACGGGCTCAGGCGTCGGCCCGGAACGACCCCTCCGGACGGTTCAAAACCCGGCCCAGATCCGCGAAGACGGCGGGGTCGGAGAACAGCGCCCGGGGCAGCTCGCGGCGCGTTCCGTCGGTCAAGGTGAGAACCCATCGGGGAGCCCAGTGCCCTGCCTGTTCCACGGCCTTGATCTGGGGCCAGAGCACCCGTTCCGTTCTTCCGTCGAGGGCGCGCGACAGCTCGGCGCCGGCGATGTCGATCCGCACGCCGTAGCCATCCCGTGGGCGCAGTCGCCAGACGAGCCAGGCGAAGGCGCCGCTCAGCCCGAGCCCGGCAACGGCACGCGCCGAGGCGGTGGGTCTCCTTGCTCCGGCACGCGCGAGAGCGGCGGTGCCAACGGCGGCAGCGATGACAGCAAGGGCCGCCAGAAGCGCACGGAGCTTGCTCGGTCGATACGGAAAGAACCTGGGGGTCATGCGGTCCGGGCCGGTCGAAGGCGAGCATCCTCTGCCACCGAGCCGGCGTCGACTCGGAGCCAGAGAGTGTCCGGGCCCGCGGCGCGCGCCACCAGCGAAGCGTCGGTCGTGGTGAGGAGCACCTGGGCCCGGCTCTCGGCCACCGTGTGCATCAGGAACGCGTTCCGCTCGGGATCGAGCTCGCTGGACACGTCGTCC
>JBKPMY010000095.1:0-9661 GCA_046732375.1 Myxococcota bacterium
GATAGGGGGCGATGCTGTGGGCCACGTTGAGCAGCGTCTCGATGTCGCCGTCCTCGCCGCGCCCCTCCTCCAGCTTGCGGAGGACCCGGGTCATCCACGGCGTGCCCTCGCGGCAGGGAGTGCACTGGCCGCAGGACTCCTCGGCGTAGAACCGGGAGACCCGCCACAGGGACCGAACCAGGCAGGTGGTGTCGTCCATGACGATGACCCCGCCCGAGCCGGCCATGTTCTGGATGTGCTTCAGCGCCTCGAACTCCAGCGCCACGTCCAGCTCGTCGGCGGTCATCACCGGTGCCGACGAGCCGCCGGGGATGACCGCCTTGACCTTGCGACCCGGGGGCATGCCCTGGCCCAAATCCTGGCTCTCGATGAGCTCGCGGACGGTGGTGCTGAGCATCACCTCGAACACGCCCGGGCGGTTCACCGACCCGGAGAGACACACCATCCGCGTGCCGCCCGACTTCTCGGGCCCGAGCTTGGCGAACCACTCGGCGCCCTTCTGGAAGATGGCCGGCACGTCGGCGAGGGTCTCCACGTTGTTCACCACCGTGGGACAGCCGAAGAGCCCCACCACCGCCGGGAAGGGGGGCTTGAGCCGCGGCCAGCCCTTCTTGCCCTCGAGAGACTCGAGCATCCCGGTCTCCTCGCCGCAGATGTAGGCGCCGGCCCCGCGGACTACCCAGCAGTCGAGCGCGAAGTCACGGCCGAGCACCTTCTTCCCGAAGATGCCTGCGCGGTAGGCCTCGTCGATGGCCTTCTGGAGCCGCTCGGCCTGGAACCGGAACTCGCCCCGCACGTAGATGTACGCGGTGTGCACCCCCAGGCCGAAGGAGGCGATGGCGACGCCCTCCAGCAGCATGTGCGGGTCGTTCTCGAGGATGTAGCGGTCCTTGAACGTGCCGGGCTCGGATTCGTCGGCGTTCACCGCCAGGTACTTGGGCTTGGGGCTGTCCTTGGGGACGAAGCTCCACTTCATCCCGGTGGGGAAGCCGGCGCCGCCGCGGCCTCGGAGGTTGCTCTTCTTGACCTCGTCGATGATCTGGGCCGGCTGCATGCCCAGCACCTTCTCCAGGGCCGTGTAGCCGCCGGTGCTCTTGTAGACCTCGAGGGTCCAGGAGTTCGGGCGCCCCCAGTTGCGGGTGATGATCTTCTCTGCTGCCAGCGGCATCGACGGACTCCCTAGGAGGCGGGCTTCAGCCGGGCGAAGACTGCGTCCACCGCCGCGCGCGACCGGAGATTCTCGTGATGGACCTCGTTGACCTGAAGGCACGGCGCGGTGCCGCAGGAAGCGAGGCACTCGGCCTCGCGGAGGGTCCAGGTTCCATTGCTCTCGCCCGCCTTCACTCCGAGTTTTTGCTCCAGGTAGGCGAGCAGGTCCTCTGCCCCCCACAGGCTGCACGAGAGGTTGGTGCAGACGTCCACCACGTACTTCCCCGCCTTGCGGGTGTGGAACATCACGTAGAAGGTTGCCACCTCGTACGCCCGTTCCGGGGAAACCTCGAGCTTCCGGGCCACCATCTCCATACCGTCGGGTGGGAGCCATCCCTTCATCGACTGCAGGAGGTGCAGAGCAGGAAGCATCGCCGCGCTCTTCCGGTCCGACGGGTAGTGCGAGAGAATTTCGGCGAGCCGGTCGTCGAAGACCCGCTGCTCTTCGGCCGTCAGAAGGGGCGAGGCCATGGGGCCCGCGCTTCGTAAGGGACGACCGAACCGCTTGTCAACGATAGGGATTCTTCATGGCCACGGAAGAGAAGAGAGCCGATCCTCGCGCTCCGTTCGTGCTCCGGGTGAACTTCCGCGACCGCTCCGATTGCATGGACGCCACCGAGAATCTCTCCCGCGGGGGCCTCTTCGTTCAGACCTCGGAGACCTTCCGGATCGGGCAGGTGGTCCACCTCTCGGTGGGCTTCCCCGGGCTGCTGGAACCGGTCGCCCTCAAGGGTGAGGTGGTCTGGGTCCGGCCGGGCCGGGAGGACGCGGTGGGCGGGGTCGGCATCCGGGTTGCGGACGAGGGGGATCGGCGGCGGCTCGACGACGTGCTCGGCGGACGGGCAGGGCGGGTGATCCAGCCCCCCGATGGCGGGTTCAAGGTCCTGCTGGTCGAGGACAACCCGCTGGTGGTCGAGATGTACAGCTACGTCCTCAAGAAGCTCGCCACCGCCGAGCTCCGGGGAAAGGTGCCGATGGAGGTCCACTTCGCCGCCGACGGGCACGCAGCCCTTCGAGCGCTCGCCGAGGGTGGCTTCCACCTGGTGCTCACCGACCTGTACATGCCGGTCATGGACGGCTTCGCGCTGGTGCAGAAGATGCGGGCGGATCCGAAGCTGCGCGACATCCCTGTGGTGGCGATCAGCGGAGGTGGGAAGGAGGCGGAGACGCGCGCCAGGGCAGAAGGTGTGGAGGTGTACCTCCGCAAGCCGGTGCGGTTCGCCGAGGTCCTGGAGACCGTGAAGCGGCTTCTGCGGATCAGCTAGAGTTTCCCTCTCGTTTCACACCCGGGTAACGAATGACGACGGCACGAGCAGTCCTCAACCGAGACACGGTGAGCGGTGAGGCGCTCTTCATCCTCAAGAACCTGCGGGACAATTCGAAGCAGGGCCGCTCCAACAAGCTGGCCGAGGTGAAGACCGCCCTCGAGCCGGCGGTGAGTCTCGAGTTCGACGCGTACTTCTTCTTCCTCCGCAAGTTTCACTACATCGCGATGGACCGCGAGGCGCAGCTGAAGCTGACCGACTCCGGTGAGCGGGTGGTGGATGGAGCCGACCTCGACCGGTTCTCGGGCGAAGTGGGCGAGTTCTTCAGCGAGCAGCTGGCAGCGGTGGACGAGCCGATCGATGGCTCGCTCCCCTTCGAGACCGAGAGCAGCACCGACGACCTCTCCGTGGAGACCGCCGACTTGAGCCCTCCCCCCGCCCCCACCCCTGCTCCTGCTCCCCGTCCCATCCGGCGCGCGCCCGCGTCCGCCGAGGGCGGTGTGGACCTCGACGGCCGCTACACCCGGGGCGAGCCCATCGGGGGCGGTCCGCTCGGCTCGGTGCACCGGGGCAAGCACCTGGCCTTGGGGACGGACGTGTGCATCAAGGAGCTGAAGGACATCTTTGGCTACTTCTCCTTCCTCCAGCGGGGCGAGGTGCTGAAGCGGCTGAAGCGCGAGCTCTGCGCCCAGGCCCAGGTCCGGCACCCGGCGGTCGTGGGCATCATCGACCAGGCCGTGGAAGGGGCCCGTCCCTACGTGGTCATGGAGCTGCTGAACGGCTCGCTCCGGGAGCGGCTCGAGCGCGCGGGCGGCAAGAGCCTCCCGGTCGCCGAGTCGATCCGCACCTTCCTCCAGCTCTCCTATGCGCTCCGCGCCGCCCACGCTTCCGGGCTGACGCACCACAATCTCAAGCCGGAAAACGTGCTCTACGACGCCTACGGCAACGCCCGGCTGGGTGACTTCGGGCTCTCCCGGGTCATCGAGGTGGAGCCGGGTAAGGGGCTGCCGCAGGTCTTCGTGGGGACCGGGTCGCTCAGCTATCTCGCGCCGGAGCTCATCACCCGGAAGGACGCCGGCCCGGCGGCGGACGTCTACGGTCTGGGCATCCTCCTGTACGAGATGCTGACGGGCGGCATTCCCGGGCGCCGCTCGCCGTTGCCCTCGGAGGTGAACGCCGAGGTCCCGAGCAAGCTGGACCCCATCTTCGACAAGATGACCCAGGACCGGCGCGAGTCGCGTTACCCGGACTTCGACGCGGTGCTGGACGAGTTCTACGGCGCCTTCAGCGATGGCGAGTTCCTCCATCAGGGTGACCTGGTCCTCTCCTCCGAACCCCCGGGGGCCTGAGGGCCCGAGCGGCCGAGGCATGATGGTTGACACCGAGCTCCTCGCGGGTGCGCGCCTCCTGGCCTCCGGGACGTGGCGCGCCTCCCACGAGGCGTTCGAGACCGCCTGGCGCCGGAGTGCCGGCGAGGGGCGCGACCTCCTCCAGGCGCTGGCCCAGCTCTCCGCGGCGCTCCTGAAATGGAGCGAGGGTCAGCTCGAGCCTGCCGCCACCATCCTCGGGCGAGTGAGACAGCGGCTGGAGGGGCTGCCCTCGCAGGTATCACGGGTGGACGTGGAGACGCTGGAGTCGACGGTCCTCGAGCTCCAGGAACGCCTGGCGCTCCGCGAGCCGGCGCCGTCGCAGGTGCGGGTCCCGCTCGGGGTGGAGGCCGTGGCTGCGGCCGACCGGGTCGGTGTCGGCGCGCCTTGCCCCTACTGCGGCGAGCGAGTCACGGTGCACGTCGAGCCGACCGGCATGTCGCTGGAGCAGTACGTGGAGGATTGCCCGGTCTGCTGCCGTCCCTGGGTGGTTCACGTCGAGCGAGCCGCCGGACGCCCCACGGTGACCCTCGCCCGCGAGGACGACTGAGCTCAGTCGCCCGGGGAAGGGCCTCCGCTGTCTCCCCACCGTCTGGTGACCGCCGACATCGCGCGGCCCGGGAGTAGAGTCTGCCCGTGGCGGAGCGAACAACAGCCGAGGGCCTGGGCGAAACGCTCACCTTCGCCCCGGCCGGGGACCGAGCGGCGGCCGGAGTCTCGGTCTCGCCGGGAGACATCCTCGAGCAGCGCTTCGAGGTCCTTCGGATCATCGCTCGTGGCGGAATGGGCGTCGTGGCCGAGGCCGAGGACCGCGCCCTGGGGACCCGGGTGGCCCTCAAGTTCATCCAGCCCTCACTCGCCGGCGACCCCGCAGTCCGCGAGCGTTTCCGTCGTGAGATCCTCCTCGCCCGGCGCATCACCCACCGGAACGTCTGTCGCATCTTCGAGCTGTTCTCTACCCAGTCGCAGGGGCAACAGGTCCTCTTCCTCACCATGGAGCTGCTCGAGGGAGAGACGCTCTCCGAACGCCTGCGGCGCGGACCGCTCACTCCAGAGCTGGCGCTCCCGCTCGTCCAGCAGATGGTGGACGCCCTGGAGGCGGCCCATGCCCAGGGAATCGTTCATCGGGATTTCAAGAGCTCCAACGTGCTGCTGGTTCCCGACGGCTGGCCCATGGAGGGGACGACAGCCGCTGCGCCGGATCAGAAAGGCGGGGCTGCGGAACGGGTGGTGGTGACGGACTTTGGAATCGCCCGCGCGCTGGAGCGGGAGCGAAGCCGCGACCCGGAAATGACTGCCGAAGGATTGCTGGGGACGCCGGGCTACATGGCTCCCGAGCAGGTCCTGGGTGGTCATGTCACTCCGGCCACCGACATCTACGCCCTGGGGGTGGTCCTCTTCGAGATGCTCTCCGGGGACCTTCCCTTCCGACGCGACAGTCCGGTGGCCACCGCGCTCGCCAGAATCTCGGAGACGGCTCCCCGGCTCTCCACGCGTCGACCCGGAGTCGACCCCACCTGGGACGCAGTGGTGGCCACCTGCCTGTCCCGCGAGCCGGTCTTCCGCTACGCCGCCGTTCGAGAGGTCCTCCGAGCCCTCCACGGCGGAGTGCCGACACCAAGCCTCAGGCCGGGGCTGCTGGAGACCTTGCCGGCGGAGGTCAGCTCCTTTCTCGGCCGGACGACGGAGATCCCTGCCGCAGTGGCTCTGCTGCGGAGTCGCCGGGTCCGGCTCCTGACCTTCACTGGCCCCGGCGGCACCGGGAAGACTCGCCTTGCGATCGAGGTCGGCAGAGCGCTGGCGGATGATTTCGCCGACGGGCTGACCTTCGTTGGCCTGTCCAACGTGACCGATCCCGGCCGCGTGCCCCACGCGATCGCCGCGGCCCTCGGATTGAAGGAAGCGACCGGCATCTCCATCGAGGAGGTGGCGTCCGCCTTCCTTCGTCCGAGGAAGCAGCTGCTGATCCTGGACAACTTCGAGCACGTCCTGCCAGCGGCTCCGATGATCGCGAGGCTGCTTCGCGCAGCACCGGGTCTGACGGTCCTGGTGACCAGTCGCTCGCTGCTTCATCTCTCGGGAGAGCACGACATGCCCGTTCCGGGGATGGGTCTCTCGAGCTCGGAGGCTAGGACCGCCAAGGAGGCTCTCGCCAACGACGCGGTGCGACTCTTCGTCGAACGAGCGCGGGCCCTGTCTCCGAGCTTCGAGCTGACGGACGAGAACGCGGCTGACGTCCTGGCGCTCTGTCAGCGGCTGGACGGCCTACCGCTGGCGATCGAGCTGGCAGCGGCCCGGATCAGGCGCGACACACCCCGATCGATGGTCGACCGGCTGTCGCAATCCGGTGCTCTCGGGATGCTCGGGCAGGGTTTTCATGACGTCGAGCGCCGGCAGCAGACACTGCGAGAAACCATCGCCTGGAGCGACAAGCTTCTCTCGCCCGAGGAGCGGGACTTGTTCCATGCACTAGGCATCTTCGTCTCCGGTGCCACGCTGGAAGGCGCTGCGGCCGTGGCCGGGCTCACCCCGGACGGAGCGCTCGAGCTCCTCGGCTCGCTCGTCGACAAGAGCCTCGTCCAGCGGACCCAGACGCCTCGCACCGAAGATCGGTACGTGATGCTCCAGACTCTCCGCGAATACGCGCTGGCCGAGCTGACGGCGGAACGTCTCAGCCTCGCCCGAGGGCGGCACGCATCCCACTGTCTGGCGGTCGCCGAGCGTGCCTCGGCGGGGCTTCGTGGCCTGGAGCAGGGTCGTCTTCTTGCCGAGCTGGAGGCGGACCACGAGGAGATGCGCATCGCTCTCCACTGGCTTGCCGAGGAGGGACGCACCGAGGAAGCCCTCCGGATCTGCGTGGCGCTCGGGCCATTCTGGGACGTCCGGGGCCACTGGGTGGAAGGGCAGCGCCGGTTGCGCTCTGCTCTCCAGCAGGCGCCCCAGGCGGCGCCGTCCCTCCGCGCCCGGGCGCTGCACTGGCTCGGCGTTCTCGGGTGGAACCTGGGCAGGCTGCAGGACTCGAGGCGCGACCACGAGGAATCGATCGCGCTCTATCGCTCCATCGGGGACGAGCTGCCCCTGGGAGAGGGTTTGTACCGCGTGGGTCTCACCGCGCTCTTCCAGGATGATCTCCCCGCCCTGGAACGCTTCACCGATGAGCTGGCAGAGCTGGGGGAGCGCCTCAACGAGCCCCGGCTTCGCGCGCTGGCAGGCTCGAATCGGGCCACGGTGGAGAGCGAGCGCGGCAATGTCGCCCGGGCGGTCGCGCTGGCCGACGAATCACTCGAGCTCATGCGCCAGGTCGGTGACGCGTACCATTACGGCTTCTTTCAGAATGTCCTGGGCGAGATGACGCGGCTCGCCGGTGACCACACCCGGGCCAAGGCCGCCTACGAGGCGGAGCTGCGCATCGCCGAGCAGCTCGGATGCAAGCGCTTTCTCACGGTCGGTAACGCCAACCTGGGCCAGGTGGCCGCGTCCCTGGGGGATTGGACCACGGCGCTGCAGCGCACGAAGACCGCCCTGCAGATCAACCACGCCCTCGGCGAGCGTCGAAACATGCCCCTTCAGCTGCTCACCGTCGCCGAGGTGGTGATGCATCTCGGCGCCCCCGAGCTGGCAGGCCGCCTCGTCGGGGCAGCGGAAGCCCTGCTCGCCGCGTCGCCGATCCACTACTGGGCGCCGGACCAGAAACCCCTGGAGCGGTTTCGCCGAACGATCGCGGAGCGGCTTTCTCCCGATCGGCAGGCGAGCCTGCGCGAGGAAGGTGCCAGGCTCACCCTCGAGGAGGCCCTCCTCGGAGTGCTCAGCTTCAGTCCCTCGAGCTCCTCGAGCTCCTGAGGTCGCCCAAGTCTTAGAAATCAAAGGGAAATCTCTGCGGGTCGGCAGCGCTCGTTCCTGCGGTCGCGTGGCGCTCGAAATGGCTCCTCCGCTGGCGCGTCTTCGGGGCGCGCTCCCGCCCGGAGGTCGCCCGTGGTCCGCCCGCTCCTGGTCTCCCTTGCCGTCCTCGCCTCCGTGCCGGCCCTCGCGGAGGAGTGCGTGGTCACCTCCGGCCCGCGGGATCGGGTCAGCCGCGGGAAGCCGGTGGTGGTCGAGCCGGGCGAGTCGCTAGAGGACGTCCTGGCCCTGGACGGGGACGTGGTGCTCCGTCGCGGCGCGCGCGTGAAGTCCGCCGTGGCGGTGAACGGGAACGTCATCCTCGAGCCCGGGGCGAAGGTGACCGGCACCGCCGCCAGCTTCGGCGGGCAGATCCAGGTTTCCCCCGGCGCGAAGGTCGCCGGCAGCCGGCTCCAGCTCTCCGACGGCCTCGAGGTTCGCAGCGAGAACGGCAAGGACCTGGGTCTGGCCCTTTCCATCGGCGGTCGAGACGTCTCCAGGTTGCTGGTGGCCAAGCTGGTGGAGAAGGCCCGCAGCTGCCGGTTCGAGACCGAGGCCGGCCAGATCCGTCTTTAGGCCGTCGCCTTCTTTCCCAGCGCCAGGGGAACCCGGAACAGCTCGAGCAGCATCTCCACCTCGACCGGCTTCGGCAGGCAGGCGACCGCCCCGGCCTTGAGCGACTGCTCGACCAGCTCGGGGCTGTGCCGCCCGGTCATGGTGATGAGGCGCACGCCCTCGAGGGACTTCCGCGCCCGGATGCGCCGGCAGACCTCGAACCCGTCCATGTCCGGCATGTTCAGATCGATGAGCATGCCGTGTGGCTTGAGCTCCGAGATCAGCAGGAGCGCCTCCACTCCACTGGAGGTGGTGGTGAGCTCGACGTCGGCGCCCGACGACTTGAAGGCCCGTCGCATCGCATCGAGGACCGGCTTCTCGTCGTCCACGACCAGGATCTTGACCGAGCCGCTCCCCAGCTCCTCGGGCAGCGGCATCTGGTGAGCGATGAGGAAGCTGCGCAGGTCACTCCCCCGGACCCGCCGGTGCCCGCCCGGGGTACGGAAGGCCAGGAGGATTCCGCGGTCGATCCACTTGCTCACGGTGGACGGGTCGACCTGCAGAAGCCTGCTGATGTCGTGGGTGGTGTAGAGCTGGTCCATTCGGCGCCCTTTCCCCCTGGTCCCCGCGCGATCCGCACCACGTCAGGAAGTCGCATCGACGTCAAGCGGCGCGTCGAACCCGACGGCAATTGGCCCGTCCGGGGCCCGGCTGAGCTGCCTGCCGGCGCACGAAATTTCAGCCCACCCGGCCTTGTGAATGTCGACTGCTCCGGTCGTCAATAGGCGAAGGTCAGGTCAGGCTTGACCGAGTGCGCGGCGGATCGCGACCAGCTGACCGAGCAGGGTGTCGGCCAGGGCGGGCGTCAGCGAGGACGGGCCATCGCACGGCGCAAGCTCCGGATTCTCGTGCACTTCCATGAAGATGGCGTCCACGCCTGCGGCCACCGCCGCCCGGGCCAGGACCGGGACGAAGTGCCGCTCGCCCCCGCTGGCGTTGCCCGCCGCCGAGGGAAGCTGCACCGAGTGCGTGGCGTCGAAACACACCGCCAGTCCGGCACCGCGCATCTGGGCCAGGCTCCGCATGTCCACGACCAGGTTGTGGTACCCGAACGCCGCCCCCCGCTCGGTGACCAGGACGTTGGGGTTCCCCGCCTCCTGGGCCTTCCGGGCGGCCTGGACCATGTCCAGTGGGGCCACGAACTGTCCCTTCTTGAGATTCACTCCCCGCCCGGCTCGGGCCACGGCGACGATCAGATCCGTCTGCCGGCAGAGAAAGGCCGGCACCTGGAGGACGTCCACCACCTCGGCGGCCGGCGCGACCTGCGCCACCTCGTGAACGTCGGTCAGGACCGGCACCCGGGCCCGCTCCTTCACCCGGGCGAGGATC
>JBKPMY010000096.1:0-2997 GCA_046732375.1 Myxococcota bacterium
CCACCGTGTCCAGCAGCGCATCGAAGCCCAGGGCGTGCTCGGCGGAAACCGGGACCACGTCCGGGATCCCCAGGCGGTAGAAGTCGCCGGTCCCGGTCTCCGCTGCCGCCGGGGAATCGAGCTTGTTGACCACCAGGAGCAGCGGTTTGCCGGTCCGGCGCAAGGCCCGGGCGAGCGTCTCGTCCGCGGCGGTGGGCCCGCTCCGTCCGTCCACCACCATCAGGACCACGTCCGCCTCGGCCGCGGCCAGCTCGGCCTGGGCACGCACCTGCGCGGCGAGACCCCCTCCGTCGTCGGTGACGAAGCCACCGGTGTCGACGATCGCCAGCGGCCGCCCCTGCCAGTCGGCGTCGGCGTAGTGCCGGTCGCGGGTGACGCCGGGCACGTCCTGCACCAGCGCCAGTCGCCTCCCCGCGATGCGGTTGAAGAGCGTGCTCTTGCCCACGTTGGGCCTGCCCAGAATCGCGACGAGCGGTCTCACCCGAGCCCCACCCTCCGGAGCCCGCGCTCGCTCTCTGTCCAGCGCGGCTCCACCTTCACCCGGAGGTCCAGGTAGACGTGCGTCCCGAGCAGGCGCTCCAGGGCCTTGCGCGCGTCGGTTCCGATGGCCTTGAGCATCGCGCCCCGCTTGCCGATGACGATGGCCTTCTGGCTGTCCCGCTCGACGTAGAGCGTGGCGTGCACCCGAACCAGCCCCTGCAGCCCTCCCGGCTTGCTCCCCGGGAGCGGGGCGCGCTCGCTCTCGTCGAAGGCGTCGATCACCACCGCAGCCGAGTGCGGCACCTCCTGGCGGGTGTGTCGGAGCAGCTGCTCCCGGATCAGCTCGGCGGCCAGCCCGACCTCCTGTTGATCGGTGAAGGTCTCCGCGTCGAACAGCGGCGGACCCTCCGGGAGCCGGGCGAGCGTGGTCCTGAGGAGCTCGTCCACTCCTTCGCCGGTGAGCGCCGAGACGAAGAGCACCTCGTCGAAGGGGCGCACCTGGCTCAGAGCGGCGACGAAGGGAAGGAGCAGCGGCTTGGACACCGCATCCACCTTGTTCACCACCAGGAGCACCGGCTTGCGGACCGGGGCGAGCCGCTCCAGGACGGCGCGCACCCCCGGGGTGACCTCGGGCGTCTTCCCGTCGGGGCCCAGCGCGGGCTCGACCAGGAGCAGGACCAGATCGACATCCTCCAGCGCGCCGAGCGCAGCCTCCACCATGGTCCGATTGAGCGCCCCCTTCGCCTCGTGAATCCCCGGCGTGTCCACGAAGGCCACCTGACCCTCGGGCCGGGTGACCACCCCGGTGATGCGGGTCCGGGTGGTCTGCGGCTTGGGCGAGACGATGGCGATCTTCTCCCCCACCAGGCGGTTGAGGAGCGTGCTCTTGCCTACGTTGGGCCGGCCGAGGAGGGCGGCGAATCCTGAGCGGTGGACGGTCATCGAGAAGGTGGTCTGGAGGAGGCGGGTCGTGTGGCCTCCCCGGTGGCTGCCCGGTCCTGCCGGGCCTCAGGGCTGGGTGGAGACGGTCACCTTGTTGATGCGCACGTCGGTGCGAGGGCGATCACCGGCGCCCTTCGGAACCTCGTTGGCCACCCGGCGGACGATGTCCTGGCCCGAGACGACCTCGCCGAAGATGGTGTGCTTGTTGTTCAGCCAGGGCGTCGGCACCACGGTGATGAAGAACTGGCTGCCGTTGGTGTTCGGGCCGGCATTGGCCATGGCCAGCAGTCCCGGCTTGTCGAACCGCTTGCCGCTCTGGAACTCGTCCGCGAACTGGTAGCCCGGTCCGCCGGTCCCGCGGCCGAGCGGATCGCCGCCCTGGACCATGAAGTCGGCGATGCAGCGGTGGAAGATGGTCCCGTCATAGAGCGGCGTGCCGGTCTTCTTCGCCCGGGTGGCCGGGTCGGTCCACTCCTTCTCGCCCGTGGCGAGCCCCACGAAGTTCTCCACCGTCTTCGGTGCGTCCTTGCTGAAGAGCCTCACCACCACCTTGCCCTCGGTAGTGTCGAAGTGCGCGTACAGGTCCTTCCCGGCCTTCACCTCGTCGACCATTCCCATCGTGCTGTTCCTTTCGTGCCTCGAAGGGCCCCTCTACTAGCTCCGCGGCGCCTTGTCAGACACCGTGACCGAGATCAGGGTGACGGGTTCGGTCGGCCGGTTGCCCATCATGGTCTTCACCTCGGAGATGCCTTCCACCACCGGATAACCGGAGACGACCTCGCCGAAGATGGTGTGCTTCCCGTCGAGGTGATGGGGCGTGGCGGTGGTGATGAAGAACTGGCTGCCGTTGGTGTTCGGCCCGCGGTTGGCCATGGCCAGGATCCCCTTCTTGTCGAATCCACGTTTGCTCTGGAGCTCGTCCTCGAAGGTGAAGCCCGGCTGTCCGCGGCCGGTCCCGGTGGGGTCGCCGCCCTGGATCATGAAGTTCGGGATCACCCGATGAAACTCGGTGCCGTCGTAGAGCGGGGTCTTCTTCCGCTGGTTGTCACGAGGGTCGATCCATTCCTTCTCCCCGGTGGCGAGCCCGACGAAGTTGGCGACGGTCTTCGGAGCATCCTTGCTGAACAGCTTCACCACGATGACGCCCTTGCTGGTCTTGAGCGTGGCCCAGAGGTCTTTTCCGGCCTCGGCCTTGCTCATCCATGGGCCGCCGTAGGCGAGCGGCGCCTGTGTCGCCGCCGGAGGGGCGGCGCTCTGTGCGGCCGGCGGCGTGGGCGGCGTCGGGGGCTTCGGCGGGGTGGGCGGAGACTGCTTCTCGCAGGCCACGAGGGCCAGCGCGGCGGTCAGGAGCACGGCGGTGCGGGCAGTTCGCATGCGGTCGAATGTCACCTTGAGTGGGAGGAAACGCTGGGGCGCGGCCGGGTTCAGCGGGCGCCGGGGTCCTTCTTGGCCTCGGAATCGAGCATCGTCAACGTCTCGCGTGCCGCCGCCTGCTCCGCCTCCTTCTTCGACCGGCCCCGCGCCCGGGCGAACAGCTCGGTCCCGACGGTGACCTCCACCTCGAAGGTCTTGGAA
>JBKPMY010000097.1:0-29675 GCA_046732375.1 Myxococcota bacterium
GGGGCATCGCCGGTCGCGGTGGCGACGCTCCTCGCGCTTGCGCTGGGGACCATCGCCGTGCGCCGCTTCGACGCGATCGTCTCCCTGGCCCTGTGCCTCTTCCTCCACGGATGCCTGCGGCGGAAACCGGTGCTCTCCGGACTCGCCCTGGGGGTCGGCGTGGTGACCAAGCTCGTTCCCCTCCTTCTGGTGCCTCTCGCCCTCGTCTACTGGGCCGCCCAGCGACGATGGCGTGACCTTGCCGGGGCGGGGCTGGTGGCCGGGCTGATCGTGGTGACGGTCGGCGTGCCCTTCGTCGCCGTGGCGGGCGGGAACCTCCTGGACCTGGTGCGCTACCACGGACAGCGACCCCTGGAGATCGAGAGCACGGGAGCCGCGCTGCTCACCATCGGGCGGTTCTTCGACCCGGCTTCGGCGTGGCGGCTCGACGCCTACGGCTTCGACAACGTGGTCGGCCCGGCCGATCGCTTCCTGCTGCCCGCCGCCGCTGTCGCTCCGCTGCTCTCCACCGCGGCCATCTTCGGCTGGAGCCTGGCGCAGACGAGGGCCGCGCTCCGGGGGCCGGACGGGGAGCGGCTCGCCGGCGAGGTGCTGGTGCGCGCCTGCTGCGCGACCCTGGCGGCGAGCATGGCACTGGGCAAGGTCTTCAGCTCCCAGTACCTGACCTGGCTGCTACCCGCGGGCGCGCTGGTGGCAGTTCTCGACGTCGGCAGCCGGCGGCGCACGGCCATCTCTCTGCTCGGGGGGGCCATGCTGCTCACCCAGCTCAACCAGCACGTCTTCTACGGCCTGCTGGGCAAGGGCCCGGACCCGCTGATGGGCGTGCTCATCCTCCTGAGGAACGCGCTGGTCATGGCCTGGGCGGTGTGGATCCTCGTGCCGGACCCACGCACGCGACTGGAGGATGCGCGAGCACCGGCGCCCGGCCAGCTCGTCCCCGCGGCTTGACCCGACTCAACGTTCCCGCAGCTCCTCCACCGCGTGGCTGCACGCGCGGGCGGTGACCGCCATCTCGGTGAGCGTCGGGTTCTGCCAGCCGGAGGTGGGCCAGCAGGCCCCGTCGGTGACGAGGAGGTTCGGCACCTCCCAGGTACGGCACGAAGGGTCCACCACCGAGTCCCGGGGGTCGGTGCCCATGCGGGCGCCGCCGACCTCATGGACGAACATGCCCGGCGTGGAGAGCGTCCACTCCTTCTGCATCTTCCGGATGTGCCCGGTCACGAAGGGGGTGTGGAACAGCTCGGTCACCTCGGCGCAGACGCCGCCGCCTGCCTCGACGATCTCCCGCGCCGCCGCGCGGGCCGCTCGCGCCAGCCGGAGGTCCTCCTCCTTCCACTCGCAGACGATGTGCGCGGCCGGGATACCCCAGCGGTCCTTCAGCGAGGCATCGATCTCGATCCGGTTGTCGCGGTGGGGCAGCGTCTCCGAACGCGCGCAGAGGAACCCGAACGCCACCTCCTTGTGCTTGCGGAGGAAGTTCGGGACCGGAAGCCGCTGGATACCGCCCCAGAGCCCGAAGCCGCGCAGGTACGGCTCCCGGTGCTCGGTGAGGTTCTGGTACCGGGGAATCATGATGCTGTCGCTGCCCAGCAGCTCGAACGGCCCCCCGGTGTCGGGCACGTCCGGAAGGTAGAAGTAGACGTTGCCCGCGCTGTGGTCCATCACGTAGCGCCCGAGCACCCCGGACGAGGCGCCGATGCCCTGCGGGTGCGCAGCGCTGCGCGAGTTCATGAGGATGCGGACGCTCTCCAGCGTCGACGCGCAGAGGACGACCAGCCTCGCCCGCACCTCCTCGCTCCGTCCAGAGGCCGCGTCCACCAGCGCCACTCCCGTCGCCCGCCTCCCGTCCGCGCCGACCAGCACCTGCGCCACCACCGCCCCGCTGCGGAGCGTGAGCCTTCCGGTCTCCTGCGCCGCCCGGAGCGTGGTCGCGGGACTGGAGATGCGGGACAGTGCCTCGCCCTTCTCCGGAGGGCGGCGGGCGAAGAGACCGCGGGAGATGATCACCCGGCGCTCGGGGAACACCCGCCCCACCCGCTCCTTGAACAGGCGCTCCGCCGGGGTCATCGGCCGCGGCTCGAGAAACTCGCCGTCCGGGAGCTGGGGAAGCCCTTCGCGGGAGCCGTGCACGCCGAGGAAGCGCTCCAGCTCCGCGTAGTGCGGCGCCAGCTCGGCGTGCGTGAGCGGCCAGTCCGGGCCGAAGCCGTCCCGGCTCGCGGCCTTGAAGTCGAAGTCCGAGAACCGGGGAGTGACCGCGTCCCACACCAGCGAGCGGCCCCCCACCCGCCGCGAGCGGATCCACCGGAACGGCCGGTCCGGCGGCGTGGAGTAGGGGTTGTCCACGTCGTCCACGAAGAAGTCGGGATTGGTGGCCCACCAGGTGGGGTGGCTCTTCTGCACCTCCTGGCGGTGGGAGACGAAATGGCGCCACAGCTGCCTCGCCGCGTTGCTCGCGAACGAGCCATGGTCCCGGCGGTGGGTGACCGGCGTCCCCGCCTCCAGCACCAGGACCCGGAGGCCGGCGCGGGTGAGCTTCCAGGCCGCGGTTCCGCCCGTCGCGCCGGACCCGACGACGATGGCGTCCCACTCCTCGGCTTTGCGGATGACCTCCATGGCCCTGTTCTACGACGAGGCTAGGCCCCGAGCGCCTCGAGCTCCGCGGGGGTGAGATGGAAGGCGGCAGCAGCGAGGTTCTCCCGCATCTTTGCCCCGGTGCTCGCCGCCACCACCGCCGAGACGGGGAAGGGCTGGGAGAAGAGGTAGGCCAGCGCCACCTGGGCCACCGTCCAGCCCCGCTCTCGCGCCAGGGTGCGGGCCCGCTCGCGCCGGGCGACGTTGGCCCCGCTGCCGTAGCAGCCGCCGGTCTCGTTGGAGGTGAGGAACCCAGCGCCGAGCGGAGACCAGGCCAGGACAGGCAACTGGGTCCGGGCGTGGAAGGCCCGTGCGTCCCGCCCGGCCGGACCGGCGATGCTCACCGAGCCGGTCCAGGGCGGCCGCGCCCAGTCGACGAGCGAGAAGTGGGGGCTGCTGGCGGCCATGGGCGGCAGGCCTTCCTGTCGGGCCGCGGCCCGGATGGCCTCGATCCTCTCCACGCTCCAGTTGGAGACGCCCCAGCCGAGGATCTTCCCTGCCCGCTGCGCGGCGCCGAGCGTCCGGACCATCGGCTCGAGCGGGGCTCCGGGGAAGTCGCGGTGGAGGAGGTAGAGGTCGAGCCGCTCGATCCGCAGCCGCCGCAGGCTCGCGTGGAGGTCGGCGGACAGCGCGCCGGCGGTCAGCCGGTTCGGACGCAGCCCCGGGTAGGGATGTCCCCCCTTGCCGATGAGGAAGAGCCGGTCCCGCAGGCCCCGGGAGGCCATCCACTCTCCGAAGAGCCGCTCGGTTCCGCCCAGCTGGTAGGAGGCGGCGAGATCGAAGGCGCTGCAGCCCGCTTCCGCCAGCGCGTCGAGCGCGCGGAGCTCCTCCTCCCGCCGCGACCGCCGGGCGAGCCGGTCGGGGAGCACGAAGCCCAGACGCGCCGCGCCCGCGACGACCGGGGGAATCACCGCCATGCCGCGGGGCTCACAGCGGAGACCGGGCTGGTCGGTCGGATGATCGCGCTGGAATCGCGGCCGAGCCCTTGGAGCGAGGAGGGCGCGGGGCCCGTGTCCCGTAACCGACGAGCGACGACGGGATCGGCCGCGAGGGCAAGCGAGGGCCGATCGACCAGCCTGGTTTCCGCTGTCAGGGGAGGTCCTCCACCGGAAGCCCCGGACGTTCCTGCTGGCCCGGCAGCGCCACGGTGAGACCGGCGCAGAGGAGCCCGAGGAGGATCTGCGCCGCGTGGATGAGCAGCGCCAGAGTCGCAGCCGAGGCCGCGGCCAGCCCGAGCGCGCCGGCTCCCAGCACCATCGTCGCCTCGGTCGCTCCGAGCTGTCCGGGAATGAAGTCGCCCACCGCGCTCCCGAGGATGAGCGCCCCGCGGGTGACCAGCACCCGTCCGAGCCCGGTGTGCTCGCCGATGGCAGCGAGCGCCACCCCGCACTGCACCACCTGGGCCACCCGCCCCAGGGACTCCCAGGCCAGGGAGCGCGCGAGGTTCACGCGGGAGGCACCGGTCACGGCGTCGAAGGCGAGGCCGAACCGCTCCAGGCGCTTGATCAACCCTCCGAGGAGGCGCCCCAGCCTCGCCCGCTGGCGCGCCACCAGGATGCTGATTCCCACCACCGCCGCGACGACCCCGTTGGCCAGGATGAGGCCGGCCGCAGCGCCCGGGCCGAGGAAAGCCACGGTGGCCACCAGCACCGGCACGGTGATGACCGTGGTGGAGAGCAGGACGATGCCCTGCATCTGCACCGCCGCGACCGCCGCGCGTGCCCCGCCGGTGTTCCGGGAGAGAAGGACTGCCCGCGCGGCCTCACCCGCGCCCCGCCCCATCGGCAGCACCAGCCCCAGCGCGTAGCCCAGCGCGCCGGCGCGGACCCACTGTCGTGCCGGGACGAGCGAAGCGGTCTCGCCGTAGAGCGCGCGGAGCGCGAGGGTGCTGCAGCCGACCATCACCGCCTCGAGCACCGCGAGCAGTGGCAGGGCGTGCACGCTGGCCCCGAGGGAGGCCAGCACCGCGGGCGCTCCCGCCGCCCACACCGACGCCGCCAGGACCGCGGTTCCGAGGATCGCGCACGCGATCCGCACCCACGGTCGCGAGAGCAGCCCAGGCGCTTCCGGGCTCACCGCGCGAGCACCTCGGGCAGCCGCGTCCATACCCGGGCGAACGCCTCGGCGTACGCCTCGACCAGGCGGCGCGGCTGAGGAGCGAGGGGATAGGTCTGCGAGAAGAGCACCACCGACCGGTCGAGGATGGCCCGCGTCACCGGGTACTGGGCGAGGTCGTAGCTCACGCGGCGGTCCGGCCGTCCGGCCGAGGCGGCCTCCATCTTCCGGAACAGCGTCTGTCCCGGCACGGGCTGCGTCTGCCACAGCACCACCTCGCACCCCTCCGCGCGCAGCGCCCGCACGACGGCGTCCCGGACCACCGCGGGCGGAGCGTCCACTCCCACCTTCGTGGCGTCCAGCTGGACCCGGTACTTGTGGAAGGCGGGCACCCGGTCCGCGGGCACCTCGGGCGGCGTCACCCCGGGGAGCTCCCGCAGCCTGCAGCCGAGGAGCTCCGCGCTGGCCAGCGCCTGGGCGTTCCAGTGCTCGAGCCGCCGCAGCTGCGCCCGGGCCACCGCCGCGGACAGCTCGTTGGTGCGGTAGTTCCAGCCCACCGCGGCCGAGTCGTAGGCCCGGTTGCCGTCCAGGGGGTGGGCGAGCGAGTAGCTGGCCTCGTCCTCGGGACGGCTGTCCTCGCCGAACATGCGGGCGGCGTGCGCCTTCCGGTAGACGTCCTCGTCGTCGGTGACCAGGAGACCGCCCTCTCCCGAGGCCATGCTCTTGCTGGACTGCAGGCTGTAGCAGCCGGCGAGCCCCATCGTCCCGGCCATCCGGCCCCGGTACCGCGCACCGATGGCCTGGGCCGAGTCCTCGATCAGCACGAGCCCCCGCCGCGCGGCCGTCTCGGAGATGGGCTGCAGCTCGCACGGCACCCCGTGCAGGTGGACCGGGACGATGGCCCGCGTCCGGGGCGTGATGGCCGCCTCGACCTTCGCTGGATCCATCCCGAAGGTCCGCGGCTCGACGTCCACGAACACCGGGACCGCACCCTGGTGGAGCACCGCCATCGCCGTGGCCACGAAGGTGAAGGCCGGGACGACGACCTCGTCGCCCGCCTGGACGCCGGCGCCGATCAGCGCGAGGTGAAGCGCCGCGGTGCCGCTGTTGGTGGCCAGGCAGAACCGCGACCCCATCAGGGCGGCGAACTCCCGCTCCAGCCCCCGGACCTCGGGGGCGAGCTGTCCGGAGAGCACACCCCGGTCCAGCACTCCCAGGACCGCCCGGCGCTCCTCCTCGCCGAGCACCGGCCAGCGAACGTGCGACTCCGCCGGAACGACCGGGGTGCCTCCCTGGATGGCCAGCAGGTGCACGCTAGACCGCGGCGCGAACGGTGGAGCGGGCCACCTTCTCCACCCACTCGAGGAGGAGCGCGTTCTGCTTGAACAGGTCGTTCACCGCGCGCTCGTCGTCCCGGTGGTAGGGAGCCTTGAAGAAGAGCGAGAACTGGCGCTGGATGCCGCGCTCCCCGCACCGCTGGGCCACGTCCATCAACCGCACCAGATCGAGCACCAGGGGGGCGGCGAGGATCGAGTCCTTGCAGAGGAAGTTGATCTTGATCTGCATCCGCTCGCCGAGGAACCCCAGGACGTCGATGTTGTCCCAGGCCTCCTTCTCGTCCCCGCGCGGGCGGTAGTAGTTGATGTGCACCTGGTGGTCGGTGACCTCGTAGCCGAGGATCTCGTCGAGCACCGACAGCTTGCTGGCGACCTTGGTCTTGTTGCTCTCCGGATCGTCCAGCACCCGGCCGTCGTTGTTGCCGAGGATGTTGGTGGAGAACCAGCCCTCGACCTTGAGCTGCCGCACCAGGAAAGCCGGCGCGAGCGCGGTCTTGAGCAGGGTCTGGCCGGTCTTCCCGTCCTCGCCCGCGATGGGGATGCCCGAGGTCTCGGCCAGCGTCTCCAGCGCCGGCACCTTGGTCAGGCTGGGGGTGAAGTTCACGTGGCCCGCGCCGAGCTTGCAGGCCAGGTACAGGTACTTCATCGCCGGGCTGATGCGCTCGTCGTTGCGGGTCAGCCCCGCCTCGAACGCGGCCACGGTGCGGTGAACGTCGGCGACCTCGGCGTGCCGCTCGGTCGAGCCGAGGTTCACGATGATCAGCCGGTCCAGCTTGTTGGCCGCCTTGAACTCCTTGACGTTGCGGGTGAGGAGCTCCAGCTCCTCGCGGTGCCCCTTGGCGGTGACGACGTTGTTCGCGTCCGCGGTGCCGAGGAACTTCTCGGAGACCACCCCCGGCCACGGCTTGATGGCCCGGAGCTCCGGCTCGACCTTGCGGAGGAGATGCTCGGGGACGATGCGCTCACGGAGCGCGGCCTCGAAGATGTTCGCGTCCCGGATGTCCCAGCCGCCGAAGACCAGGCCGTCCAGCGGGGCGCAACCGAGGGTCTGGGGCAGACCTCCGGTCTCCGTGACCATGCCGATGCGCGGAGATAGCCCTCGCTTCATCAGGGCGACGCCCGCGATCACCGTGCTGGCCACGGCTCCTCCAGCGCCGACGAAGCAGACTCCCAACCGGCTCATGCACGCTCCCAGGGGATCAATGTCGCATATTTTACGAGGATGTCCCGCTTAGAATTCTCCACAACTCTCGGGAACTTCTGCTGCGGGCTCCTCCGGCCAATGTCTTCCATGAACCGCCGGGCGCCACCGGGAGGCAACGTGAACAGGGCGGGGGGCAGGATCGCCACGTCCGCCGTCCGGTGCTCGCGATAGACGCGGTTCTGCGCGCACAGGCTCTCGTCGAACGCGCGGGCGAATCGGCGCGGATCGGCGGGAGGCTGATCGAACTCGACGAAGATCTGGTACCGGCCCTTGCCGGTCCCCTCGACGCCCACCTCGGCGCCGGCGGAGAAGTCCACCACAGAGCAGGAGGCGGCGCGCATCGCGGCGTCCATCGCGCGCTCGATCTCCACGAACGAGGTCAACTCCTGGGTGAGGGAAAGAACGCCCGAGCTGCGGCCCACGAACTCCAGCCGGTGCGGAAACACGCTCTGGAATTGCACCAGATCGCCGATCAGGTAGGCGAAGAGCCCCGAGGAGGTGCTCACCGCGATGGAGTAGTCCACCCCCGGCTCCACCTCCCAGAGCGGGAGGCGGCGAGCGTCAGGCTTGCCGTGCTCCGACGCGGGAACGAACTCGAAGAAGACGCCCCGGTCGGGCAGCGTCAACATCCCCGGCTCGCCGATCCGATCGGTCACCGCGAAGATGCCGCCCTCTGTGGCGTTGTAGTTGTCCATGACCACCATCGGGCGGCCGACTCTCTTCTCGATGACAGGGCGATAGGGCTCGGCGTTGATGCCTCCGCCGAAGAGCACCTCGAGGTTCGGCCACAGCTCGGAGACGGTGCTCACGCGGCGACCACGCGCGGCGGCGGCGCGGAGGAGCTTGTCGAAGAACACCGAGAACCAGCAGGTGGTCCCGGACATCGCCCGGACGTCATGGTCCAGGTAGGCCCCGGCCATCCTTTCCAGCTTTTCGTCGTAGTCTGGAATATCACGCAAATCCGCCCTTGGCAGAACCCCCTCCCGGACGGGCCAGGGGACGTTCCGTTGCATCAGCCCGGGGTTGTTGGTGTTGCTCACCAGACCGTCGGGCTTGAGGGTCGAGGGCGGGAAGAGGCCCAGGGTGTAGCCGCCCAGGAACCGGGCATGTCCGGCTTGAGTCACGTAGCGGGCCACGACGTCGAAGGCCGCCCTCTGTTGCCACCGGATCTGCCGCGCGGAGATGGGCAGGAATTTGTGCTGGGCGAGCGTCTGCGAGCTCCCGGACGACTGCCCGTAAAAGCGGATGAGCCCCGGCCAGAGCACGTCACGGGCGCCCTTGCGCATTCGTTCCAGGAAGGGCTCGAAGTCGGCGTAGGTGCGAAGCGGTACACGCTCGATGAAGTCCTCGTGGGTCGACACCTCGCCCAGCCGGTGTGCGCGGCCGAACTCCGTCCGCGCCGCTTCGCGGCAGTTCTCCCGGAGTGCTTCGAGCTGGGCTTCCCGGAGGCGTTTCCGGTCGGCGGCAAGGCGGTCCCAGGTCATGACCCGTGCCGTAGCTGCCGTCCAGGCCAGCGGGCCGATGACCCTTCCGCCGCGACGAACTTTCATGAATCGTGTGGGGGGCCTGCGTAACATCCGAAGACTGCTCTGGCAACGGGCAAGCGGGCCGGCCCCGGTACCCCCTGAGTACCACGAGGGGCATGTTAAATCCTCGTTTTCGATGGCGCCCTCCGAACCACCGCTGACCGAGGCGGCACCCCCGGCAGCTCCGGAGCCGCTCGCCGCCAAGGTGGCACGTGCCCGCGATGCGCAGGAGTCCTGGGCGCACACCCCGTTCGAGGAGCGAGTCGGCTGCCTGCTCAGGGCAGCACGGGACATGCTCGCCCGGCGCGGCGAGGCGATGGCGCTGGTCGAGCAGGAGATCGGCAAGGTGCACGCCGAGGCACTCTTCAACGAGGCGCTCGGTCCCCTCGACGCGGTGAAGGGCTGGGCAGCGGTGCTCGAGCCGGCGCTCGCCCGGCGCCGGGTCCGGCTCAATCCCCTGGGCTTCCCTGGCAAGCGTGCCTTCGTGGACGCCGTGCCCCGCGGCGTGGTGGCGATCATCGCGCCGTGGAACTTCCCCGTGGCCGGTCTGTACCGCTCGGTGTTCCCCGCGCTCGTCTGCGGGAATTCCATCGTGCTCAAGCCGAGCGAGTACTCACCACGCTCCAGCGGATGGTTCGCCGCACGGCTCGCGGCGCACCTTCCCGCGGGCGTGGTGCAGGTCGCGCCCGGGGACGGAACCGTGGGCGCGGCGCTGCTCGACGCCCGGCCGGACGCCTGCGTCTTCACCGGATCGACCACCACCGGTCGCCGGGTGGCCATCCGGTGCGCCGAGCTGGGCATCCCCTGCAGCGCCGAGATGGGCGGGAACGACCCGGCCATCGTCCTGGCCGACTGTGACCTCGAACGCACCGTGGCCGGCATCACCCACTGGGCTCTGTGCAACGCCGGGCAGGCCTGCGGGGCGATCGAGATCGTCTACGTCGAGCGCGCCATCGCCGATCGGCTCGTCGAGCGACTTGGGGATGTCTTCACTCGCCTCCGCGCGGGTCCGGCCCACGGCACCGCCGCCGATGTCGCGCCCCTGGCCAATGCCCGCCAGCTGGAGGTCGTGAAGCAGCACGTCGACGACGCGCGCGCGCAGGGTGCCACGGTGGTGTGCGGCGGAGCACCGCTGGGCGAGGGCCTCTGGTTCGCTCCCACCGTGCTCGACCACTGCACCGAGTCCATGGCCGTGGTGCGGGAGGAGACCTTCGGTCCGGTGCTGGCGGTGGTGCGGGTGGACGGGCCGGCCGAGGCGATCCGCGCGGCGAACCGGCTCCGCTACGGGCTCGGCGCATCGATCTGGACCCGCGACCTCCACCGGGGAGAGCGCCTCGCGGAGCGGCTGGACTACGGCGTGGTGAGCGTCAACAACCACTCCTTCACCGGCGCGGTGCCGAGCCTCCCCTGGTCCGGGACGCGGGCCACCGGCTTCGGCGTCGCCAACAGCACGCTGGCCCTCTCCACCTTCGTCCGTCCCCGCGCGCTGGTGATCGACCGCCGCAGGGACCCCGAGCTCTACTGGATGCCCTACGACGAGACGCTGGTCGAGCTGGGCGACGTCCTCGCCGACCTCCAGGTCAGCCGGCTGGGCCGCGCCTGGAAGCTGCCAGCGCTCATGCGGCGGCGCATGCGCGCGCTTCGCGCGTTCTTCCGGAAGCGGCACTCACCGGAGCAAGGCTGAGATCTGGTCCGCCGCGCGCGCGGCGACCGCCATGATGGTGAGCTGTGGATTCACTCCCAGCGGCCCGCGGACCGTGCTCCCGTCCACGATGAACAGACCCGGGACATCGTGGGTCTGGTGGTCCAGGCCGACCACGCTGGTCCGGGGATCGGTCCCCATCTGGCAGGTGCCGAGCGGGTGGTAGGCGGCCATGACGAAGTCGGAGGCGGAGAGCTCCCTCTTCCGAAAATCGTCCACCTGGTGAGGCGTGAGGGCCCCGACGCCCATCACCCCTGGATAGAGCCGACGAGCGCCCGCGGCGATCAGCATCTGCATGGACAGCTCGATCCCGCGCTTCAGCCGGGCCACGTCCGCGGGGGACATCGTGTACCGCACGAGTGGCACCCCGCGGACTTCCCTCCACACCCGCCCGTTGCGCGTGGCGTCGGCGGCGAGGGGCCCGACGCCCGTGGTGTGGCGCAGCTGGGCCAGCGGCTCCATCAGGCGATTCCCGGTGAGCGGGAAGGTGCTGGGTGCCACGTTGTGGGTTCCCTGGGCCGACACCAGCAGGAGGCCCTCCTCGAGGAACTGCTCCGAGCCGTAGCCTTGCGGGATGTGATCGAACGGCCGCATCTCCTCGTCGAAGAGCGCGTTCACCACCGCGCTCGGATGCACCGTGAGGTTCCGGCCCACCTGTCCGCTGGAATTGGCGAGGTCCTGCCGGAGGAGGAACAGCGGCGTGGAGATGGTTCCTCCGGCGAGGATCACCGCGCGCGCCCGGATGCGAACCCGCTTCCCGTTCCGGGCGACGCCCTCGATGCCCGACGCCCGGCCAGCCTCCACCATGAGCTTCTCGGCCTTCAGCCCGGTGAAGAGCAGCGCCCCACGCTCGATCGCCGGCGGGAGGTAGGAGAGGTTGGTGCTCTTCCGGGCGTCGGTGCGGCAGCCGAGATGGCAGAACCCGGAGGCCTCGCACCCCGGCGCGTTCCTCAAGAGGAGTCCGTGCTTCCACCCCAGCGCGTCGCACCCGCGCTGCATCATCTCCGCGGCAGGGCCCACGTGGCGCCGCGAGGACGGACCGACCCCGAGGTGAGCCTCCACCCGATCGAAGTACGGGGCCATCCCCGCCGGGGAGAGCGCGTCGGAGCCCGTCTCCTCGCACCAGCGGTCCAGCACCCAGCTCGGCGTGCGGAAGGCCGTCCCTCCGTTCACCGCGGTGGAGCCTCCCACCATCCGCCCCAGGAACACCGGAAAGCTCGCGTTCCCCAGCGCGAACGCCGGGCGGTAGAAGCGCTCGTAAGCGCGCACCGTGCTCCCGTCGAAGCTATGGCGGTGGTAGAGCTGCCCCTCCTCGACGAAGACCACTGCGTGGCCGCGCGCGGCCAGATCGTGACCCACCACCGCGCCGCCGGCCCCGGTGCCGATGACCACCACCTCGCACTCGACCTCTCCGCCGTTCCACGACTCCGCGGCCTGGACCTGCTGGGCCCAGCGTGGCTCGGTCACCGGGAGCGGAGGCTTGGGCCGGGCGCCCATCGCCCGCTGCACGTGGGGCGCGTCGAAGTGGACGATCTTGTAGACGTTGGCGATCAGCGACAGTGGGGTGCGAAAGACGGGATCGCGCTCCCACCGCCGGAGCAACGCCTGCTGGCGGGCGACGGAGAGGGCGTGGAAGCGCCGGCCGGTGCGCAGCCGCGCTCCCGCATCGAGTGCCCGGTGCGCCGCGGTCCACACCTTGCCCAGGCTGGGCGAGATCCGGTCCACCAGCGCGGCCACCTCACGGACCGTGTTGTCGTCCGCGCCGGGGATGCTGCTGGTCCCCGGAATGATGGCCTCGGCCAGGGCGAGCATGGCCCGGTCCACCCCCGAGGAGGTCGGAGGTGCGATGTCGGAGGTGAGCGAAGCGTCCACCGGTGCCGCTTTTGACATGCGCACACCGAGTAACGTCAAGTGGACACCACGACATGATCTTCTCGATGGCTGTTCTGCTCGGGGCGCTCGCCGCGAGCGACGGCGGGGCCGTGCCCGTGTCCGCTCCCGCACACCGGGTCGTCATCCCCCCGCGGGACTTCACCGTCTTCAAGGAGGACTCCGGCCCGGTGAATTACTACTCGGTGGGCGAGGACGGAGGCACTCCCATCCTCCGTGGCGTCTACCGGCCGGGCCTCGGGAACGTGGTCCTGAAGGCGGGTGTTCCCGAGGCGGCGCGCCAGGCGGTGCGCTCGGTGAGCCGGCGGTGGCGGGCGCATGCGCTGCCGAACGAGGCGAACGACTGCGGGCCCGGTGCGTCGGACTCGGCGGCGTCGGTGTTCCTGGCCTTCAAGGCCGGGCTGAAGCTGATGGTCATCAAGTACGTCTGGAGCACGATGGGGACGGTGGGGACGTCGTGTCAGTCGAACCGGGGCTGGTTCTTCGATCGTGACACGACACTGGTGCAGGTGGGCGGCCCGATGGACGTCTGGACCTCCCACACCGTGGATCCGAGAAGGGAGTTCGTGAAGCACTACGGTGGAAAGCTGGAGGACGTTCCGGACTTCGTGGCCATCGGGGTGATGACCGACGGCGACAACTCCCAGTCGCCGTCCGAGGCCGACTACGCAGACTTCGTGGTCGAGTGGTGAGCGGTGCGCACGGCTGACGCGATGGTGGCGGTACCCGCCCGGCAGGGCGAGCGGGAGTGGGTCGGCTGGACCGCGCTCCTGATCGCCGGCGCCACCCTGGTGCGCCTCCTCTTCGTCACCGCGACCGACATCGCCAACGGCGAGGCCTACTACTACGTCTGGTCCCGCTTCCCCGGGCTCAGCTACTACGACCACCCGCCGCTGGTGGCCTGGATGACCTGGCTCACCACCCGTGGCTCGCATGGCTCGCTCGCCGTTCGCGCCGGGCCGCTGGTCTGCTCGGTGGTGTTCGGCGCACTGGTCTACCTCCTCGGGCGCCGTCTCTTCTCTCCGCGCGCCGGGTTCCTGGCGGTGGCCATCGTCACCGTCATCCCGGTCTTCTTCGCTTCCAGCTACGCGCTGAATCCCGAGGCTCCCCTCGCCCCGCTGTGGGTGCTCGGGCTCCTGCTGCTGAATGGCATGCGCGAGCACGACGAGCCCTGGCGCCCGCTCGCCGCCGGTGCGGTGTCCGGTCTGGCCTTCCTGGCCAAGTACTCGGGCGTGCTCCTGCTCGGTGTCGGGCTGCTGTACGCCCTCGTCTCCCCGCAGGGCCGCCGCTGGCTTCGCCGCCCCTCGCTGTACCTGGGGAGCCTGGTGGCGCTGGCGATCGCCGCGCCGGTGCTGCTCTGGAACCAGCAGCGAGGCTGGCCGTCGCTGGTCCTGCACTTCGTCGAGCGCACGGGACCCGAGGACCTCCGCTCGCTGGCCTTCAACGCCTGGCATGCCCTGGTGGGACAGCTCGGACCACTGAACCCGCTCATCTTCCCCGCGCTGCTCGCGGTGCTGGTGGTCTGCATCCGCCGCTCGTCGGCGGACGACCGGTTCCGCTTCCTCGCCCTCGCGAGCTGGCCGGTCCTCCTCTTCTTCTGGGTGATGATGGCCCGGGTCCGCGACGCCGAGTCTCACTGGACCATGGTGGGCTACCTTCCCCTGGTGGTGGCCGCGGGCGGGCTCCTCGACGAGCCTGCCGGGCGACTCCCGGCCGCGCTCCGGTGGTACATCGGGGCTTGCCTGGCCCTCACCCTCGCCGGGACCGCCGTGTTCTACGCCTACGCCAGAAACCCTTCCCTTCGTCGCTTCCTCCCTGCCGGCGCCTACGACGCGGACCGCGACTTCTTCAACGAGATGACCGGCTGGCCGGAGGTCCGGGCCGCGGTCGGCCAGGAGGCGGCGACGCTCGGCCCCGATGCGGTGGTGGCGAGCTGCCAGTACGCCCTCTGCGCGCATCTCCTGGCGGCGCTCGATGATCGACCGGAGGTCTACTGCCCGGGAACGCGACGGACGCAGTTCGACTTCCTCGGGCGGCGCGATCCACCGGCGACGGTCCCGGTGCTGTACGTCCAGGATGACCACTACCACGAGCCTCCAGGAGCGCTGCTCCCAGACCACCGCTGCACCCCGCTCCGCACGCTCGCGGTGGAGCGCAGGGGCGTGGTGATGCAGCGCTATCACCTGTGGGCCTGCCCGCCGGAGGGAAGGGAGTGATGGTGGGTTCCCTGCTGCGACGGGCGCTGGATCGCCTCGTGGGCTGGCAGCTCCGCCATCCCCGCCTGTTGCTCGGGGTGATCGGCGTGCTCACCGCCATCTCCATCGTCCTCGCCAGCCGGCTCCGGGTGGAGACCGGCTTCGAGAGCCTGCTCCCCGAGACCCGGCCGAGCGTCGTGGAGCTCCGCCGGATCTCGGCGAGGACCTCGAGCCAGTCCACCATCTTCGTGGTGCTGGAGGGACAGGATCCGGCGGGCATTCGCCGGGCGGCGGACGCGCTCGTGCCCGCGCTGCGGGAGCTCGGCCCCCCCTGGGTGGGCAGCGTGGAGAACGGGGTGCACGATGCGCTCGCCTTCCTGCGGCCGCGCACCGGGCTGTACACGGATCTGGCGACGCTGAAGAAGCTCCGGGACGACGTCGAGGCTCGCTACGCCTACGAGGTGGGAAAGGAGACCGGCCTCCAGCTAGGTCTGGAGGACGAGGCGGAGGCACCTCCTCCACCGATCGCTCCGGACACGGTGAAGTCTCGCCTGGGGGTGAAGGCCGAGGACGAGCGTCGCTTCCCGGGCGACGGTCGGTACCAGAGCGCGGACGGCAAAAAGGCCGTGGTGGTCATCCGCAGCGGGGTCGTCGGAGCGGACTTCCAGAAGGCCGAGGAGGCCGTGGCGAAGGTCTCCGAGGTGGTGAGGCGGGTGAACCCGGCCTCCTTCGATCCCGCGGCGCGGTGGGACCTGAGCGGAGACCTCCTGATCGGGCTCGCCGAGTACCGGCTCATCAACCGGGACCTGACCGAGGTGGGTCTCGCCGGGACGGTGCTCATCCTGGGCATCGTCTTCCTCTATTACCTGCGCCTCCGGACCGTCATCTCGATGGGGCTGGCCATCGGCATCGGCGTGGCCTGGACCTTCGCCCTCACCGAGCTGTTCATCGGCAGGCTGAACCTCGCCACCGGGTTCCTGTTCACGATCATCGCCGGCAACGGGATCAACGTCTCGATCATGCTGATGGCCCGGTACCTCGAGGAGCGCCGGCTCGGGATGCCCACCGAGCCGGCCATCGTCGAGGCCATGCGACAGACCTGGCGCCCCACCCTCACCGCGGCGACCACCGCCTCGGCGGCCTACGGCGCCCTGGTGGTCACCGAGTTCAAGGGCTTCCAGGAGTTCGGGTGGATCGGCGGGATGGGCATGCTGATCTGCTGGGCGGCGGCCTTCCTCGCACTCCCGCCGATGCTTCTCCTGATGGAGCGGTTCGTTCCACTGGAGCGGGTCTCCTGGTGGCGGCGGCTCCTGCGGGTCCAGGGGGAGGGCGTGCCCTTCGGCGCTCCGTTCGCCTGGGCCGTGACCGCCGCGCCGCGCGCCATCACCGTGGTGGGCACGGTGCTGGCCATCGCCGGCGCGGTGCTCACCGTCTTCTACATCCGCTCGGATCCGATGGAGTACGACACCAACAAGATCCAGAGCGATCGCTCCGCCGTCGCCGAGGTGCACCGGCTGTTCCATGTGGCGTCCGAGCTCACCGGCTTCATCGGCGTGGACGGGATGGCGGTGATGACCGACCGCCTCGACCAGGTGGCGCCCCTCAAGGCCGTGCTGGAGGCCCGCCGCGACGCCGCTCCCGCCGACGCGAAGCCGTTCAAGGCGGTGCACACCCTCCAGGACTTCGTGCCGAAGGATCAGGAGGAGAAGATCACCATCCTGATGCAGCTCCGGCGCCGCATCCTGAAGGCGCACCGGATGGGCCTGGTAAAGGACTGGGAGAAGATCGAGCCCTACGTCCCACCGGAGGATCTCCGGCCCTTCGGCATCGACGAGCTGCCCGACGCCATCGCCCGTCCCTACACCGAGAAGGACGGGACGCGCGGCCGCATCGTCTACATCAGTCCCGCCGACGGGAGCGACACGGCCGACGCGCACTACCTCCTGCGCTGGGCCGACGGCTACCGGAGCACCGTGCTGCCCGACGGCACCGAGATTCGCGGCTCGGGGCGAGCGGTCATCTATGCCGACATGTGGGCCGCGATCCTCAAGGACGTTCCGCGGGCGGTGGCGGCCTCCCTGATCGCGACCCTGGCCATCGTCCTCCTCAGCTTCCGCGGACGCGGGGCGAGGCTCCAGGTGATCCTCTCCCTGCTGGTGGGCGTCTTCTGGACGGTGGGAATCCTGGCGCTGTGGAAGTTCAAGCTGAACTTCCTGAACTTCATCGCCCTCCCCGTCACCTTCGGCATCGGCGTGGACTACGCGGTGAACATCGTCCAGCGCGAGCTCGAGCTGCGGGACCCGGTGGAGGTGCTCCGTCGCACCGGCGGCGCCGTTGTCCTCTGCAGTCTGACGACCCTGCTCGGATACCTGGCCCTCACGCGCTCGCTCAACTACGGCGTGCGGAGCCTGGGGATCACCGCGGTCATCGGGGAGGCGGCGTGCCTGGTGGCCGCCGCAATGTGGCTCCCGGCCGCGCTGGTATGGCTGCGGCGTCAGCGCCGGGAACCGGAGACGGTGCCCAGCACCGGCGAGGCCGCCACCGGCTGAGCCGTGACGAGCCCTGCGGGCCGGCGCTTGCCTCGCCCGGCAGCCATCGCAGCGTTCGCACCGTCACCGTGGCAACATCTGCCGGCGGTGCAAGAAACACCCCCCGCCCTGGCGACCCTGGCGCCGCGCATCCGCGCCGGCGACCGATCCGCCGAGGACGAGCTCGTCAGGGCCTTCAGCCGCGGCGTGCGGGTCATCCTCCGGCACGTGGCCCGCGATCCGGCGCTGGTGGACGACCTGCACCAGGAAACCTTCCGGGTCGGACTGGAGCGCATCCGCGCCGGTGCCCTCCGGGACGAATCCCAGGCGGGTGCTTTCCTCGCGGGTCTCGCACGCAACCTCGCCATCGAGCACTTCCGGAAGGCCCGGCGCACCGTTCCCGAGGACGAGGCGGGCCTGGAGCGGACCCCGTCTCCGGCGGCCTCGGCCAGCGAGCAGCTGGAGCGCGAGGAGGACGCCCGGAGGGTGGCGCGGGTGCTGGAGGCGCTTCCCACCGAGCGGGATCGGGCCGTGCTCCGGCGCTTCTACCTGGGCCAGGAGGACAAGGACGCGCTCTGCGCCGAACTCGGCGTGGACCGGCTCCAGTTCAACCGCATCGTGCACCGCGCCCGTGAACGATTCCGGGCACTTTGGAACCCGGGAGATATTTCGGCAGGTGGTGACACTTGAGGGGTGAGATGGACTCCGGTCGCGTGCACGAGACGAGCTGGCCCGAGGAGTACGCCACCGGCCGGCTCCCGGCGGAGCAGCGCGTCGAGTTCGAGTCCCACCTGATCGGGTGCCCGGAGTGCATGGACCGCGTGGAATCTGCGGAGCGGATGCAGGCCGGGTTCCAGGAGCTCGAGCGCCGCCAGCCTGTGGTCGCCTCGGCTCCGCTTCGCCGGCTGGCCGGGCCGCGGTGGGGAACGCGCCTGGTCTGGGCGGTGGCGGCAGCAGCCGCCGTCGCCGTGGCAGTCTGGTCCGGTGCGCAGCAGACGCGGAGCGTCGAGCAGGCGCTGGCCCGCGAGCGCGACACGCTCGCCCGGACCGAGGCGGAGCTGGCCCGGACGCGCGCCGAGCTGGAGCGCGCCCGCAGGCCACCCGAGGCGAGTCCGCCCGGCCCGGCGAAGGCGACCGGGCGGATCCCGGTTCTCGCGCTCATGACCAGGCGCGGGAGCGAGCTTCCGAGCGTGGTGCTCCCGCCCGCGGGTCAGCCGGTGGCGGTGTGGGTCGAGCGGGAGCTGCCGCTCCGGTTCGAGCGCTACCGGGTCACCGTCCGCTCGGAGCGGGGCGCGGACCTCTTCCAGGACGCCGTCGCGCCGGCGACCCGGGACGCGCTGCTGGTCGGTCTCGACGCCTCGCTCCTCCCCCCCGGCCTGTACACGCTTTCGCTCGAGGGCGAGGCCCGGGGCGGCAAGTGGGTGCCCGTGTCCCAGCACCCCTTCCGGACGCTGCCCGCGCCGGTGCGATGATCTGACCGCTGCCACCACTCCTCGATCGAGGGCTCTCGCCGACTGCCTTTCAAGAGCTCCCGAGGAGGACGTCATGAGGCATCAGCTTCCCTTCGATGACACCCGGGCCGGCGCACGGCTCGCCGCCCTGTTCGTGCTGGTCGCGCTGCTCGCGGTGATCGGCTCCATCCGGTACCGCTGCCCGGGCCAGGACTCCCGGGGCGTTTCGCCGGCGAGCCGGGTCGCCCGAGGGGCGCCGGGGCTGTTCCTGCTCGGCGAGTCCAGTCATCGATAGAACGTCCCCCCTTTCCCCTTTCCGGCTCGCGACATGAAATGCTCCGCGCCCGCCGGTCTCGCGACGCGTGAGCCCCGGAACACGCGGAGATCTCCTTCCGGATGACCTCCCTTCTGTCCGCCGTGGCGACGATGCTGCTGGCCCCCGTGGCCGGAGCCGACGGGTCCGACGCGCGTTCCGTCGCGGTGACCGCGGAGAGGGCCGCCGTCGTCGAGATCGCCTGCGGCGCTGGCGAGGTGATCCGGTCCAGCCTCGCTCCCGACCTGCAGCCGATCGTTGCTCTCCTCCGCGACCCATCGGGCGAGCCGCTGGCGGAGGTCCGGAATCCGGTCCTGCTGGACGAGCCACTTCCGATCGCCGGGGTGCCCACCCGCTCGGGCACCTGCACTCTCTCTCTGGCCCTCGAGACCGGTCCGCCAGGCAAGGTCCTGCTCCGGATGGAGCCACCTCGCCCGGCGACGGAACAGGATCGGCTCCGGATCGAGGGTGAGCGATTGCACCAGCGCGCGCTCCTCCTCTGGTCCGAAGGGTCCGAACCTTCCCAGAGGCAGGGGCTGGAGCTCGAGACACGCGCGGCGGCACTCGCGCACCAGGCCGGCGACCTCCGCGGCGAGGCGGAGGCCCACGCAGGCTCCGGGGCCCTGCTCTGGCAGCTGGGGGACCTCGAGGACGCGGGCAAGGAGATGACGGCGGCGATCGAGCTCCGGACCCGCCTCGGCGACCCTCGCGCGCTCGCCCAGGCCTTCAACGACCGGGCGGCGGTCAACACCAACCTCAACCGCCTGACCCCGGCACTGGACGACCTGAACCGCGCCCGCGCGCTCGCCGAGCCGCTGGGGAACGTCAACCTACTCGCGGAGATCCTGCACAACACCGCCTTCGTGCACTACCTCACCAGGGAGTACGAGCGCGCCCTCGACCTCTTCCGGGAGTCCCACCGGGTGGCGGCCAGGGGCACCGTGTCCGCGGCCGCCCAGGCGATCAACACCGACACCATCGGGATGGTGCTCTACGATCTGGGTCGCTTCGCCGAGGCCGAGACCCAGTTCCGTCGTTCTCTCGCCGTGCACCGGGCCGGCGGGGATCGCCGGCAGCAGGCCATCTCCCTCACCCATCTCGGATGGGTGTACGCCGACACGAACCGCCTCTCCGCCGCCGAGCAGGTCTACCGGGAGGCGCTCGAGCTGCTGACCGCGGTCGGTGACAGGTTCAATCTCGCGTTCGCGCTCGACGGGCTTGGCGAGGTGCTGGCGTTCCGGGGGCGGGCCGAGCAGGCCCTCGCCCAGCACCGCGCGGCACTCCGCGTCGCGGAGGAGGTCCTGGACACGAACCAGCAGGCCATCTCTCTGACCAACATGGGGCGAGCCCTGCGGGCGCTGGGGCGACTCCAGGAGAGCGTGCAGGTGCTCCACCGGGCGGTGGCCCTCACCGAGTCCGACCGTCTGACCCTACCGGGCACCAGCGGTCGGATGAGCTATACCGCGCGCAACCGGGAGCGCTACGAGCTGCTGGTCTCGGTGCTCTGGGACCTCCAGCGGCGTTCTCCGGATCCCGCGCGAGCGGCAGAGATGTTCTCGATCAGCGAGCGCGCTCGCGCCCGGACCTTTCTGGACCTCCTGACCGAGTCGCGGATCGACCTCGACCAGGGTGCGGATCCCGAGCTCCTCGCCAGGGAGCGTCGCCTGGCCCGGGACGCCGAGCGAATCTCGGCCGAGGCTGCACGGAGGACGGCGCTCGGCGGCGGCACGGACCAGCTGCCCGAGTTGCGCCGCGTCCTCACGGAGCTCGAGGACGTTCGGTCGCGACTCCGGGAGCAGAACCCGCGGTCCGCGGCGCTGATCCGACCGCAACCCCTGCACGCCGAGGCCGTCCAGTCGGAGGTTCTCGACGAGGAAACCATCCTCCTCGAGTACCTGCTCGGGAAGGACCGGAGCTTCCTGTTCGTGGTCTCCAGGGACTCGCTGGAAGTCCACCCGCTCCCGGCGCGCCCCGACCTCGAAAGGCGGGTGCGCGGGCTGACCCAGCGGGTGCAGGCGTCCCACGGTGACCCCACGGCCGAGCGGCGCCTGGCGACGCAGCTGGGTCGGACGTTGCTCGGGCCGGCGGCGGCGCGGATGGAGAGAAAGCGCGTCGTCATCGCCGCGGATGGAGCCCTCCACGAGCTTCCGTTTCCGGCCCTGGTGCTCCCCGGGTCCGGACACCGGATGATCGAGCGGCACGAGGTGATTCTCGTGCCCTCGGCGTCCGCGGTGGCCGCGCTCAGGGCGAGCCCGCGCGCGGCGCAGCATGCCGGGGTCGTCGCGGTGCTCGCCGATCCGGTGTTCGACCGCCGTGATCCTCGCCTCGAGGGGAAGCGCGCGGAGGCTCTGGCCCTTCCGGCGGACCTCAAGCGATCGATCGACGCGATGGGACTGCAGCGACTGGCCCGGCTGCCGGGGACGCGGGACGAGGCCGAGCGAATTCTCTCCCTCGTCCCGGCCGAGCAGCGGCTCGGAGCTCTCGGCTTCGACGCCCGACGCACCCTGGCGCTCGACCCGGCGGTGGCCCGCTATCGGGTCCTGCACTTCGCGACCCACGGGCTGCTCAACAGCACTCACCCGGAGCTGTCCGGCCTGGTGCTCTCGCTGCTCGATTCTCGCGGCAAGGCACAGAACGGATTCCTCCGCCTCCAGGACGTCTACCAGATGCGGATCGACGCCGACCTGGTGGTTCTCAGCGCCTGCCAGACGGCCCTCGGCAAGCCGGTGCATGGGGAAGGCCTGGTCGGCCTCACCCGCGGTTTCATTCACGCGGGGGCGCTTCAGGTCCTCTCGAGCCTGTGGAAGGTCCCGGATCGGGCGACCAGCGAGCTGATGAAGGAGGTCTACCGGGCGATGCTCGTCGAGGGCCTGCGGCCCGGGCCGGCGCTTCGCCAGGCCCAGCGAAAGCTGCTCGCCACCCGGCCGTTCGATGGTCCGGAGAGCTGGGCCGCGTTCGTCCTTCAGGGAGACTGGCAAGGTCCGCCGCTCCGGTCCGGCGACGCGCGCGGTGGCACGTCGCCCTGACCGGCTCGATGTGTCACGGACCCTGGACGATGGCCGCCGGCTCGGCGCCGACATCGACGGCGCCGGTCCCGCCGAGCGAGAGGAGCAGCCCCACCAGCGACACCCCGAGGAACACTGCAGCGACGGTCTTGATCGAGCGCTTCGTCTCCATGGCACCCTCTCCTTCTGGACGGCGGGTTCAGCAGGTCCAGTGGAGGGTGCCGTGGAACTATCGCATCGGTGCGCGGGCCCGGGCCGCCTCGAGCGCGTCCTCCAGGCGGTCATTGCCCCAGTACATCTCGCCGTCGACGAAGAAGGTGGGCGCGCCGAAGATGCCCAGCGCCCGCGCCCGCTCCACCTGCCCCCGGAGCTTCGGCTTCTCCTCCGGCGATTGAACCCGGGCCAGGATGGCCGCCGCCGGCAGAGACAGTGACTCGAGCACCTCGCCCACTGTCTCCACCGCGGAGATGTCCCGGTCCTCGGCGAAGTTCGCCCGCGCCATCGCGCGGCAGAAGGGATGCATCCACGGCTCGTCCCGGCCGAGCAGCGCCACCCGAACCGGAAGGACCGTGTTCTGCGGGAAGCGGGCGGGCTTCCGCCAGGGCAGCCCGTACTTGGCAGCCTGACGCTCCATGTCCTTCCACACGTAGGCGCCCTTCTCCTTCTGCAGGACGAAGGGTGAGCTGTTCCAGCCGAAGGACTCGAAGATGGGCCCGAGGAGGAACGGCTCCCAGCGCACCTTCACGCCGGCCTCCTCCGCCAGGGCGTCGATGCGCATGAGGGTCAGGTAGCTGTAGTTGCTCGCCAGGTCGAACCAGAGCTCCATCGCGTGCCTCGCCTCAGCGAAAGGTCACCAGCACTCGCGCCTCGATGCTCTGCCGGGACGGCGCATCCGCCGGCACTGCCGGATGGTCGAACGCGGCATGAGGCACGAAGCGGGCCACTCCATGGTCCGAATCGTACTGCTTGAAGAGCAGAACCTCGTCCCGCCGCATCTCGGACACGTATGACCACCGATGCTCGGGCCGGTACCGGACCAGGGAGATCTCCCCGGTGCGCTCGGGGTACCGGAGCTCGGTCGCGACCAGGTCTTCCGGCCGCACGCTCCGCGCGTCGCAGACCGCGAGGGGCGTGTCGAGCACCGGGGCCGATCCGATGGACCGCCAGACGTTCACGATGGCGAAGCGAATTGGCTCCGGTCGTCCCTGCAGCACCTTCCCGTACCGCCTCGCCCCCGAGGCCTCGGTGTAATCGACGTGGACCCGGCCCGCGGGGCCGGCGAAGAGACCTCTCCGTCCGCCGAGGGTCATCGCGGGCCTTCCCGGCTCCCGGCGGCGAAGCAGGGTATCGAAGACGTGGGCGGTGTCGGCGCCGGTGGCCCGGAGGACCAGCTCCACCAGCTCGGGGACATACCGACCCTCCACCTCCTCCTCGTCGAGGAAGTCCCGGACCGAGGAGGGCGCGTGCCACAGCTCGAATCCGTTCCGGTTCAGGTCCAGGAACCCCGCGGCGTCGCGGGCATCGTGGATGAGGACCGGGCGGGCGACGTACTCGCAGCTGTCGGCCGGCATCCCCGGTGGAGGGTGGCCCACGTAGCTGAAGGGCGCATCGGGACAGCTGCCGAGATACAGGAGCGGGGCGATGACCGATGCCGGACGCGGCCGCTCTCCCTTGGTGAATTGCGCGATGCTCGGGTCCATGGGCCTCTTCAGTACGGAACCTCCGGGCCGGACTCCAATGCCGTCTGTGGCCGGTTCGCATGCGGAGCAGGAATGCCACCCCGACTGCTGAACCTTCCGCCCCTCGAGCTCTTCCGCGGCTTCGTCGCCGTGGGACGTTCCCTCAACGTCACCGCCGCCGCCCGCGAGCTGGCCATCACCCAGCCTGCGCTCAGCCGGCAGATCCACGCCCTGGAGGATGCGCTGGGGTGTGCGCTCTTCGTCCGCCGCCACCGCAGCGTCGAGCTGACGCCGGAGGGAACGCGCCTCTTCCGTACCGCCGACGCCTGGCTCGATCAGCTCGGCGAGGCCATCGAGGCGCTCCGGCCGGTGGATCCGAGCTCGGTCGCCGTGACCAGCTCCACCGGCTTCGCCGCGCTCTGGCTCCTGCCCCGGCTGGGCGAGCTCCAGGCGACCCACCCCGACGTGGACCTGCGGGTGGTGGCCAGCAACCGGGTGCTGGACCTGGAGCGCGAGGCCATCGACCTCGCGGTGCGCTACTGCCCGACGGAGGACGCTCCGTCGGGCGCGGTCCGGCTGTTCGGCGAGGAGCTGCTCCCGGTCTCCAGCATCCCCATGGACCTCGACGACTCGGCAGCGCAGGACAAGGCGGTCCTCCTCGACTTCGACGACCCGACCCATCCGCTGCTCCACTGGGCCCACTGGCTCAAGGCCTGCGGCGTATCCCGGCAAAGGCCGAGGCGGGTCCTCCGCTTCACCCAGTACGAGCAGGCCATCCACGCGGCGCTGGCCGGCCATGGCGTGGCGCTGGGGCGCCTGGCGCTGGTGCGCCCCTTCCTCGCTTCCGGACAGCTGGTGGCCGCGACTCGCCGCCGGCCACTGCCCATCGAGTACGGCTACTGGCTGGTGTCGCGGAGCCGACCGCTGGGCCGCAACGCGGGGAAGGTTCGCTCCTGGATCCTCTCTCGTGCGTCGGCGAAGGAATGACCGCCGAGCCGCGCGGTCCATCGCCGGAACGGCAGCGCGCACAAAAAAAGGCCGGCTCACCTGCGAGTTGGGGGGGACCCCCGCGGAGAGCCGACCTGTGACGGGCGGTTGCTTTCCCACTTTCCGGCCGTCAACGAGACGCTCCAACGCCTGGACCTCGGTGAAGTTAGGGCGTGCAGCCCAGGGGCAGCGGCGTGGCGGCAGCACACGCCATCGTCCAGCGAGGTGGGCCTCGAGCGGCTGGAGCACGGCGGGCGGACGCGCTCGATGCGATGGCGGTGCGTGACCGCCCACCGGGCGACCGAGGGTCCTTCAGACCGGTTGCGTGTGGCGGGCGGTCCCTGTTCAGCTTCCGGTCGATGCTGCGGGTCGCTCCCACCTTCCTCGTGCTCCTCGCCGCCGGCTGCGCGACCACGGCGACGCCCTCCGCGGCGCTGCTGGAGGCGCCCGCGGAGCGCTGCGAGAAGATCGGTGCGCTGGCGGTCCGGACCTCGACCGAGCTGCTGGCGTCCGAGGACGCGCTGCAAGCCTCCGCGCTGTACGAGCTCCGCCAGCGCGCGGCGCTGCGGGGCGCCACGCACCTGGTCGCCGCCCGGACCCCGAGCCCGGCGAGCATGGCGTACGGGACCACCGCAGCAGCTTCGGGCGTCGCTTATCGCTGTCCCGAAGATCGCTGATGCGCCCTGTTCGGCACATCATGCGACATTCGTAAACGAACTGTCACTCGGAGAGAGCTGGAGAAATCCGCTCTCGACGGCGAGCGTGCTCGCTCGGCCTCGGGCCTGGGGCGCGAGCCACACCTGACCACATCGTCGTGTTTGCTTCGTGCTTCGCGCCACGCGTGTGAGGGTCCGCGCTCCACAACGAACCCCCGGGCGGCTCACGAGTCGCCCGAACGCGGAAAGGCATGACGACCACACGATCCTCAACGACGATCGCCGCCGTTCTCTCCCTCCTCGTCGCGGTTTCCGCCTGCGGTCCCTCCGGCGCCGGAGACGGCCCGAAAGCCTCCGAGATCGAGACCGACACCGCAGCGATTGACTCCTCGTTCCTTCCGAAGCAGTTCCAGACTCGCTGGTCACCAGGCATCCCGGGCGGCGTGCCCGGGGACAACGACGCCGTCCGACCGGCGACGGTGTGGCTCCCGTCTGGGAATCCCTACGGCGGCTACTCGGTGAATCCGGCTCTCGCGGGCCAGGGCAACGCAGCGGCATTCACCAGCGCCATGCAGGCGGCGATCAACGCCGCGGGCGCCGCGGCCACTCCGAGCAGCCGGAAGATCGTCCTCCTCAAGGCCGGGACCTACTACGTGAATCCACAAGGTCTTCCCAACAAGGGCGGCCAGGTGGGCCTCTACGTCACGGTGGACAACGTGACCATCCGCGGTGAGGGCGCCGACCGGACCCGTCTCGTCGCCAACGGCACCATCCCCGACTACGGTACAGTGGTGCTCTTCGGCCACCGGGGCGGCTTCAACGACGGCGATTTCCGCGTGACCGCGGTCCGCGGCAATGCCTGGATGAGCACCAACACCATCGAGGTGGCGGACGCCAGCCGCTTCGTGGTGGGCGACGTCATCACCATCGACATGCTCGACGGCCCGGCGATACCGAACGGGAGCGTCCAGCTCAACGCCAGCTTCCTCTGGTTCTACGACGGTCAGTACTTCAAGCGGCAGCCCTCCTTCTCCTGGGCCGGGCCGAGCACCGGAGCGCCGGGGATCAACGTGGGCGACCTCGCGAGCGCGAACGCCGCCGCGGTGAACGCCGTCCCGCGCTGGCGCTCGGTGGGGCAGGCCAGCGAGATCACCGCCATCAGCGGGAACACCCTCTTCCTGAAGGAGCCGCTGACGAAGGACTTCATGGCCTCCCGCTCCCCCCAGGTCTGGCGAATGGTGGCGAACGACAACCGTTCGGTGTTCCTCGGCAACCGCTGGTCGGGGATCGAGAACATCGCCGTGGCGGGCGGCAACAACCAGTGGGGCTTCCCCGGTGGGACGATCGCCTTCAGCTACATGTCCTACGCCTGGGCCAAGAACGTGGAGGCGGACGGCTCGCGCGGTTCCGACTCGGCCCATCCCGGGAAGGACGGCTACAACATCGGGCTCGGGCGCTGCTATCGCTGCGTCATCCGTGACTCGTACGTGCACGAGTCCCGGGATCAGAACCCGGGTGGTCAGGCCTACGGCATCGTGATCGGCACCGGCAGCTCGGCGAGCCTGGTGGAGAACAACATCTCCATCGACAACAACAAGCCGATCGTCTCCATCGCCAGCGGCGGCGGGAACGTCATCGCCTACAACTACGTGGACAACGCGGTCATCTGGAACGCGCCGGGCTGGCAGGAGAACGCGATCGACGACAGCCACGGCGCGTTCACCCACCACGATCTGATCGAGGGGAACTGGACCCCCAACATCGGCTCCGCGACCACTCACGGCAACTCCGGCTGGCACGTCCACTTCCGCAACTACGCCACCGGGCGGAACTCCTCGGGGAACGTCACTGGGAACCTCCGCGCAGTCGGCGTGGACGCGTGGACCTACGAGAGCGCGTTCGTCGGGAACGTGCTCCGCGGGGGCAACGTCTACGAGACCAATCCCTCCTCCCGGAACGGGACGCCCATCTTCGCCCTGGGCAACAACTTCATGTACGGCGGGAACTGGGACAACGGATACGCCAAGGCCCACATCTGGCGCGACGGGAACTGGGACTCGGTGAACGGCCGGACCATCTGGGCGAGCGGGGCGAGGACGCTCCCGCCTTCGCTCTACCTGGCCAGCAAGCCGGCCTTCTTCGGGACACTGACCTGGCCCTGGGTGGATCCGGACAGCGGTACGGTGGGAACGCTCCCCGCCAAGGCGCGGTACGACTCGGGCACCCCGAACATCGTTCCCTGACCCGATCGAACGGAGCGACCGGAGCATCGACTCCGGTCGCTCCAGGGGCAGCTCGCGCGGTCGCGCGCCAGCGTCCAGGCTCAGCCGCCCGAGGGTGCGGGACCGCCGAGCTCCCGGCGGAGTGCCGCGCGCACGTCCTCGATGCGGACCCGGTGGTCCGCGGCCTTGAACACCACCTGATCCCCGCGCCGGATGACCAGCCCGTGGCTCTCGAACCCGAGGGCGCGCACCTGCTCGGCAGCGCCCGGGGAGAGGTGCTCCACGGTGCTCACCCGCACCCTTGGACCGAACTCGCTCGGAAGTCCGCTCACGGCGGACCGGACCTGCGCGCAGACGCCTCAGTCGCGCAGGTACCAGTACGTCACCTCGAGCGGAGGCTCGGGGCGGGTGCACCCCAGCGCGAGCAGCAGGAGGAGTCCTGCCTTCAGTTCTGCGTGGCGTAGAAGTAGTTGAGACACATCTCGTCCGTGGTCTTCTCGCCCCAGACCACCGCGGTGCCGGTGGGGTTGTCCCAGGTGCAGCTCAGGCTGAGCTGGGTGCCCACGGTGAGCGGAAAGGGCGTGCTGAAGAAGTACGACTGCTGCCAGTGGAAGTCCCAGGACGGGATGTCGACCAGGCAGCCGTTTCCGGCCTTCACCGTCACCCGCCGCCCCTTGGTGTGCATGTGGGGGATGACTCCCCAGAGAACTCCGTTCGCCGGCGAGGCGATCTGGAAGGTGGAGCTGTAGCCCGTCGCGCCCGCGGGGATGTTGAAGCCCAGGTTCGCCATCGGGAGGATGGCCGCGGGCTTCGCCACCGGGCCCGTCGCGAGCTGCATCCTCACCAGCGTGGTGTCCGGCGCGGGCGTCCCGGCCAGCAGGTTGTAGTGGACCTGCATCACGACCACCTCGCCGGCCTTCATCGCGATGCCGGTTCCCTCGGGGAACCGGGTGGCCTGCGTTCCAGGGACCCACCCCCCGAGCATCCGCGGCGTGCCGCTCGTTCCCGGCCCACCGAAGCAGGTCCAGCCCGGCTCGGGATCCGCGCCGTCGGCACCGATCGCATCGAGCGCGCTCGCAGCGAAGAGGAGCACGTGATGCACGAGCTTCCGCTGGCCGGGGGCGACGTCCACGCCCACCAGGTACCGGTCCACGGTCAGGCCGGGGTTGAGCAGGAAGCAGTGGTAGTCGTCGGTCAGGGAGGACTTGGGGGTGTACGGCTGGTCCGGAGCGAGCGTGAGGTCCACCCAGGGAAGCCCTGCGTCCGGCGGGGTGTAGGCGATCGACTTCGCTGGATCTCCCTCGGGCGTTCCGCCACTGGCCCAGGCGACCAGCGTGGCCACCTCGGCATCCGAGAGGCGCCGGCTGTTCTCGAGCTCCCGGCAGCCCTCGGCCGGCTTCCAGGGCGGCATGCGCCGGGCCTGCACGGCATTCGCGATGTACGCGGCGTACTTCCGGGCATCCTCGTACGTCTCGAGGGCGAAGGGCGCGACGCCGCCGGTCACGTGGCAGCCCTGGCAGTTCTGCTGGATGAGGGCCTGCACCTGCCCGTAGTACGGGAGCACCGGCGCTCCGGCGTCCGCACCGGAGCCGCCACTGCACGCCGCGGACATCGCGAGCACGACGGCGCTGCAGGCGAGGATCCCAGGGCGGAACATCGGGGCGGAGAGCATAACCCTTCGCCGAGCTCGAGGTCCCCGCCCTTGCCGGAGGACTCGGTCTGCTCGCCCGTTCACGCAGCGGTCAGGAACGACCCGCCGCGCTCCGGCTCACTCCCCCGCGGGCGGCGTGTCGATGATCGGCTGAGCCATGAACTGCTGGCGGGCGATCGTCTTCATGACGTCGTCCCCGCTCGCGGTCATCGCCGCCTCCGTGGCCGGCGAGGGAACCGGGACGACGATCGCGGTGGCTCCTACCAGATCGTCCCGGAAGACGACCACCACCCGGCTGAACATGTCGTCGGCCGGGATGTAGCGGGGTGACACCACGCCCTCGCGTCCCTCGAAGTTCCGCGTCGGATCGGCGCCAAGTCCGGCGAGGCTCTTCTGCCAGGCCATCATCGCCTGAGCGGGGTCCTGCCCCTTCCTCTGCGCCTCCTGCATGATCTGGATCATCTTGTTCTGGTCCATGGCGGCCATCGCGCGGGACTTCATGGCCTGCTTCAGCTCGTCGGCCGAGTACGACCTCTTCCCGCCCTGCGTGTAGAAGGCGACCACCTTGTCCGGGGAGTCGGCGGTGCTGAAGTAGGCCTGCTCGTCGTTGCTGGCGAAGTACCGGTAGGTCGCGCCGGGATAC
>JBKPMY010000098.1:0-11678 GCA_046732375.1 Myxococcota bacterium
GGATGGCCCGGGACACCGGCCCGACGGCGAACGGCAGGACCTCCACCGGAACTGCACGGGTCGAGCCAAGGCGGTCGACGAGCTTTGCCTCGTCGACGACGACCGTGAAGTCCACGGCCAGCGCGGCGATGATCTTCTCCCGCGTCTGCGCTCCTCCGCCGCCCTTGATCAGCGTCAGGTCGGGCGCCACCTCGTCTGCGCCATCGATGGCGATGTCGATGCGCTCGATCTCGTCGAGATCCACCAGGCGGATGCCGAGCTCTCGGGCCAGCATGGTCGACTGAAACGAGGTGGCGACGGCCCGGATGTCCTGGAGCTCGCCACTGCGCAGCCGCCGAGCCAGCGCCGGCACTGCGTGGATGGCGGTCGATCCCGTCCCGAGGCCCACGACCATTCCCGAGACCACCCGGCTCGCCGCCGCCTCGGCCGCGGCCTGCTTCAGCACGTCGACCGGGCTCGAGCTCATGGTCCGAACATGCCACGCTGGTGCCCGGGAGGGACGATCATTCGTGGACCGCGCAGGCTCCCCTTCCAGAGCGAGTGCGGGCCATCGTCGGGCGGCTCCAGGGCTCTGCCGAGCTACCGAGCAAGTTCAGAGGGCTGTGCGGTCGCTGACAGACAGGATTCAGGATCTCGCCCTTCCCCGCTCAGGGACGACAGGGTGCGGGCCGAGTTTGCGGCCTCCGCCCGCGCCCGAATGAAACGAGGCGATGATGCGACTCATGGTGATCGTGAAGGCGAACAAGGATTCGGAGTCGGGAAAGCTCCCCGAGGAACAGGTCCTCAGCGAGATCGCCAAGTTCGAGGACCAGCTGGTCAGGGCCGGGGTGATGGTCGTGGCCGAGGGTCTGGAGGCCAGCTCGAAAGGCGCCAGGGTGAAATTCGAGGGCGCGAAGCGGACCGTCATCGACGGTCCGTTCGCGGAGTCGACCGAGTTGATCGCTGGCTTCTGGATCTGGGAGCTGAAATCCAAGGACGAGGCGATCCAGTGGCTCAAGCGCGCGCCCTTCCAGGATGGTGAGGTCGAGATTCGCCAGCTGATCGAGGCCGAGGACTTCCCGTGGCGGTCGTCGGAGGCGAAGGCCGCGGGCTAGTCCCCGGCAGCCACCCATCTCAGTGGCTCACGCCTGCACCGGTCGCGCCCTCTCGCCAGACGGGCGCCGGGTCCAGCGTCCGGTCCTTCGTGCTCGGGTCGATCCCGAGCCGCAGCAGCGTCGGGTCGTCCGGCCAGCCGGTCTGGGGTAACCCCTCGCTCTTCTGGAACGCGCGGATGGCACCCCCGAGCTGGGTTCCCTCCGGGGCATCCGCGGTCAGGAAGCCGCGGGTCCGGAGCGCCGCCGCGAGCTGCTCGCGGGAATTCGGGTGTGGCAGGTCGACGGAGTCGAAGGGGGCGAGTGGAGACGTGCCCACCGTCGTGCTCCGCGGAGGCGGAAGTGGCGGAATGTCCTGTTCGTGGACACAGCCTCCGACGGCCAGGGCCACGCCGGTGAGCAGCCCGCCGATGGCAAGGCTCCTGCGCATGCTTCTCATTCTCGCCGAATCGCCCCGTGATCGTCAGGGACGCGCCGGCCGCAACGGTCTTCCGGGGCGTTCGGACGTCATCTTCCCGTCATCGAGGACCACCCGGCCGTTCACCACCACGTGGCTGAATCCCTCCGAGTACTGCAGCGGCTTCTCGAAGGTGGCCACATCCCGGACCCGCTCCTGATCGAAGACCACCAGATCGGCCGCCATTCCCGGGCGGACGATGCCCCGGTCGAGCAGACGCACCCGGCGGGCAGGAAGGGAGGTCATCTTGCGGACCGCCTCCTCGAGGGTCAGGACACGCTCGTCACGGACGTAGCGCCCCAGCACTCGCGCCATGCTCCCGAAGGCGCGCGGATGGGCCAGGTCCTCGGCGAAGGGACCGTCGGTCGCCTGGCCCGGGTTGTCGGTTACGAAGCTCACCCAGGGCTGCCGCATGGCGAGGCGGACGTCGTCCTCGCTCATCCAGAAGCGCACCACCCAGCCCTGGCCCCTGTCCGCCTCCACCAGCGCGAGCAGCGCCTCCTCGGACGGCTTCCCCATCTCCTTCGCCACGTCGTCCAGCCGCCGGCCCATGTACTTCTTGAGCTCGGGGTTGACGCAGCTGGCGAGGAGGATGTCACCGGGCGGCTCCCGCTCCAGGGCTGCCTTCACCTCGCGGAGGATCCGACCACGGGTCTCGGGGTCATGGAAGCGGCGGATCATCGCGTCGGTACCACCGGCCTGTGCCCAGGCGGGCACGGTCGCCGCCAGCCCGTTCGAGGCCGCGACATAGGGGTAGATGTTGGCGGCGACGTCGACGCCCTCGGCGCGAGCGCGCTCGATGCGATCCACCACCTCCTTCATCCGCCCCCAGTTCTTGCGGAGGCTTGTCTTGAGATGCCAGACCTCCACCGGCACCTTCGCCTCGCGACCGATGGCGATCGCCTCGTCCAGCGCCTGGATCACCACGTCGTCCTCGCCGCGGATGTGGCTCGCGTACAGGCCACCGTGGCGTCCGGCCGCCTTCGCCAGGGCCACCAGCTCGGCCGTCGTGGCGTACGAGCCCGGCGGGTAGATGAGGCCCGAGGAGACCCCCACCGCGCCCTGTCGCATCCCCGTCTCGACCTCCTGCTGCATCCGCGCGAGCTGGGCCGCGTCGGGCTGCACCTCACCCAGGCCGAGGACGTCGCCCCGAACCTGCGCGGCGCCGACGTAGGTGACCAGGTTGACGGCGGGACGCGCCTTCCGGAGCCTCCGCCAGTATCCGTCCAGGTCCTTCCAGTCGACGGTGAGCCGGTACTTGTCGAGCCAGGGCTTCATCTCGGCGATGAACACCTCGCTCATCGGAGCGACCGAGCCGCCCTCGCCGGTCACCTCGGTGGTGATCCCCTGGCGAATCTTCGACTCCACCCGGTTGTCCACCAGGAGGTGAAGCTCGGACTGTCCGAGCATGTCGATGAAGCCCGGCGCCACGTACTTCCCGGCGGCGTCCACCCGGCGCTTCGCCGACGCCTTGTCGAGATTCCCCACCGCGGTGATCCGATCGCCCCGGATCCCGACGTCCGCGCGGAACCAGGGTGCGCCGGTCCCGTCGACCACCCGGCCTCCGGAGATGATCAGGTCATAGTCGGCGCTCGCAGGGCCGGCGGCAACCGCGCCGGCGAGCAGGAGCCCCAGCCACGGCGTTCGGAGCATCGTCGTCCCTCCCGGGGCGCAACCGTAGCCGAGCCGCCCCCTGGAGTGGGCGTCAGTCGTCCTCCTCCTCATCGTCCTCGTCGGAGGGCTGCTCCCTCCGGCCTTGCTCCAGCGCGCCAGGCGGTGCCTCGCCGCCGCGAACCACCTCCGGACCGCCGTGGACCAGCGCTCCCCCGCGGCTCCCGGTCTGGATCCTGAGGACCAGCATTCCCACCGAGAGCAGGACGCTGGTCACGCCGGCGGCAAGGAACGGACGGCGGCGGTTCCGCAGAGCCAGAGCGACGGCTGCGGCGAGAAACGTCGCGCCGGCCGCCGTGGTGAAGGCCCGGGCCGCGCGCTGGTGCGCATCCACCGCCGACTCCCCTGCCCTGGCCTCGACCCGGTCCTCGTCCTGCGCGCCGGTGCGCAGGGCGACCAGCGCCGCCCCAAGCAAGACTCCCTGGAGCAGGAACGGGAGCAGCCAGACCCTGCCCGGCAGTCGACCCGTGACGACAGCCCAGGCCATGGCTCCGAGAAGCAGGGGCATCACCACGGCGAGACCGAGGGGGACATGGACGACGGCGGGGTGCAAGAGCAGCGTGTTCACGGCGTTCTCCTCCGGGTTTGTTCCCGTGTTGCCCGCTTCCCGTCCTCAGCTCCATCCGTCGAACGACTCAGATCTCCCCGCTCTCCCGGAGCTGCCGACCCATCCGTCGGATGACGGAACCCGCCACGAGCGGCTCCGCTCCGCAGCAATCTTCCTGGGGATCGTCGTCTTGATGGGGGCGGACCTGCTGGAGGACTGGCGGCGCGGCTCCCGGGATCTGCACCTGGGGCTGGAGTCGGTCGTTCTGCTCCTCGCGGCCATTGGCCTGTGGCTGCTCCAGCGCCGGATCCGCCAGGAACGCTCCGGTGCCCGCGCACTCCGGGCCCGCCTGGCGGAGGCTCGTGCCGCGGCCGAGTCCTGGCGACGGGAGACCGAGACCCTCGCTGCAGGGCTGGGGCGGGCGATCGACGCGCAGTTCCAGGTCTGGAAGCTCACCGATGCCGAGCGGGAGGTGGCCCTGCTCCTGCTGAAGGGACTCTCGCTCCGGGAGATCGCCAGCCTTCGCGAGACCAGCGAGCGGACGGTCCGCCTGCAGTCGCTCGCGGTCTACCGCAAGGCCGGCCTCACTGGGCGCGCCGAGCTATCGGCCTTCTTCCTCGAGGACCTGCTCGCGCCTCGAGAACCCGCCGCCAGCACGGGATGAGCTCCATAGAAGACGGCTCTCAGCGCTCGCGCCGGAGGATGTAGTCGAGCCCACCCACGCGGAACCAGCGGTAGCCGTACCCCTCCATCTCGACGGTGTGCCGCCCGCGGCCGTCGGCACGCGAGTGATTGTTCGACAGGAGGTTCGCGAGAAAGGCCCCGTTCGCGCTCCCGGCGCCGAAGGTCACCGATAGGGCCTTGGAGTCGAAGCTGTGGAGGAACAGCACCGCGTTGTTCCTCCAGTCGTAGCGAAGGGCGAGCACCCGGGGCGAGCTGGTCCGCAGTACCTTCCAGGTCCCCCACCCCACCTCAGGACACTCCTTGCGGGCGCGGATGATGCGCTCGGTCCAGTTGAGCATCGAGGTCGGATCGCCCTTCTGGTGGGCGGCATTGACGCGGCCGTATCCGAACGGGCCATCCGAGATCACCGGAAGGATGGGCCTCTGCGCGATGGAGAAGCCGGCATTGCGCTCGGTGGACCACTGCATCGGGGTCCGCCCGCAGTTCCGTTCCGGGAGCGCCAGGTCGTCGCCCATCCCCAGCTCGTCGCCGTAGCGGATGACCGGCGTCCCGGGCAGCGTGAAGAGCAGGCTGTAGGCGAGCTCGAGGCGGCGCCGGTCCCCGTTGAACATCGGGGCCAGCCGCCGCCGGATGCCCCGGTCGTACAGCTGCATCGTCTTGTCCGGCCCGAACTCGGCGAAGACCGCCTCCCGGTGCTCGTCGGTGAGCCGGCCGAGATCGAGCTCGTCGTTGTTCCGGAGGAAGTGCGCCCACTGCGATGTCTCGTCGCTGACCCGGGTGCGCTCCAGCGCCTTCTCCAGGGGACGGACATCTCCCGAGGCCAGGGCGTAGAAGGCACTCTGGTTGACCTGGAAGTTGAACATCATGTGCATCCGGTCGCCGTTCTCGCCGAAATAATCACGGTTCTTCTTCGGCAAGACGTTGGCCTCGCCGAGGATGATCGCGTCGCCGGTGCGCCACTGCAGGAAGCTCCGGAGGTCACGCAGCATCCGGAACTGCTCTCTCTGTGGGCCGCTGGGCCCCTCCTTCTGGATGACGAAGGGCACCGCATCCATCCGGAACCCGGAGACGCCGAGCTGCAGCCAGAATCCCATGATCCGCCGGACCTCCTCCTGCACCTGGGGGTGGCTCAGGTTGAGGTCCGGCTGGAACTTGTAGAAGCGGTGGAAGTAGTACGCCTTCGCCTTCGGGTGGTACGTCCAGGTCGTGCGCTGAACCCCGGGGAACACCATTCCCGTCTGTGCATTGCGCGGCTTTCGCTTCGACCAGACATACCAGTCTCGGTACGGCGATCGAGGATCGCTGACCGCGGCCTTGAACCACCGATGCTGGTCCGAGGTGTGATTCACCACCAGGTCGATCAGAACCCGGATGCCGTGTTTCCTCGCCTCGTGGGTGAAATCTACGAAGTCGCCGAGGCTGCCCATCTTGGGGTCGACACCGTAGAAGTCGGTGATGTCGTAGCCGTTGTCGCGCTTCGGCGAGGGATAGAACGGCAGGAGCCACACCGCGCCGACGCCAATGCCGGACAGGTAGTCGAGGCGACGGGCCAGACCCTCGAAGTCCCCCACGCCGTCGCCGTTGGAGTCCTGGAACGTCTTGACGTCGAGGCAATAGACGACGGCGTTCTTGTACCAGAGGTCGTCGATCACCCCTGGACAGTGGTGCCGGGGTCGGGACGGAAGAAGTCGCGCTCTCGCTCGCTCGCCATCGGCTGTTCACTGAACGGCTTCGGGCGGCACCGGTGACGACCGGATTCCGCCCCGCGAGCGACGGCCGGTCGAGACCGAGCCAGCGTGCTCCGGGTGCGGGACCGATGTGGGTTCCCGGCGCAGGGTCACCCATCGGCGAACCAGGCCCACGTTGGGCGCTCCGGCAACCGCGTGGAACGATTCTCGCCTCTCTCCGGAGCCCTCGAATGCGCCTCTCTCCACTCCTCCTCTCCGCCCCTCTGGTCCTCGGCGCCTGCGCCAGCGTCAACGTCAAGAAGACCTGCTACGGAGACGGCGTCTGCCGCGTCGAGAACAACGGCGTCGTCAGCTATGAGGGCCCGCCGGACAAGGTCGCCGCCTACGAGGGCAAGGCCCAGTCTGCCGCCGACGCCCAGGCGCGGGCCGACCAGGCGTACCTCCAGGCTCCCAAGCGTCCGGCCACCGAGCCCATCCGGGTCGTGGTCATCGGCCCGAGCACCGAGTACCCGGACCTCGCTCCGCTGACGGACACCTATCGTCAGATGCTGGAGCAATCGCTCCAGGGCGACCCCCGGATCCAGCTCGTCCCCTACTCGCAGGTGAAGCTGTTCGCCGAGGCCAAGTCAGAGGGCGAGTCGTCGTCGATGTTCGCCAAGGACCAGGCCCGCACCGCGGTCGACCAGCCGCTGACCCGGCGCCTCCGCGACGGGAGTGGCGAGGTGGACGTGGTCGTCGTCGCCCACCTCTCCACGAAGAAGGTCTCCGGATTCGTGGGGAACAAGGGAGGCGTCGGTGTGGCCGAGGTAAACAACGTGGTGTTCGACCTGAGCCTCTCCTCCGTCTACCGCTTCGAGGAGATCCGGCACAGCGAGGTGGGCAAGAGCAGCGACAGCCTCGCGGTGGCCGGCATCGACAAGAAGGGCAAGACCGGCTCGGGCCAGCTGAAGGGGAAGCGCAACCCCGAGTCGGACCGCCCGGCGGTCATTGCGGCGGCGGCCTGGGTGAAGGCCTCGTCGGCCCAGCTCGCTCCGGACATGCCGAGCATCGCCGCCGCCCGGGACATCCGGCAGAAGAACACCGCCACCGCGCTCAAGGACGCGCCGGACTGGATGAAGAAGCTGATGGCGAAGTGAGGCGCGTCAGCCCGCGGCGGGCGCGCCGGCGGGAGCGTCGACCCGCGCTTGCACGCGTCCGACGAGCCCCCGCCAGAGGACGCCGGCCCAGAGCAGAAGCGCGGTGAGCTCGAGCAGCCCGCTCACCCCGATGACCCGGAACGCGAGCGGGCTCCAGTCGGACGCGACCTGGAGACTCACCCTCAGAAAGCAGCCCAGGTTGAGCAGCACGAGGACGGGCCGCAGGGTCGCCGAACGCGGGCTGAGCGGAACCACCAGGGTCGAGACGCCGACGATCATCTGCGACACGAAGCCCACCGTCACTGCGTGGCGGATGGCGCCGTAGTAGGCGTGGCTGAAGGGTAGCCCGCTGGCGGCCTGGTGCGCGGGGAGCAGGAGCAGCATCACCAGCGAGATCCCCAGCCAGGCATAGGCCAGACGGATGAATGCCGCGCTTCGCACGTTCCGGGGCGGTGTGCGCCAGAGCCGCCACGGCCAGACCACCATCACCGAGCCCACGGCGAGCAGGATCCATCCGAGGTACATCCCCGCTGCCCACCAGTGGTCTCCGGTGATCCGCAAGGCGATGAAGAGGATGGACTCGAGCGCCAGGCCGAGGGCGATCGCCCAGAGCCCGATCCAGCTGCGCCGGGCAGGTGTGTGCCGGATTCCGAGGAAGGGAGGAAGGAACCGCTGCGAGACGCCCAGGATCATGCACAGCGCGAGCCCGTGAACCTGAAGGTTGCGGACCGGGGCCTGGAAGATGGCGACCTGTGCGAGCAGCTCGCCTCGGCTGGGAGCCCTCAACGTCCTCCAGGTGTGCCAGCCGTCGAACAGCGCCTGGGCCACCAAGCACCCCGCCGCGAGAAAGACGAAGCCCATCCACGGCTCGATCCGCTCGAGGCTCCGGCGAAACGTCATCCAGAGCATCCCGGCGAACAGCACAACGGAGAAGACCTGGAGCCCGCTGCCAGCGAGCGCAAGGGACGGTCCGGATGCCCCCAGGGGAAGGGTCATCGCCACGGATCGGAGCACCACGCCGGCCACCATCGTGCCGAGTGGCAGCAACCGCCAGCGCCGCCCGGCAAGCCGTGCGTGCCACACCGGGGGAACATCTGGAGCGCGAAGCCCATGATGAACAACCCGACCCATCCGTCGATCTGGGCCTGCCCATGGGCGTTCACGTCCTGGAGCGACAGACCGGTGAAGCGGCCGCGCACGCCCACCTGCCACAGGAGCCACACGCCCCACCCCGCGCCGAGCGTGACCACGGTGGCGATTGCTGCGAGAAAGTACGCGTGATGCAGTGGTCGTTGCATTCCGGGCGAGCTCATCGCCGTCCTCCTTTCGCCCCGCGGCGTAGACCTGGGTCCTCGCAGAGGGGCCGGGTTGCCGCCGGGTCCCCGACGATCTCCGCGAGCGACGAGGCGCGGAACGCGGCCTCCACCGAAGCGATGGCCTGATCGAGTCGCCGGTGGAGCGGGCAGAGGTTCGCCCCGTGGCTCTGCAGTCCGAGTGGGCAGGTCTCGATGCGCTTCAGGGGATCGACCGCCTGCACCACGTCCAGGACCGAGACCTCCTCCGGATCACGGGCAAGCACCGAACCGCCGTTCGGACCGCGCTGCGATCGGACCAGCCCCGCGCGCGAGAGCTGGCGGAGCACCTTGGCCAGATATCCCCCGGGGATCCTCGTGCTCCGGGCCAGCTCGGGAATGGTGGCGGGGGCCCCACGCTGGCTGGCCAGCTGGACCACGAGGCGAAGCGCGTACTCCGTGGTCTGCGAGAGCATGGCTCGGCTCTAACAATTCTGGATAAACGTGTCCAGAGTTCCGGAAGACCGCGCCGCGGCCGCGCAATTCTTGCGCGTGCTGCGAGCTCAGCGGCTCCGGCCGTCGAACTCGCGCACCTTGAACTGAGACGGCTCGAAGCCGTCCAGGCACCGGACGTTCACCGCCACCATCGGCTTTCCGTCCGGCCCGGCTCCGCGGGCGTAGGACTTGATCCCGCACGTCCGGCAGAACAGGTGGTGGATGTGGTGCTTGTTGAAGAGGTAGTCCGTCGTCGCGTCGGCACCCCGCTCGAGGCGAAAGCGTTCCGCCGGAACGAAGGACAGCAGCGTCGCGGCCTTTCCGCACATCGAGCAGTTGCAGTTCTGGACGGTCGTCCCGCGATCGAGCTCGACCGCGTAGCGCACCGCCCCGCAATGACACCCTCCGCTCCTGGTCTCGGTCTCGGCCATCACACCTCCTGGACCCCCGGAAGGTGTGCATCGTCGGGCTCCTCGTTCAAGGCTCTCATCGGGCTGTCTTCTCCGGACCTTCCGGTTAGAGTCGCCGAACGATGACGAGGAACGCCATGCAGAGCGAGAAGAAGCCCGAGATCCCGGTGACCGCCGCGCCCACCCCCTTCACCCCCATCGACCAGCACCTCTTCGAGTCACGGACGGTCTTCGTCAGCGGCGAGGTCAATGCCGATCTCGCCCTGCGAGTGAACCGACAGCTTCTCGCGCTCGAGCGGAGCAACCCCGCTGCCCCGGTCGTCCTCTGGGTGGACTGCCCGGGCGGCGAGGTCTATTCGGGGTTCGCCATCTACGACACCGCGCGCTTCATCGCCCCCCGGGTGATCACCGTCGTCGCGGGCTTCGCCGGCAGCATGGGCTCGGTCATCGCCCTGGCCGGAGAGAAGGAGGACCGGGTCGCCCTCCCCAACGCCAAGCTCCTCATCCACCAGCCCCTCGTGGGCGGCGTCATCCACGGGTCGGCGAGCGACCTCGAGATCCACGCCAAGGACATCATCGAGCTGAAGAAGAAGATGCACCGCCTCTATGCGGAGCGGACCGGCACGCCCCAGGAGCGATTCGTGGACCTCATGGAGCGCGACCGGTGGATCGACCCGCCGGCGGCCATCGACCTCGGTCTGATCTCCAAGGTGGTCAACGGCCGCAAGGAGCTGGACACGCTCCTGAATCGCGGCCACTGAGCCCGGCCGCTGGGGCGCCCCTGGGCGCGTGAGCCTCGCGGGGGGGAGCAGTTGCTCGGCACGACCGCCCTCGGACAAGCTCCCGGCCGAGGATCTCCCTTGCCTCTCGAGCAATCAACGCGTGGGCCGCGCCGTCTGGTCATCGCCGGGGTGCTCTTTGCCGCGTCGACCGTGGCGGCGCTCTACCTGTCGCTGCTGACCTGGTGGCTGGTCCCCGCGTACCGGGGTCCCAACTTCCCCAAGATCGCGATGACCTACGTCACCGCCTACTGGCTGTGGGTGGCGGCGGCCCCGCTGGTGGTCTGGGTCGGGCGGCGATTCCCGCTCCATTCACCGGGCAGGCTCCGGAACTGGGGCGTGCACCTTCTGGCGCTGCATCTCATCGTCGGCGCCGTGCTGCTCGTCCACGGCCTCATCCAGTTCGCCGGGCTGCAGCTCACTCCCCGGCCGCTCGGCCAGACGATCCAGCGTGCGGTGGCGCTCGCGGCGCCCGAGTTCCTCCTCATCTACCTGGTCCTTCTGCTGAGCAGCTTCGCCATCGACTACTTCCGGAAGTACAAGGACCGGGAGATCCGCACCGCGCAGCTCGAGGCGAGCCTCCAGCAAGCGAAGCTGGCCGCCCTGCAGGCCCAGCTCAATCCCCACTTCCTCTTCAACGCGCTCAACGCCGTCTCGGCGCTGATGTACCGGGACGTGGAGGCCGCCGACGCGATGCTGGCGCGGATCGGCGAGCTGCTCCGGCTGACCCTGGCCGCCGACGGCTCTCACGAGATCCGGCTGAGCGAGGAGCTGGAGCTGTTGGAGCGGTACCTGGACATCGAGCGGATCCGGTTCGCCGACCGGCTGGCCATCACCGTGGACGTGCCGGACGCCACCCGGGAGGCCCACGTTCCACCCTTCGCGCTGCAGCCCCTGGTGGAGAACGCCATCCGCCACGGCATCGCCAAGCGCTCCGGAGGCGGCCAGGTGCTGGTGAGCGCTCGCCAGGTGGCGGACCGCCTCCAGCTCCGGGTGGTCGATGACGGTCCGGGACTGGCCGGGAAGGTGCGCGAGGGGATCGGCCTGCGCAACACCCGCGATCGTCTCCAGCAGCTCTACGGGGGTGCACAGCAGCTCACCTTCCGGAGGCCCGACTCGGGAGGGCTCGAGGTGCTGGTGGAGCTCCCCTGGAGAACGTGATGCCGGGCCTGCGGACGGTGGTCGTGGAGGACGAGCGCCTCGCCCGGCGAAAGCTCCTGATGCTGCTCTCGACCGAGCCAGGAATCGACGTGGTCGGCGACTGCGGCACGGGCGAGGAGGCGGTGCACCTCCTCCGCACCGAGCGCCCCGACCTGGTCTTCCTGGACATTCAACTGCCGGGAATGGACGGGTTCGAGGTGCTCCAGCGCGCCGGTCTGGAGAACGTCGGTCACGTGGTGGTGGTGACGGCGCACGATCGCTATGCCC
>JBKPMY010000099.1:0-6689 GCA_046732375.1 Myxococcota bacterium
CTCTGCGATGTCCACCGCGGCCACCGCCCGGCGGTGCAAGGGAATCGGCGCGGACCTCTTCATCGGCAAGCCTCTCGAGCCGGCCCGCCTCGCCGAGGCGCTGCAGAGCCAGCACCAGAGCTGGCACTGAAGCGCTCCGACCGAAGCCTTCAGTGCCAGCTCTGGTGCTGGCTCTGCAGCGCCTCGGCGAGGCGGGCCGGCTCGAGCGGCTTGCCGATGAAGAGGTCCGCGCCGATTCCCTTGCACCGCCGGGCGGTGGCCGCGGTGGACATCGCAGAGATGCCGATGAGGACGGACTCGGGGAAACGCTCACGCAGGCGCGTGATGAGCTGAACCCCGCTCTCGCCCGGCAGGAAGACGTCCACGACGGCGACGTCCAGCGCGCCCGCCTGCTCCAGGATGGCCTCCGCCTCTTCGGCGCTCCCCACCGCGACGGTGCGATAGCCCCAGAGCGAGATCAGCTCCACCAGCATCGCGCGCTGCGCCGAGTCGTCCTCGACGATGAGGACCGAGCGCCGCACGTTCTCCACCCGCCGGCGGGTGCCTTCGCCCTTCTCCTCTGCCGCGCCCTCCCCCACTGCCGGGGCGCCCTCGAGCTCGGGACTCATGGGTGCCTGGAACTCCCTCCTCCGGACTGCCGAAGGTAGGAACCTCACCCCGCCCCGGACAGAGGCCGGGGAGCGCTCCTTCCGCCAGTGAACGCGAAATTGTTCAGTCCGTCCGCACGGGAACGCCGCGCAAAGGGGGGGTCCTCCGGCCCGGGGCTGCCCGATCGCAGCAGGCGGCGGCCGGACGGCCCGTGCCCGGGTGAGGGAACCCCGGGGATGGACCCCCGGATCAGGCCGTCGCGGGCGGCGCGGAGGTCACCTGCTCGGGCTCGGGCGACGGCTTGCGGAAGAACTCCTCCGGCTTCTCCAGCAGGAGGGCCTCGCGCAGCACGTCGTCCACGTACTCCACCGCCACGATGCGCAGCTGGTCGCGGATCTTCTTCGGGATGTCCCGGAGGTCCTTCCGGTTCTGCTTGGGGATGAGGACGGTCTTCATCCCCGCGCGGTGGGCGGCGAGCGTCTTCTCCTTGAGGCCGCCGATGGGGAGCACGCGGCCGCGTAGGGTGATCTCCCCGGTCATCGCCACATCGCGGCGGACCGGGATCTTCGCCAGCGCCGAGACCAGCGCGGTCGCCATGGTCACCCCGGCGGACGGTCCGTCCTTGGGAATGGCGCCCTCGGGCAGGTGGATGTGAATGTCGCAAGTCTCGGAGAAGCGGCGATCGATCCCGAACCGATCCGCCCGGCTGCGCACGTAGGACATCGCCGCCTGGGCGGACTCCTGCATCACCTCTCCCAGCTTGCCGGTGATGATCAGCTTGCCCTTCCCCGGCATCACCGTGGCCTCGGTGGTGAGCAGCTCGCCGCCCATCTCGGTCCAGGCCAGGCCGGTGACGATGCCCACCTGGTCCTCGCGCTCGGCCTCGCCAGAGCGGTAGCGGGGAATCCCCAGGTACTTCATCACCATCTTCCGGTCGACCCGGACCGGCCGTTTGCCGTTCTTCAGCACGTCGCGAGCGACCTTGCGGAACACCGAGGCGATCTCCCGCTCCAGCGAGCGCACCCCGGACTCACGGGTGTAGCGGTGGATGATGGTGCGGATCGCCTCGCGGCTGAGGCTGACCTCCACGTCGGAGAGGCCGTTGGCCTCCTTCTCCTTCGGGATGAGGTACCGGCGGGCGATGCTCAGCTTCTCCGCCTCGGTGTAGCCCGCGATCCGGATGACCTCCATGCGGTCCTGGAGCGGCCCCGGGATGTTGTGCATCGTGTTCGCGGTGCAGATGAACATCACCTTCGACAGGTCGTAGTCGCAGTCGAGGTAGTGGTCGTTGAAGGTGTAGTTCTGCTCCGGGTCCAGCACCTCCAGCAGCGCGCTCGAAGGATCGCCGCGGAAGTCGGTGGACATCTTGTCGACCTCGTCCAGGAGGAAGACCGGGTTGTTGCTGCCCGCCTTCTTCAGCGACTGGATGAGCTTGCCCGGCATCGCACCGATGTACGTCCGCCGGTGGCCGCGGATCTCCGCCTCGTCGCGGACGCCACCCAGCGACAGGCGCACGAACTTGCGGCCGGTGGCCCGGGCAATGCTCCGCGCCAGCGAGGTCTTGCCCACGCCGGGCGGCCCGACGAAGCAGAGGATGGGGCCCTTCAGCTTCTGCACCAGCGCCTGCACCGCCAGGTACTCGAGGATTCGCTCCTTGGCCTTCTTGAGGCCGTAGTGGTCCTCGTCCAGGACGCGCTCGGCCTCCGCCACATCGAGCCGGTCGCGGGTCTCCTCGTACCAGGGCAGGGAGAGAATCCAGTCGATGTAATTCCGGACCACGGTGGCCTCGGCGCTCATCGGGCTCATCATCCGGAGCTTCTTCAGCTCCTTCTTGACCTTGAGCGTGGCCTCCTTACTCATCCGCTTGGTGCGGAGCTTCTCCTCGATCTCCTGGACCTCGTTCTTGAACTCGTCCCGCTCGCCGAGCTCCTTCTGAATGGCCTGCATCTGCTCATTCAGGTAGTACTCCTTCTGGGTCTTCTCCATCTGCTTCTTGACCCGGGTGCGGATCTTCTTCTCCACCTGGAGAATCTCGATCTCGCCCTGCATCAGCTCGTAGAGCTTCTCCAGGCGCTTGGCGGCGTTCTCGGTCTCCAGCAGCGCCTGCCGGTCGTTCAGCTTGAGGCTCAGCTGGACGGCGATGGTGTCCGCGAGGCGGGCCGGATCGTCGATGCTCGCCACCTGCATCAGCATCTCTGGCGGGATGCGCTTGTTGAGCTTGACGAAGGCCTCGAACACCGAGTGCACGCTGCGCACCAGCGCCTCGAGCTCGACGGTCTTCTCCGACTGTTCCTCGACCTCCTCCACCTCCACCACGAAGAACTGCTGCGCGGGCTCGCCGCGGTCCGGCTGGTCGCCCCGCACGAAGCGGCGGACCCTGGCCCGCTTCACCCCTTCCACCAGCACCTTCACCGTGCCGTCGGGCAGCGGGAGGAGCTGGATGACGTGACCCAGGGTGCCGAAGGAGTAGATGTCGTCGACGCCGGGGTCGTTGGTCTTGGCCTTCTTCTGGGCGGCGAGAAAGATCGAGGCCTTGTCGTCCGCGCCCTTGTGGGCCATGGCCTCCTTCAGCGCGGCGATCGACTTCTCCCGCCCCACGAACAGGGGAACCACCTGGTGCGGGAAGACGATGATGTCGCGCAGCGGCAGGAGCGGGACCGTCTGGGTGGGGCGGCCTGGGTCTCGCTTGTCGTCTCGTCCGAAGAGCATGTGTCGACGTGTCAACGGGGCCCACCGGGGGATGCGATGAGTGAGGCTCCGGAAGGACGCTCCGGAGGCACGGGGCCCGTCCTTTGGTGAGCGAGAGGATACACCCTCGGGCCGCACCCCGCCGCTTTCGACGCCCTCGCCGAGCGGGCATCCGTCCAGGCGAGAGCGTGTGTCGTGGCCAGCCCACGCCCCACCCCCGAGATCAGAGTCGGAACCGCCCCGTTCCGGGTGTACATGTATGCAATCGTTGCAGCCCGACGCCGTGTGGCGAGGAAGGAGACACGTCCGATGGTGCTTGGATTCGAGGTCCTGCCGGTCGACATGACCCAGCTGGTCGCCGTCGTGCTGGGCTGCATGATCCCGCTGGTCTTCGTCGTGGGCCTGACCATGCGCTTCGCCGCGAAGCCCCTCGTGGAGGCGCTGGGCAAGCTCCGTGAGAACGGCGCCCCTGCCAGGGAGCTGGACGTGCTGAGCCGCCGGGTGCTGGAGCTGGAGCAGGAGGTGCTCCGCCTGCGCGCCACCCAGGGGTCCAGCGCGCCCGCGCTCGACCCGGGGAGTGCGCTGCGGCTGCGGCGGTGACCAGGGGCCCATGGACACGCTGCCGATCGATCTGACCCAGCTGGTGGCGGCCATCATGGGCTCCCTGCTGGTTCTGATCCCCGTCCTGGGGCTGGCCATCCGCTTCGCCGCGCGGCCCTTCGCCGACGCCCTGGTCGCGAGCAGGGGCGAGGGTGCCCGGCCGTCGGATCTCCAGGCACTCCGGACGCGCATCGACGCTCTGGAGCACGAGGTCAAGGAGCTGACGGGAGGCGCCGCCCGTCCGGCGCTCCCCGAGCCGCGCCCCATCCCGCTCCGCCCCTGACGTTTGCTAAGCCGCGGCGCCGGGGGAGGTACCGGCCGATGACCGACGAGCCCTGGCTGATGCGGGTGGAGGGTGCGCTCGAGGCGCACTTCAAGCAGCCCACCGGTCCGAGCCGCCCCGGCGTCGACTGGACCATCGGCCTGAAGCGCGGAGAGCAGATCCATCGGGTCCGGGTCCGCTCCTACTTTGCGGACGACCTGACGGCCGAGGCCAGAGATGACAACACCTATCTCGGCCGGACCGTGATGCAGTACCTGAACGACCTCCTCGAGAGCGGGTGGACGCCCACGCAGGAGCGCGAGCACGTGATCACCATCGGCAATCCTCCTCCGGGAACGCCGCTGCGCTCGCGCCGGCGATGGTGGCAGTTCTGGAGGTAGGGAAGGGTCGCAAGGGTCGGAACGGACCCGAAGGACTCGCAGTTCGGGATTTGACGGCTCCGCAGATCGCGCCGGACACTTGGTGCGTTCCACTCGAGGAACGACGGTGGACGCCCGGATGCCGGCAGGAATGCGCAGATTCTTCTCGACCGGCATCGTGCTCGGTCTCGCTCTCGGCTGCGCCTCGACGTCGTCCGCCCCTTCCCCCGACGTGGCCCGGACCAACGTGCTCGACGCCGAGCGTCGCTGGTGGCGAGCGGTGTCCACGGGCGACGTCGACCGCGCGTTGAGCCGGTTCAGCGAGGACACGATCTTCGAGGCGCCGGACGGCTCGCAGGTGCGCGGCCGGGTAGCGCTGGGCACCCGGCTCCGTCGCGATCTCCGGGACCGGATCGAGGTGCTCGGCAACCCCGAACACGTGCACGTCGACTCACCCGAGCTGGTGGTGGTCACCGGGAGCGGACGCTGGACGGACGCGGCAGCCCAGGACCGAGGCCCCACACCGGTCCGGTACATCGACACCTGGCGATGGACGGGGTCGAGCTGGCGACTGGTGTCATCGGCGGCGAGCCCGCAGGCGGAGAGCTCCGAGAGCACCGCGCTGGTCCGGCAGGTCCTCGCCGCGTGGAGCAGCGGCGACTGGGCAGGTCTGCAGCCGCTTCTCGCCCCAGGGTACCGGGCGCGGTCGAACGAGGGCACCGGGGACGGTGGCGAGCTGCGCCGGCGCTTCCGGTCCTTCCACCGTTCCTGGGCCAAGGCTCGCTTCGACATCGTGGAGCAGTTCACCGTCGGCGAGCGCATCGTGACCCGACTCACCGCGACCCTGACCGAGGCCGGAACCGGGCGGACCGTGCGGTACGCGGGCCTCGACGTCAGCCGGGTGGTGGACGGACAGCTCACCGACCACTGGGACAGCTGGGAGCCGCTCTCCGGCGCGCCCCTGCCGTCGGCCACCCCGCCGGGCTCGGGCAGCGAGACGCCCGCGCCTGCACCGGCCAGCGGGCCGCCATCCGGCACGGAGACAACCTCGGTGGTCCCCGTGTCGGGCCCTGACGCTGCCTCGAGCGCTGCCCGCACGTCGGTCCGGTGACGGCGTGGAGGGCTGATGGCGCTGGTCCGGGAAGAGCCCCCGGGGCGGCGCGAAGCACCCCTTCCGGCCGGTCCGTCACGCAGCGGCGACCGCACCGAGGAGATTTCGCCAGACGTCCGCGGTCACCCCGCGGACTGAGATCGGACATCCGAAACTCTGGACGGGTGTGGCGCCCCGTCCTCCGCACGGCTCCAGTCTCGGTCGCCGGGAGGAAATTTCTCAGGTCGGGGCGGGCGCGAGGTCCTCACGCGGCCCCGGGTCACCGCGCCAGCAGCATCGCGACGGCGTCGGCGGCGGGCAGTCCAGCCCGCACCGCTGCGTTGACCAGCCGGGTGACCGCGGCGACGAGCTGGATGCTGCCGGGCTCCTCGCCTCCCGGGCTCTCCACTCGGAGCAGCGCCCCGGCGCACTGAGACGCGGCGCGGAGTGGATCGGCCGGAGCGCCGGTGGCCCGGGCGATCCGCTCGAGGGCGGGCATGATGGCCCGCGCGGTGTCGCTTCCGGTGAGGTCCGCCAGCGCCCGGATGCGCCGGGCGGCCTCCTCTGCCCCGAGCCGCTCGAGCACGGCGGGTGTCAGCCCGCGGACGGCCCGGTCGGCCAGCGCAGAGGGAGCGAGGGGAGCGTCCGGGGATAGAGAGACGAGCGCCGCCGCCGGCACGTACCGCCCGAGGTCCTCGAGGAGAAGCGCGCCGAGGCTGGCCGTCACAGCGAAGCCCGAGAACCGATCAGCCCAGCCGGTTCCGGCCGTCAGGCCGATTCCTTCTGCAGCTCGTCCTTGTCGGTGGCGTGCAGGATGACCGGCTCGCTCTTCTTGAGGATAACCTCCTCGGAGATCACCACCTCACGCGCGGTCTTCTGGGACGGGATGTCGTACATCACGTCGAGCATCGCCGTCTCGAGGATGGATCGGAGGCCGCGGGCGCCGGCCTTGCGGCGGATGGCCTCGGAAGCGATGGCCTTCAGGGCCCCGTCGGTGAACTTCAGCATCACCCCGTCGAGGTCGAAGAGCTTCCGGTACTGCTTCACCAGCGCGTTCTTCGGCTGGCTGAGGATGCTCATC
>JBKPMY010000100.1:0-5217 GCA_046732375.1 Myxococcota bacterium
TGCCCGTCCAGGCAATCTCAACCGGAGGGCCGACGATGAAGAAGCCACCTGAGGGCTGGGCGCGAATCTGCCCGGCGGTGTTCTACGACGACGCGAGCAAGGCCATCGACTGGCTCTGTCAGGCCTTCGGCTTCGAGGTGCAGCTGAAGGTCGAGGGCGAGGGCGGCCGCATCGAGCACTCCGAGCTGCGGTTCGGGGAAGGGCTGGTGATGGTGGGCCAGTCCGGTGGGAAGTCCGAGCGGAAGCCGCCGCTCCCCGCCAGGAGCCCACGGTCGGTCGGCGGCACGAATACCCAGATGCTGGCCATCTTCGTGGACGACGCGGACGCCCACTGTGCCAGGGCCCGGGCCGCCGGTGGAAAGATTCACGACGAGCCGACCACCACCGACTACGGCGGCGACTACTGGGCCGATCGGACCTACCGGGTGGAGGACCCCGAGGGGCACCACTGGTGGTTCATGCAGCGGGTCCGGACGCGTGGTCGCTGACCTCGACCGGACGCTCGCCGCGCTGGCCGACCCCACGCGGCGGGCCATCGTGGAGCGGCTCCGGAAGAAGCCTCAGCGACCCAGCGAGGTGGCCGAGGCCCTGTCCATGAGCCGCCCGGCGATGAGCCGGCACCTCCGGGTGCTTCGCCGCGCGGGGCTCATCGCCCAGGAGACGCTCGAGGAGGACGCCCGAGCTCGTCTGATCCAGCTGCGCACCGAGCCACTGTCCCGACTCCGGGCGTGGGTGGAGGATGTCGAGGCGATGTGGGGTGACCAGCTCGAATCGTTCAAGGCCCACGCCGAGCGCGTGCACCGGGTCCGGCGATGATGACCGCCGTCCGTCCCGGAGATCAGGCGAGGGCCACGGTCGCGGTGGCCGTCCCTCCGGATGTCGCCTTCCATTTCTTCACCGAGGAGATCGACCAGTGGTGGCGCCGTGGGCTGAAGTACCGCGTGGCCGGCGGCAACCGCGGCTTCATCCATCTCGAGCCGCGGATCGGCGGCCGCCTCTACGAGTCGTTCGAGACCGGGGGAACCACCCGGGTGTTCGAGACCGGGACGGTGAAGGTGTGGGAACCGCCGTCGCGGCTGGTCTTCGAGTGGCGGGGCGTCAACTTCGCGCCGGGCGAGGCCACCGAGGTCGAGGTGCTGTTCGTGCCGAGCTCGAGCGGGACCACCGTGACGGTGACCCACCGCGGGTGGGCGAGCCTCCGTCCGGACCATCCGGTCCGTCACGGCCACGAGGTGCCGGCGTTCATCCGGATGATGGGGCTGTGGTGGGGCGACCTCCTCACGTCGCTCCGGGAGCACGCGGCGGAGCGCCACGGCACCGGCGCGTGAGCATCGAGCGGATCCCCCCTCGCCAGGTCGCAGGCCGGGGTGCGCCCGGGCGCCGGGTCAGCTCGCCCGGCGGCGGCGTCGCCGGCGGCCGAGGTCGTGGCCAACGGCCCGCGCGGCGCGCTGGATGGCGAGCGACAGCGCAGGGAATGCGTTCAGGCCGCGGTGGTCGATGGTGGTGCCCGGAAGATGGGGCCCGGTGGCGGTGACCTCGCAGCGGACCTCCGGTGGCCGGTTCCCGCCGCTGCGCCGTCCGAGCACGATGCAGACCTGCGTCAGCTCCGAGCGAAACCGGCCGAGGTGCGCGAGGACCAGGATCTCCGCGTGCTCCCGCAAGGGATCGGAGCTCTCGAACCCCTGGAAGCGGATCTCGAAGTCCATCGGTGCGCCTCGACGGGACCGGTGTACGCGCAAGCCGATGTGGAGACCATGACGAAAGAACGTCGAAACACTTCGAGAAAACCGATGGGTCTCTCGGGGGGCGCGAGGATGAGCCCAGCCGGTGCCGGAGCCGGCCGCCGGCTAGAAGGCCCGCCCGTCGATCAGCTCGATCTCCACGGCCAACGGATCGATCCCTTCGATGCAGCCGAGGTTGAAGCGGAGGTGGCCCGGATTCCGGATGACCTCGTGGAAGGTGTAGATGCCGCAGGTCGGGCAGAAGTAGTTGTTCACGGTCCGGTCGCCCCACCGGTACACCGAGAGCGCCTCCTTCCCCTCGAGGAGCTCGATGTCCGCCGGTGGGACCCAGGCGGCCGACTTGACCGCTCCGTGCCGGACGCAGATCGAGCAGTTACAGCGAATGCCGCGGGTGATCTCCTCGCTGCGGAACCGGAAGCGGACCGCGCCGCAGTGACAGCTTCCCTCGTAGATCCGGACCATGGGAGCGACCCCCGGGCGTGTGCTAGTGCCCGGCGCATGATTGATCACACCGGGCTGAAGGTCAGCGACCCCGCGGCCAGTCGCCGGTTCTACGAGACGGCGCTCGGGCCGCTCGGCTACCGGGTGCTGATGGAGATTCCCACCGAGCATACCGGGGGCCTGATCGTTCTCGGATATGGCGTGCCTCCGAAGCCGGATTTCTGGGTGGCGCAGGGGACGCCCGAGACGCCCCGGGTCCACGTCGCGTTCCGGGCCGGGTCGCGCGGAGAGGTGGACGCGTTCTACCGGGCCGCGCTGGGCGCCGGCGGGCGGGACAACGGGCCGCCGGGACCTCGGCCGCACTACCACCCCGGCTACTACGGCGCGTTCGTGCTCGACCCGGACGGACACAACGTCGAGGCGGTGTTCCACGGGGCGGGGTAGAGGCTCATGCGGCGCTACGCGGCCTTCCTGCGGGGCGTGAGCCCGATGAACTGCAAGATGCCGGAGCTGAAGCGCGCCTTCGAGGAAGCGGGCTTCGACGAGGTCCGGACCGTGCTCTCCAGCGGCAACGTGGTGTTCACGGCCCGGGAAGCGGCCGACACTTCGCTGGAGCGGAAGGCCGAGTCCGCGATGCAGAAGCACCTCGGGCGGACGTTCCTGACCATCGTTCGCTCCGTCGAGGAGCTCCAGGCGCTGCTGGCGGCGGACCCCTTCGCGAGGTACCGCCTCCCTGCGGCATCGAAGCGCATCGTCACCTTCCTCCGCGCGGCGCCGGCTCGTGTGCCGGCGCTCCCCGAGCAGGACGGCGCGCGTATTCTCCACCTGCGCGGCCGGGAAGCCTTCAGCACCTACCTTCCGACCCCGAAGGGACCGGTGTTCATGACCTTGATCGAGAAGACCTTCGGGCAGGACGTGACGACCCGGACCTGGGACACGGTGAAGAAGGTGGCGCGATGATCCTGAAGATTCAGACCCGGCATCCGCAGCGGAAGAGCGGCAGGAGCATCAGCCGTGAGAAGTACGACCAGGTCCGGGCTGCGATCCTCGAGGTGCTCGAGCGCGGCGAGCTCACTCACACCGAGCTGATGAGACGGCTGGACGCGCGCCTCCGGAACCGGTTCGACGGAAACCCTCACTGGTACGGAGAGACGGTGAAGCTCGACCTGGAGGCCCGGCGGGTCATCGAGCGGACCGGCTCGAGACCGCCGATGTACCGGCGAATCGACCGCCGGCCGCGAAGAGGCTGAATCTCCGGCGCTCAGCGACGCTCGCCCGGTCCGGTGGGCTCTCGTCCCGGTCGATCCGACGTCCCGGAAGGCGGGCCCTGGCCCTCGCGGAGCTGCTCCGCCGGCACGGGGTGGGCGAAGCCCTTCAAGGCCTCGGGGTAGTGCTCGAAGAGGTCCGGCGGAGCAGGGACGTCCTCGCCGGTGAGCATCGACTCGAGCATCAGCGCGTTCGTCGGTGCCTTGCCGAAGTTGTGGTTGTTGTTGACCGCGTAGACCTCTCGCACCTCCGGGTGGCGGGCGATCTCCCGGGCCGTCCGAGCGATGTCCTCGAGCTCGTGCCGTGTGTAGAGGTAATCGAAGCGGGCGTTCTTCTGGTCTTCCTCGGCGCGCCGCTGCTCGGGGGTCTTCTTCTGCCGCTTCTCCACGTTCTCCGCGGTCTTCTTCGAGCCGCGGCCGAAGAAGCGCATCCAGGTCTGGTAGTTGCGGCCGTGCATCCGGATGTACCCGGTGGAGGTGGTCGCGTACGGTCGCAGCCGCAGCGAGTCCTTGGGGAGATGGGGCTGGTCCACGTTGACCCAGCCGATCTTCCGCTCCCGCAGCTCGGCGAGCACCTCCGGAGCGTCCCAGCTGTCGTGCCGGAACTCGACGAAGACCGGGAGCCCCTTGAAGGCCGCCGCTGCCTTGAGGAGCCATCTCAGCGCGTCCTCGTCGATGGTGTGGTCCCTCCGGATGCGCTTGAAGCTGTAGGCGAACTGGAGCACCGCTGCGCCGAGCCGCCCGGACTCGTTCAGCACGTCGAGGCCTTCACGGGCGTTCGCCACGTCCTCGCGGGTCCAGCTCTTCCCGGGCGCGACGAACTGCTCGGGGATCTTGGCGCTGAACACCACCTCCGGGCTGTGGGAGACGCGCTCGACCCACGCGCGGGCCTCGGCGGCGCTGGCGGCGCGATAGTAGGTCCGGTTGATCTCGAAGAGCGGCAGGTACAGCGAGAGGAACTCGAGCTTGTCGAACCCGCGGCCCGGGCGCTCCGGGTATACGGTGCCGTTCCAGTTCTTGTAGTCCCACCCGGCGACGCCGGCCTTGAACATGGCGATCGGGAACCTAGGCTCCGGACGGCCGGTTCGACAGGGTCAGTCGGAGGCAGCAGCGTCCATCGGACGGCCAGTCGTCGGGCACGGACTCCCCAGGGCCTCGAGCTGTGCGGCGACCGCGACGGAGGCGCCCACGACGAGCACTCCCGGGAGGCTCGGGTGGAGGCGGGGGAGCTCGCAGGCGCCGAGCGCGGCCAGCGTCCCACGCCAGGTCCGGGCCTCCGATGTCCCCGCGGCGAGGAGGACTGCCGCTGGGGTCCCCGGCGCCCAGCCGCGGGAGAGCAGGCAGTCGGCGACGAGAGCCCTGGTCTGGAGTCCCATGAGGACCACCACGGTCGCCGTGCCCGGCGCGAGCGAGCCGAGCGCGGGCGCGAACGCCGCCTCGGAATGCCCCGAGACGACCAGGAACGCCGCGGAGAGCCCGCGATGGGTGACCGGGATGCCGGACAGCGCCGGAGCGGCCACCGCCGCGGACACTCCGGGCACCACCTCGCAGGGAATGCCTGCCGCCGCCAGCGCGAGCGCCTCCTCGCCGCCGCGGCCGAAGACGAAGGGGTCGCCGCTCTTGAGCCGCACCACCCGCTCGCCACGGACCGCACGTCGGATCATCAGCCGCTGGATGGTGTCCTGCGAGATGGACGGACGGAAGGCTCGCTTCCCGACGTAGGCCCACCGCGCCCGCGGCGCGTACCGCAGGGCGGCGCGGTCGACGAG
>JBKPMY010000101.1:0-15006 GCA_046732375.1 Myxococcota bacterium
GGTGGGGACCCTCCGAGCTTCTCCGTGCCCGCGCCCTACGCGCTGCAGATCTCCGGGGACTGGGCATCCGCGAGCGATGCCTGGCGAGCGCTGGGCTGCCCCTACCAGGCCGCGTGCGCCCTGCTCGACGCCGCCGAGGAGGCGCCGCTCCGGAAGGCCTGGACAGAGCTGGACGCGCTCGGTGCCCGAGCGACCGCCGCCGTCGCCGCCCAGCGACTCCGCGAGCTCGGGGCGAGGAACGTTCCCCAGGGGCCCCGGCGCAGCACGCTGGCCCACCCGGCGCTCCTGACCACCCGCGAACGCGAGGTGCTCGAGCTGATAGGCGCCGGGCTCCGCAACGTGGAGATCGCCAGGCGGCTGTTCATCTCTGCCAAGACCGTGGATCACCACGTCTCGTCTCTCCTCGCCAAGCTGGGAGCTCGCAGCCGGCTGGAGGCCGTGCGGGAGGCGGCGCGTCTGACCGGAGCGACCGCTGCGCCGGCCGACGCGCCTCCCACGAGCGGCCGTCTTCCTACGGGCAGGTGATGTCCGGGTTGTGATCGTCGAAGACGCCGCTGGAGTTCTGCTTCCAGACCCAGACGTGGAGGATCCACAACCCCAGCCCATCGTCGTCGGAGTGCATGGTCTGCCCGAAGATCGACAGGGGGTCCGGGAACACGGCCTTCGGGGCGATCCACTCGGGGCTGTTGAGGTCCCCGTCCTTCGTGTACATCAGCACCGAGGGATGGCGGATGTCGGTGGTTCCGACCAGGTCATCCTTGATGAAGTGGTAGCCTTGGCCGGGCTCGCAGGGCAGGCCCGAGTCATGGTACCCGGCGGCGAGCGCGGCCTCGATCCGTCGGTAGCGACAGATCGACTTGTGGGCGATCTCCAGCTGCTCCTCGATCTCGGCGGGCTGACCGAAGTCGACGGGCCCGCAGTTCAGACCCGACTTCGGTGGCCCCTTGTGGTTCTCACCGGACCGTTCCTGGGCCTCGAGCGAATTCGAGGTCGTACCTGGCGCTCCGTCCTGTCCGGCCCCGCAGGCAACAGTGAGAGCCAGCAGTGCCGGGATCGCGTGAAACGACGAGATTCTTTTCATGGTTCCCACCCTTGGTGTGCGTGGTCCGGGCGAAGGAGCCCGGGCGACGGACACCGTACGGAGGGGCGGGGCACGGCCACATCGGGAGCGCTCCCCATTCTCGGGCGAGGCGGCTCCCCATTTTTGGGGCCACCCCGCACCTAGGGAGGCCGGGGATCGACGACCGCCGGGCCGACCCACTACGGGGAGGTCATCGTTCCGATCTTCGCGGCGCCGCGCTCGGTGAACCAGATCTTGCCGCCGGGGCCCGCCCGCCTGCGCGATGCTGAAGGGCTGGGAGTTGGGATGGGCGCGGCGTCGCGGGGTGCGACGACAGCATCAGGCGAGTCGCGAGCCGAGCGCCGCGCAGCAGCGCCCGACGGTTGCTCGAATATCGCTCGCGGCGCCGAGAAGTGGCTCCCCGGCGCCGCTCGGTGGACCGAGATCAGAGCGTCGTACGGATCCACCCGTAGCGGGTGTTCCTCGGCTCCACTCCCAGCGCCAGGTACCGCTCGCGGTACACGTTGAAGTTGTCCCGCTTCGCCTCGAGGTTGGGAGTCTTGTTGTACGGCGGCATTTCCCAGAGGCGCTTCTGCTCGTCGGTGATGCGGCTGGGGTAGTCGGTCGGCAAAGGCTTGTAGGCCTTGGTGTGGCGCGGATGGAGCCCGTACAGCTTCGCCGAGTTGCGCCCCAGGATTTCCCTCTTCGACTCCTTGTCGAGCTCGGGGTAGTCGTACTTCTCGCGGAGCTTCTCGGGGATCTTGAACCGCCAGAACGCCTCGATCTGCCATTGCGGGCTGCCGTACCAGAGCGAGTCCGAGCCGAAGACGATGTGCCTCGGGCCCTTGTAGCGCATGAGCTGTCCCAGGATGTGCGCGGTCACGGTCGGGAACGTGATCACCGAGGAGGCGAAGGTGGTGCCGATCTCGGCGTAGGAGTTCCTGAACCCTCCGGTCATCTGCGCATACGGCGTGACCCAGTCGATGTTGGGCACGCCATTCAGCAGCGGCCGCGTCCCGGCCTCGGTGGCACGGATCTCGGCCAGCGCCTGGTCGTCGAAGAAGCTGTCCTGGATGCACGAGTGATAGGTGATGAAGTTCAGGTGGGGCCAATCCTTCAGCGCCTTGGGGAGGTCCGACGGGTATCCGTTCTCGGGAATCGCCGGGAGGCCGCGGGCCAGACCCTTGTGCACCGCGATGACGTTTCCGCCGGGTCCGAGCTTCCCCTGCCGGACGTTCTTCGAGATCAGCTCGAAGGTCGGGTACGCCACGGCTTCGTCATCGTGGCGCCACGGCTTCATGGGCCCCGAGTCCACCTTGGCGGCGTTGGAGATGTTGTAGCCCTTCCAGGCGTCGGGATGATGGTTGTCGATCTGGTACTGGATGTAATCGAGGTTGCCCGGGCCGACGTAGAGGAGCCCGTGGGCCATCGCCCGCCGCGAACCGGCCAGCTCGTTGATGAAGTCCCGCCCCGCCGCAGTCTGCTTCGCAGTCAGGATCTCTCCGGTGCGCGCGTCCTCGACGTCGATGGCCGGAGTCCCAGGATTCTGTCCGCTCGGTCCGGAGACGAAGGCGGTGACGTTGCTGATCAACCCCACCGTGACCTGACTCTCGAAGTAGATGCTCCGGATGAACGAGACGATGTTGAACATGTCGTCGGTCACCGGCAATCCGATCAGCGCCGGATTCCAGACACCCCACGGGTTGCCGAACTCGTCGCCGACGTTGTTGGGATTGAACGGGTTCTGCGTGAAGCCGGGCGTCGTCGGGCCCTGAGCGATCGCCCGGAGCGCGACCGGACCTGGCGCCAGGATGCCGCGTACGAAGTGGAGCTGGTCGTCGACGACGAAGAGGTCGTCCGGAGGCCCATGCTTGTCCCGCGCCTTGCACTCGAACAGCTCCTCCCTTTCCACGTCGAAGAACTCTCCGAACACGTCGTTCATCGCCATGAATGCCGCCGCCGTTCCACCGCTGGTTCCGAGGAACTGGCGTCGTGTCAGCCCGAGCTTCTTCGCCGCGCTGTCGCTGATCTCCTTGATCCGAGCCTCCACCTGTTTCTGCATCGCGCTCTGGGGTGGTGGCATGTACTCGCCGTTGGAGACCACCCGGGTCGGCACCGGTGAGGGGAAGTCTGGATCTTCCGCGTCGTAGGCCCGACTCAGCTTCGCGAGCTGATCATCGCTGAGGAGGGTGTGGTCCGGCTGCCAGGTGCCTCCGGTCTCCTTCCATTCATTCGCCATGATGACCCCCTTCGTGAACTCCGGGGGCGGTACGTCTCGGGGCCTGCGGGCGTCAACGACCGAACGAGGGAGGGGGCCGGGCCCGCCCGCCGGGCGAGGCGGCGAGCCCATGAATTGCGCAAGATCTCGATAGCCAGAGCAAGAACGTGAAGCTTTCCTGCGACGAATGCGGGCAGCAGGGAGGAGCGCGCATGGAGACTCCGCGGTGGCACCTCGTCTGCGAGGGCTGGTTCTCTCCGGCGGCCGCGAGTTGCGGTGAGGGCGAAGTGGCGCTCTTCGGCCGGTCAGCTCGCGGAGAGCTCATGCACCGACGGCTCGAGCGCGGCGAGTGGGGGCCGATCATCTCCCTCGGCGTCCCCGGAGCACGCGGTGTTCCCCTGGAGTGGCCGGTGTCCGCGTGCCAGACGGGCAAGGACGAGATCCACCTCGTGGCCCGGGGAGCCGAAGGCGAGCTGCTTCACGGGAGCCTTCGCGATGGGACGTGGAGCGGTGTGGAATGCATCGGAAGCCCTGCGGGGCTCGATGGCGCTCCCCTGGGGTTGGCGGGTGCGCCGTCCACCTGCAGCCGTGAGCCCGGAAGGATGGATGTCTTCGCCGTCGGCTCGGCGGGCGCGCTGCTCCACACGACCTGGGATGAAGGCGGGTTCGGCGAATTCGAATCGCTGGGAGGCATCGAGAGCGGCACGGGCAGGAGCGAGCCGGTCCCTGGGGCGATCGCCGCATGTTCTTGCGGCCCGCGCGCAATGGCGGTGCTGACTCGCGGCTCCGGAGGAGACCTGCTGCTCAAGTGGTGGAACGGCAAGCGCTGGAGCGGATTCGAGTCACTGGGCGCGCCGGAGGAGCCAGATGCGACCTATCCAGCGGTCCAGCGTGCAGTTCGCCTCACCAGCGCGCCGATTGCCTGTGGCCTTCCTGCGCCGCGCCTCGACGTCTTCGCCCGTGGCCCTCGCGGTGATCTTCTGCAGAAGCGGTGGGATGGCCAGAGCTGGAGCGGATTCGAGTCGCTGAGATGGCCGTCCTCCCCCCACACCGGAGGGCGGATCCCGCTGAGCGGATTCTCCATGACCTGCGCCTGGGGCGGGGACTGGCTCCACGTTCTGGCCCGAGGCGCCGACGGAAATCTTCACGGTGTCGCGCTTCCCGCTTCCGCCGAGTCGCGTGAGGCACCCCGGGCGGCGACGTAGCGCCCCCGCGCCAACCGGGGCTCCCTGTCAGGCCGGGCTTCGCTCGTCCATCGGGGCCGGGACCAGCGCCGAGAAGCTCCGTTCGAGTATCTTCGCGACGCCGCTGCGGAAGCCCTCGGCCACCGGCGCGGATGCCGGGTCGGGGAAGATGTCCTCCTCCCCGCGCTCCAGCCCATCGAGTATCCCGGCGGCAGCCGAGTGGGGCGAGGCCTTCGGAACGTCGATGCCTCGAGCCATCTCGGTGTCGACCGGTCCGAGGAAGGCCGCATGGACCGACACGCCCTTGCCAGCCAGGGACATCCGCAGCGACTGGGTCATGGAGAGCGCGGCCGCCTTGGAGGCCGAGTAGCCGGGGACCAGCGGCACCGGGGCGATCGCCGCCAGGGACAGGATGTTCAGGATCCCCCCCTCGGTGCGTGTCAGCAGCGGAAGGAAGGCGCGGGACGTCTTGAGCGGGCCGAGGAAGTTGACGGCCAGCTGTCGCTGGATCGCGTCGAGATCGCCCAGATCGTCGTGGAGCGCGAGGCCGGCATTGTTGACGAGGAGGTCGAGACCTTCGAGCCCGCGAGCGGCGCGTTCGATCTGCGAGTCGCTGGTCACGTCCAGGGTCAGCGGCACGACGCGTGGGTCGGGGTGTCGAAAGGGCCCGCGCGTTCCGGCGAGGACCTTTCTCGCTCCGCGCCTCAGCGCCTCGGTGACGAGCGCCTCCCCGATGCCGCGGTTGGCGCCGGTGACCAGGACGATCTTGTTCGTGATCTTCATCGTGTCCTCGCTGCGGTCCGCTCCGGGATCGTGCTCGGCGACAGGTAGCGCCACGCCGCCAGGGCGACCCCGGCGACGGTCAGGGCGACGCCGATCGGACGCAGCCAGACCACCCAGCTCACGGCGGCGCCGAGGAAGGAGAGGTACGCCGCCAGGCACAGGGGGCACTTCGGCACCAGGACGGCCAGAAGCGCGCCGACGGCGGCCACACCCAGCGGCTTGCTGCGTCCCGCCAGCCATTCGTCCTTCGTTCGTGCAAGGTTCATCGTCGGCTCCTGTTCGGTCGTCAGTGACCGCTTCGGGAATAGCGGCGACGGGAGCGCGGGCGGGAGTAACAAGAACGACGGGGTTAGGATCGCGCGATGGACTCCTCGATCACCGCTGCGGCACGAGCGCTGCGCGGCGGCGATCCGCTGGGCGCCCTCAAGCGCGTCGCGCTGCGGGACGACCCTCCGGCGCTCGCGCTGCGCGGGATCGCGATGGCCCAGCTCGGGGATCTGCCGAAGGCGCGAGAGCTCCTGCGGCGGGCCGCGCGTGGTTTCGGCCCCCGAGAGAGCCTGGGCCGGGCGCGCTGCGTGACCGCGGAGGCGGAGGTGGCGCTGGCCGGGCGGGATCTCGCCTGGTCGTCCCGCCCGCTCGCGGACGCGCTCCGCACCTTCGAGGCCCACGGCGACCGGGAGAACGCCGCCCACGCGCGGCTCCTCCAGGTCCGACGACTGCTCCTCCTCGGCCGGGTGGACGAGGCGGATGGTGCGCTGGCCACGATCGAGCGCACGCTTCCCGCGCGACTTGCGGCCGTCGGGGCGCTGGTGGCCTTCGAGATCGCGCTTCGCCGGGGTCGACCCGGCCCGGCGGGGACGGCGCTCGAGGCGGCGCGGGAGGCGGCGGGCCACTCGGGCATCCCGGCGCTGGTGGCCGAGGTCGACCACGCGGGGCGAGCCCTCGTCCTGCCTGCGGCCCGGCTCGTCGCCGCGGGGGAGGGGAGGCCGGTGACGATGGCCGAGGCCGCGGAGGTGCTCGCCTCGGCGGACCTGGTCGTGGACGGCTGCCGGCGTGCGGCCCGCCGAGGGGAGCGGGTGGTGCGGCTCTTCCGGCGGCCGGTGCTGTTCGCGTTGCTGCGGAGGCTGGCCGAGGCCTGGCCGCAGGATGCGCCTCGTGCAGTGCTGATCGAGCAGGCCTTCGGAGCTCGCCGTCCGAACGCTTCGCATCGCGCCCGGTTACGGGTGGAGATGGGTCGTCTGCGCCAGGAGCTGCTCCCGCTCGCCGAGGTGCAGGCCACCCCGGGCGGGTTCGTGCTCCGGCCGCGCGGCGCGGGCGTGGTGCGGCTGCTGTTGCCGCCCATCGAGAGCCCCGATGCAGCGGTGCTGGCGTTGCTCGCCGACGGGGAGGGCTGGTCGACCTCGGCGCTGGCCCTGGCGCTCGGCTCGAGCCAACGGACGGTCCAGCGAGCCCTGCGTACGCTCGAGGAGTCGGGGCAGGCGCGCTCGGTCGGCCGGGGGCGTTCGCTGCGCTGGCTCTCCGCGCCCATCGCCGGATTCGCGACGACGTTGTTGCTCCCCGGCTCGGAGGGGTTCGGATAGGAAGGGGGCCATGCCGAAGATCGATCAGCCAGCGGAGATCGTCCGGGAGTACGGGCCCTTCCCCGGAGTTTCCGACGTGGCCGGGGTCAGCTTCGACGGGCAGAGGGTGTGGTTCGCCGCGGGCGAGACGCTCCGGTCCTTCGACCCTGCCACCGGCGAGATTGTGCGCTCGCTCGACGTCGCGTGCGACGCCGGCACCGCATACGACGGGCGCCACCTCTGGCAGATCGCCGAGGACCGGATCAAGAAGATCGATCCCGCGACCGGCGCGGTGCTGTCCACGATCCCCGCCCCGGGCGGCGGACGGGATTCCGGGCTGACCTGGGCAGAAGGAACGCTCTGGGTGGGGCAGTACCGGGAGAGGAAGATCCACCAGATCGACCCCGCGACCGGGGCCATCCTGCGCACGATCGAGTCGAACCGCTTCGTCACCGGGGTCACCTGGGTCGATGGCGAGCTCTGGCACGGGACCCATGAGGGGAACGACTCCGACATCCGGCGGGTCGATCCGGAGACCGGCGAGGTGCTCGCCCGCTTGACGATGCCCGAGGGAACGATGGTCAGCGGCCTCGAATCGGACCAGCGGGACCTCTTCTACGCCGGTGGTGGACCGAGCGGCCGGGTCCGCGCCGTGCGGCGCCCCCGGAAAGGCTGATACACAGCACCTCGATGATCGAGGCGGGACCGGTGGAAGGGGAGGCAGAGCTGGAGCAGATCCTGGCTCTGCAGCGTGAAAACCAGCCTGGGCGGCTGAGCCCGGAGGAGATCGCGGCCGACGGATTCGTCACCGTCGAGCACACGCTGGATCTCCTGAAGCGGATGCACGCGATCGTGCCGAGCATCGTCGCCCGGGAGAACGGCAGCGTGGTCGCGTACGCCCTGGTGATGCCGGTAGAGTGCCGCCCCTTCATCCCGATCCTCGAGCCGATGTTCCAGCGCCTGGACTCGCTCGGGGTTTCGCGGTCACGGTTCTACGTGATGGGCCAGGTTTGCGTCGGCAAGCCCTGGCGCGGCAAGGGCGTGTTCGACCTTCTCTACCAGGCCCACCGGCGACACCTCCGGGGGAGGTTCGACTGCTCGGTGACCGAGGTCGCGATGCGGAACACCCGGTCCCTGCGCGCCCACGAACGGGTCGGATTCACCATGATCGACCGCTACCGCGACGAGACCGACGACTGGGCGGTCATCCGCTGGGACTGGTCCGATCCGCCGCGCCGCTGACTCGGCACGATCTTCCGGTCGTGATCACGGTGGCGCTCGGCATTGGCCTCGATGAAGCAACGCCACGCGTCGAAGCTTCTCAAACGCGTGGCGACGCCCCGGGCAGCGCTCTCTCGGGCCGGAGGCCGGACCGCCCGGCGCGCCCTCGGGCGGTCCCATCGACCCCGTCGACAAGTCCGGCGGCGCCTTGACCTACTCCCTGCTCGTCACCCGGATCGGCTGGAGCGCCTTCGCCGTCGCCCGGCCAATGCTCCGCCCTTGGCGCTTGCCGTGCTTGACCGCGTGCTGGAAGTGGATTCCGGCGTAGATCCGGGACAGGCCGTTTTCCTCCGCCGCCACGGAAAGCTTGTCGAACCGGCGAGTCACCCCCGGAAGCGTCAGGCTATCGGCGACGAACGAAGCATCGTCCCCCAGCACCGCGATCAGCGCCTCGGCGGCCGCCCAGCCCAGGACCGTGTGCGTCGACGGATAGTCGGGCACCGGCGGGGTGATCAGGAACGGCTTCCAGCTCGCGTCCATCTTGGTCCGTGGGTTGCCATCGGTGGCGGCCTGACGCACCGCCGTCTCCGGGCGCCAGAACCGGAAGTGGTACTTGGCCTCGAACCCGACGATGAAGCCATCCGCCATGGCAAAGTTGACCAGGGCGAAGGCCCGCGCTGCGTTCCAGGGATCCAGGTTGCGCTGCCGGATGGCGCTGTTCGCGATCCGGTTCCAGCCGAGCGGTGAGTCCTCGTACCAGAACTTCGCGATCTCCGACTGCTCGGGGGTGCGGACCGTGCTCTTCTCTCCGCCGATGACGAGGACGTGCGCCAGGTCACGGGCGTACTCCTCGGTCGCCAGGCCCTGCGGGCCGGGAAGCGCATGCTCGCGGAGATCGACGACGAAGGGCTTCACCTTCCCCCAGCCGGGCTGCGCCGCGAAGTCGAAGGGCCCGGTGAACTGATACTCGCCCGGACCGGAGCGGGGCAGGTAGGGGACCGCAGCCTCCGCGGCACCATCGCGCGCGCGGCGGGTCAGCGTGGCTGCCGCGGACGCCTTGCCGGTGGCGACTCCCGCCGCCTTGGCGGAGCCATCCGTGACGAGGGCGAGGGCCCGGGAGTACTCGGCCTCGACCAGCGCCGCCTGGTCCGGGAGGAGCGTGACCAGGACGTCACGTGCCGCGGTTGCAACCGCCGCCTCGAGCGACGCGCCCGGTGCCTCCGCGAGGCCGGGTGTGTACGACTCGAAACGGCGATCGACGGCGTTGAGCGCGTCGTGGATCGCGGCGTGGACGATGGCCAGCGTCCGCGACTGTGCCATCGGGTTGGTCCCCTGCGAGGGGGCGAAGGCCTCGGTGGCGACGCGATTCCAGTGGGTCACCGCATTGCCGCGAGGCCCTTCCGTGGGCCGAATGGCCTCGGCCGCGTGGGCCCGAGTCAGCAGGGTCATCGCGAGCGCCGCGAGGCTCGCGAGCCGGACCAGCCGCGCCGTCAGGGCCGGGCCGGGTCCTGGGGATGGACCGCCCTCTCCGCCGGGGCGGGAGGACGGGAGCTTCGACTGAATGGTCGAACGTGTATCCATGGTGCTTCGTGCCCTTCCTTCGGCCATGAGGCCGTCCGAGAGATGCCCGCATGGTCACGCCCGGGGTGGGTTGGCGGCAGAGCCGAAATCGCCCAAGATCGGTCCGTTCGTGCCACTGTGGTGACCCGATGGCCGGCCAGCCGACCCGCACCGGAGCGCGTCCGCGTCACGTGAGCATCGTGGCCTTGCCCGATGCGGCGGTCTCGACGCTGTTCGGCATCTTCGACGTGATGAGCGCCGTTCCCCGGATGGGTCTGGCGCCCGCGGGGCCGGCCCCGTTCGAGGTGGAGATCGTCGGGGAAGCGTCGGGCCCGGTGGGTCTGGCCAGCGGCGTTCCGGTCAACGTGCAGCGGGTGATCAAGAACGTCGAGAGGAGCGACGTGGTGATCGTCCCCTCGCTGGTCCTGGGCCCGCCTGGCTGGAGCAGGGGCCGCTACCCGCGCCTGGTCGAGTGGCTCGTGCGGATGTACGACGAGGGCGCGCTCCTGTGCTCGGCGTGCTCGGGGCTTTTCCTCCTGGCGGAGACCGGAGCATTCGACGGGAAAGACGCGACCGTGCACTACCACTACGCGCGGACGTTCGCGGACACATTCCCCGCGGTTCCGATTCATCCGGAGCGGCCGCTGATCATCTCCGGGATGCGGGAGGAGCTGGTCAGCTCGGGCGCCTCGGCGTCCTGGCACGACATGGTGCTGCACCTCATCGCGCGCTTCGCCGGCTCGACCACGGCGCAGGACGTGGCCCGGGCGTTCGCGCTGCAGTGGCACAACGACGGGCTCAGGCCCTACATCGCCTTCGAGGGAAGGACCGACCACGGGGACGCCGCCATCCAGAACGCGCAGCACTGGGTGAGCGAGCACTTCTCGGTCCCCAACCCGGTGGAGCAGATGATCCGGCGCTCCCATCTTGCCGAGCGCACCTTCAAGCGGCGCTTCGCCAGCGCCACCGGGCTGACCCCCATCGGCTACGTGCAGCGGCTGCGCATCGAGGACGCCAAGCGGCGGCTCGAACGCACCGACGCCTCGGTGGACGAGATCAGCTGGAAGGTCGGCTACGAGGACGCCGCCTTCTTCCGGCGCCTGTTCAAGCGGACCACCGGTGTCGCGCCGGGCGCCTACCGGAAGAGGTTCCGGATTCCCGACTACGCCCGTCCCTCACGTTCCTGAGCGAGGCTCAGTCAGCCCGTTCGTCGAAGCGAGGAGAGCGATGAAGCGTCCGAAAGGCATGCTCAAAGGGGCGGGGTTCCGGGTCGACATGGGTCCTCCAGACTGGCTCGGGGACAGGCGAGGCAGGGACCCGACGATCGACTGCGCCGGCGCGGCGCGACTATGGACCTCGGCCGGCTCAGCCGCCACGCACCTGCATCAGCGCCCCGAGACGGTTCACTCCCATTGGGCGCGACTGTGACTTCGCGGCTCGAGAAGAGGCCTGGACAATCATTCAACCAACGGGTTGAATGTCCTCCATGGACGACCTGAGCACGGTCCTGGGCGCGATCTCGCATCCCTCGCGACGGGCGATCCTGCATCGCCTCGCCGATGGGCCGGCGCGAGTGACGGAGATCGCCGCGCCGTTCGACATGTCGCTCAACGCGGTGTCGAAGCACCTCAAGGTGCTGGAAGGGGCAGGGCTCGTCGACCGCGAGGTTCAGGGCCGCGACCACCTCATCCGGTTCCGCGGCGAGCCGCTGCGCATGGTCTTGCAGTGGGTGCACGAGTACGAGCGGTTCTGGTCCCAGCGCCTGGATCGCCTGGAGCGGTACTTCGAAAACGAGAAAGGGAAGAAGAAGTCATGACGACGAGCATGAAGACGATGGAGCTGACGCTGACCCGCACGATCCCGGCGCCCCCCGCGGCGGTCTTCGCCGCGTGGATGGACCCCAAGCACCCCGGCAACCCATGGACCGACGCCAAGAAGCTGATCTTCGACGGGCGCATCGACGGGCTGTTCTTCTTCCTGCACGTCTCGGATGGCCGGCGCGAAGGGCACGATGCTGCGCTCCGGCTGGTCGCCAGCGAGCCGTGGGCCCACTACGGCCGCTTCCTGGCCATCGAGCGCGACGAGCGCGTCCAGTACGCGTGGATGTCGCCGTTCACGGCCGGGCTCGAATCGGTGGTGACCGTCACCTTCGAGAGGAAGGGCGACGACACCCTCCTGACGCTGAACCACGCGAATCTCCCCGACGACGAGAGGGGCCGCCTGCACGAGCGGGGCTGGAACAACTGCCTCGGGCTGTTCCTGGAGCAGTTCCCGGCCGGGCGTCCACGGTAAACGAGCCGCGGCTCGAACGGCCCGAGGTCGAGAAGGGGGCGGGGCGCTTCAAGGAGGCCGCGGCCGGCAACATCACGAACCCCGTCGTCGAAGACCCGTTCAAGCCGCAGGTCTGGACGCCCTGAACCAAACGCCGGAGCCGACCGAGAGCTCCTCGGCGGCTCCGGCGGCCTCGAATGCGCGCGCTCTATCGCACTTGATTGCGGAGCGTTCTGAAGCCCTCGCGAATGTCCTTTGACAGGAGCTGCGGCTGTTCCCAGGCGGCGAAGTGCCCGCCCTTATCTGGCCGGTTGTAATAGACGAGCTTCGGGTACGCGCGCTCTGCCCAGCTCCGTGGGGCCTGGTAGAGCTCGTCGGGGAAGGCACTGACCGCAACCGGGATGGAGACGTTCTTTGGACCGAAGAAGGAGAACGCTTTCTCGGCTCCCGCACCGCCCGGGCCACTCCAGTAGAGCCGGGCAGCCGAGATCGCCGTGTTGGTCAGCCAGAAGAGCGTGATGTTGTCGAGGACGTCGTCACGGGTAAGTCCTTCCGAGCGGCCATCGAAGACGCGGGCAATGAGCTGGTAACTGGGGTCGTCGTGGTCGATCATGAAAGCCGCAAAACCGACGGGTGAATCCGCAAGCCCGGTCAACGTTTGCGGCCGCGTCCCCATCAGGACGGCGTAGGCCAGGTGCTTGCCGAACGAGACGAGCTGCTCCCAGGCGCGTCGTTCTTCGGCCGAGAGACCGGATGGTGGTGGCTGTCCGGCCAGGAGGGCGGCGTTCTCGACCTCGGGCGGAACCACACCCGCCATGTTGGTGTGAATGCCGATCAATTCCGGTGGTGCCTCTGCAGCCATCAGATCGGTGACGACCGCGCCCCAGTCACCCCCTTGGGCCACGAATCGCGTGTATCCGAGGCGCTTCATCAGCACGTTCCAGGCACGCGCGATCCGGAACGCATCCCAGCCGGGCGCGGTCGGCTTGGCGGAAAACCCGTAGCCCGGTATCGACGGAATCACCACGTCGAATGCGTCGGATGCGCTCGCTCCATGCGCCGTGGGATTGGTCAGTGGGTCGATGATCTTCAGCTGCTCGACGATCGAGCCCGGCCATCCGTGAGTAACGATGAGCGGCAGCGCGTTCTCATGCTTCGATCGAACGTGAATGAAGTGAATGTCCAGCCCATCGATCTCGGTGATGAAGTGGGGCACGGCCTTCAGCTGAGCTTCGCATCTGCGCCAGTCGTACTCCGTCGCCCAGTAGTGTGCGAGCTTCTGGGTCGTTGCCAGCTGCGAGCCTTGCGACGAATCAGTGACCGTTTCGCGCTCCGGCCACCTCGTCGCCTTGATGCGCCTGCGAAGCTCGGTGATCTCCTCTTCTGAAAAGATGGGAACAGAAAAGGGGCGAATCTCCGTCCTGTCGCTGCCGGTCTGCTGTGTGCCTTGAGCCATCGCCTGAGACCTTTCTCCAGCGCTGCGGGGCCTGGCGGGCCGCCTGCCCGCGGCCGGCCGGTACGCCTTCCTCCGGCGGGGCACAATCGCGTCGCGCGGCATCGTGCGATCGCGCACAGTTCAGATCAGGCGCAACTCTTCCATCCCGGCATTCCGCCGGCTGGGTTCGTTGCGGCCCGGAGTTGCCTCCAGCAGCGTCACATGGAGTGCGAGCCCCCGATCGCCTCGGGTGAACGCCTGAGGAACCAAACGCTCCCGGTGCACGAAGGCAGCCGGAGCGCCAGGGCGTGGCGCGGGTTCACGGCTTCCGCAGCCCGGACTCGCCCGATCACTCCCTCAGCGGGTCATCGGGGCAAGTCCGTCCCGGCCTGCTCCGCGACCATGTACGCGGCATACCAGTCGGGCCAGTTCGGGTCTGCCGCGCCTGTCCGCTTCTCGTGCTCTCCGTGGGCAACCGATGCCCGCCGCATCGCGTTCGCCAGATCATTCGCCGACGCAAAGGTCGTCGTTGTGGGATCGACGCGACCGGGCAGCCGTGCCGTGACCTCCTGCAACAACCAGCCATTGCCGTCCGGATCTCGAAAAGAGGCGAAGGAGCGGTAGGTGCGATGCTCCGGATCGGGACCGGTGACCCGGATCCGTCCGAACAGATATGGCTCGTCCGGGCCTGCGGACGGGTTGCCGCGGGCGTGGAACACCTCGCTGACCGCCACGCCGCGATCGAGCAGCTCTTTGCGGGCAGCCTCGATGTCGGACACGATCAGGTACAGGCCCTGTGCCGACCCGGGTGCTGCCGCGGTCACGTTCTTGCCGAAGATGACCGAGCAGCCGGAGCCAGGAGGGGTGACCTGAACCGCGTGCCAGTCGTCCCCGGCGGCGAAGTCGGCGTCGAGCCGCCAACCGAGCTTCGCGTAAAAGTCCTTCGCGCGATCGACGTCCGAGACGGGGATGACCACGAGCTCGAGCTTCATGTCGACTCCGGACATGTTCGTCCCTCCTTCGTTGGTGTTCCGCACCATCGGGAAGTCACGAACGAGCGAACGGATTCGAAGGCCGCGCGCGGCTCCGCCAGGAACGGATCCGGCTTCAGGCGGGAATTCCCGTGCCCGTGCAAGCTCGCTCCGACGGCGAAGTCCATCGAAGAACAAATTTGCCGCTTCGAGGGGAGGGGGCAGCGCAGGTCACCTGCTCGAAACACGAGCACTTCTTCCGCCGGTCCCGCGCCTCAACTCGACCGCGGTTGTGCGTGCGACTGGGTGAGACCCAGATCGGCGCCCCGCGGAGGCGATTCCTCCATGGCGCTCATCGCCGGATCGAGCTTCGGCGCGTTTCGCGAACCACCCTGGATCTGCTGGTCCAGGAAGCGCCGGATGATCGTGCGCACCATGCACAACCCAAAATCGGGATTCGAATAGTACAGCTCGATCGCCGTACGCTCGCCGAGGACGAGGAACGTCGAATCCGTCGTGCAGACGGCCGAGCCCGTTCGTTCCTTGAACGGCGAGAACACCCCCATCTCGCCGATGAGCTCTCCTGCGTGAACGGTTCTCTCCACCTCCGGCAACCACACCGTCCCCCTGTCTCTTATACACATCTGACGCTGCCGACGAGTAACTTGGTGTGTAGATCTCGGGGGGGGCCGGGGCATTTTAGTGGGGGGGGGGGGGGGGGGGGGGGGGGGGGGGGGGGGGGGG
>JBKPMY010000102.1:0-4463 GCA_046732375.1 Myxococcota bacterium
GGTCCAGCTCGGCGACGAATGCGCCGATGAAGAAGGCCAGCGAGTTGGAGAAGGGAATCATGAAGGAGACTCCCACCGCCGTCGGTGAGGGCACGAACGGTCGCAGCCCCCGAGGGGCAAACCGCTCGAGCATGACCAGCACCGCTCCGACGACCAGCCCGATGAGGATCCACTGCCGCGCGGCCGGGTGGAGCTGCGATGCGCCCTCGGAGAGCAGCCGGGAGACGCTCGCCCAGACCTGCACCCCCGGAGCGGGAAACTGCTGCGACCCGAGCACGTCGGCGCTGGGGACGAGCAGGTTGAAGGCGGGGACGACGGCCACCGCCCCGGCCACCGCGCCGAAGAGCTGACCCACCAGCTGCTGGCGGGGCTTGGCTCCGAGGAGCCAGCCCGACTTCAGGTCGGTGAGGAGGTCCGCCGCGTGGAGCCCCACGCCCGCGGTGACGTTCGCCCCGGTGATGTTCGGGACGAGCTGGCCCGGGAGCGCACCGCCGTAGACCAGCTGGGTCACGGGGCCGAGCGCCTTGCTGGGGGTCACGTCGGTCTCGCCCGTGACCCGGGAGGCGACCACCCCGAGCAGCACCGCGAGCGGCAGCGCCAGGAGCGCAGCCCAGACCGGGAACCCGAACAGCGTCACCATCAGGGCGACGATGATCGGCCCGAGCACCAGGTACGCCATCCCGAACCAGGTGAGCGGAGCCTCGACCGCCGCCATCGGATCCGCGGACGGGCCGCCGCGCGCGCCCCGCCGGAACACACCCACCAGGCCGGAGAGCGCGCGGACCACCGTCCGCCACTGGAACCCGAAGGCGAGCAGCCCCGAGGCAATCATCAGCGCGGCACCTGGCCACAGCGACCAGCCGAGGAGCGAACGGAAGTTGACCGCCTCGAACACCCCCCGATCGTGCATCCACGGAGCGAGCACGCAGAAGTTGAGGAGGCCGCCCAGGAGCATCGACCAGCCCGTGCGGAACCCGAGCAGCGCCCCGCCCCCGATGAGGAGCACGCTCCAGTCGAAGCTGACCGTCCACTGGGACGCCGGGAGCCCGCGCAAGGTGAAGGGGAGCCCGGTGGAGGCGGGCACATGGACCGGCAACCAGCGGAGGTCCCGGAGGAACGCGAGCGCGGCCCCGAAGGCCGCGGCCCAGCCGAGCTTCCGCGCACGGCGCACGGCCTCGCCGCCCTCGCCGTGGAGGGCGTGCAGCGTCTCGGCGGTGGCGGTCCCGGTTGGGAACGGCAGCTCCTCGAGGTTGATCAGCTGCCGCTTGATCGGCACGGCGGTGAAGACCCCGAGCATGGCGATCACCGCCAGCCAGGCCATCATCGCCACCGGCTCCGGGCGCAGGCCGGTCAGCAGGAGCAGCGCACCCATCGCGGGGAGGTTCCCCCCGCCGGTCATGAACCCGGCCGAGGACGCCACCGAGCCCATCGCGTTGTTCTCCAGGATCCCGAACTCTCGGCGGACCAGCCCGAGCGCCTTCCCCACCCGGAACAGGGCGAAGGCCACGACGCAGGCGGTGATGGTGACCCCGAAGCTCCAGCCGGCCTTGAGGACCACGTAGAGGTTCGACAGGCACATCAGCGCCCCGATCAGCATCCCCACCACCACCGCGCGGACCGTGAGCTGCGGGACGCCGGGCCGGTACACCGTGCGCAGCCAGCGCTGCTCGGCGTCCTCGACGGGTGAAGGGCCCGGGGGTGAGGTCAGCTCGGAGGGTGCGGTGGCCATCGGGTCATCACCCAACGAGAAAGCCCGCTGACCGCGCGGGCTTGGATGAAGGCAATGCGTGAGCGGGAAAAGGGATTTGAACCCTCGACCCTCGCCTTGGCAAGGCGATGCTCTACCACTGAGCTATTCCCGCGAGGACGACAGCTGGCCTGTTACCAACCGCCCCCCCGGGGGTCAAGGCCGCCCTCGGATGCGGGAGCGCACACCAGGCATGGTAGATGCGACCGATGGCCTCTCTCGGGGGGAACCCATCCATGCTCGTTCGTCTCGCTCCGTCCCTCGCCGCGACTGGCCTCGCCCTCCTCCTCGGCTGCGGAGGCTCCGACGGGACGACCGTCACCGGCGTCGTCCTCGACGGCTTCGGCCAGCCTCTGGCCAGCCGCACCGTGCTCATCGGCAGCGGCTCCGCCACCACCGGCGCGAACGGAGAGTTCAGCATCTCCGGGGTCACCACGCCCTACGACGCGATCATCCTCGAGCCGGCACCGGCGAAGGTGGCGACCGTGTACAGCCAGCTCACCCGGACCGATCCGAAGCTGCTCGACCTGGGGTCGGATACCCAGTCCACCCGGAGCGCCACGCTGGGCGGGAACATCGTCGGAGGCGATGCGTTCCCCACGCCCTCGAATGAGGTGAGCGCCGTGAGCTACGGCGCGCCGGAGATCTCGACGGGCGCTTACGTGGACGCCACCCCCTACTCCTTCGCCGTCGGCTGGTCCGGCGCCACGACCATCACCGGCGCGGTGCACGGACTGCAGTGGACGGTGGACGGAAACGGGACCGTCACCGGCTATCGCTCGCACGGCATGAAGACCGGGGTCTCCCTCTCCGCCGGCGGCTCGGTGACCAACGCGGACCTCCTGCTCACCGCGGTGCTGGAAGACCCGGTCTCGACGAACATCTCCGCGCCCGTTGGCCACGAGATCGCGGAACGCGACGTGTTCGTCACCTTCGACGACCTGGCGTACTTCCCGGTGAGCCGCGACGGGCTGGACGCGGGGTCCCTCACGATCCCGCTCCCGTCGGGGATCGGCGCGAAGGCCAGCATCAGCGTCAGTGCCGCCACGGCCGACGGCACGTCCATCACCTCGGCTCAGATCACCGGCGTGAATCCGGGCACGACCGGCGCCGTGCTCGACCTGCCTGCACCCGCGGTCGCCACCGTCCCCGCCGACGGCGCGACCGGAGTGGACACCAGCACCGAGCTGACGTGGAGCCCCGTCGCCGGAGGCATCCACGTCGCCCTGCTCAGCGGCGCCGCGAACGATCCGACGTACCTCATCGCCAGCGGAGGGACCCACGTCCGCATCCCCGACCTGAGCGCGCGTGGCCTCGGGCTGCCTTCCGGACGCCCCTACGACTTCCTGCTCTTCGGCCTCGGTCCCTACGCGAGCCTGGACGCCCTCACCGAGACGGGGGTCTTCCCGCGCGAGGGCGTTGGCTTCCAGACCCTGACCAGCACCCGCTTCACCACCCGGTAGACCGCTCGCCGTTCACGTCTCCTCCGAGCCGCCGTCCGAGCCTCGCCGGGCGAGCATCTGCAGGAAGCCGCGGAAGTAGACGCCCGCGCTCCAGAGGCTGAACACCACGCTCAAATAGGTCAGCGCCTGCCCCACGGCGTTGAAGCTCACCGGCCCGCGCCAGACCCACAGATCCAGCTCGTGCCGGTAGTGCACCAGCAGGGCGGTGATCCCCACGAGCTGGAGGGCGGTCTTCCACTTCCCCTCCTGCCCTGCGGCGATGACCATCCCCTCGCTGGCGGCGATCTGCCGAAGACCGGTGACCACCAGCTCGCGCGACAACAAGAGAATGGCCACCCACGCCGGGAAGCGCCCGAGCCGGACCAGCATGACCATCGCCGCAAGGACGATCAGCTTGTCGGCGAGCGGGTCGAGGAACTTGCCGATGACGGTGACCAGCCCCATCCGCCGGGCGAGCCAGCCGTCCACCACGTCGGTGATCGCCGCCACGGCGAACAGCGCCCCGGCCAGCAGCGAGGCCAGCGGGCTCGCCTGGTACGCCAGGTAGATGAACAGCGGAATGATGAGGATCCGGCCGAAGGTCAGGAGATTGGGGACGTTCCAGAACTCCTTCAGCAGCACCCCGGGCGGGCGGCGCTCGGCACCCGAACGGCGGCGCCGGCGTCTTCGCCGCGGTTCCCGCGCGTCGGGGGGCTCGGTCACGGGCCCGGGCTTACTCCACGGACACCCGCGTTGGCGACGAGCAACCGGGGGGAAGTAGCCTCCCGTCATCATGCGTCGTGCCGGGGCACTGGTGGTGGTCCTCGTCGCGCTCGGGGCCGCCGCCAGGGCCCCGGGTGACGCCTCGAGCGAGCTCTCCCGGCTCCGCGAGTCCGCCCGGAAGGCCCTGAGCACCAGCTGCGGGAGATGTCACGACGGCACGCGCCCCACCGCGCGGCCCGAGGCGCTGCGGATCTTCGATCTCCATGAAAGGGACTGGTCGGCGCGCGTCACGGATCTCCAGATGGACCACATGGTGGAGCGCTTCGAGGGCTTCCGGATGCCGCAGGCGGACCGGGCCGCCGTGTCGCGCTTCCTGGACGCCGAGCGTGCCCGGCGAGCGGCCCTAGACCCGCCACCTCCCGGGGACGACCCGGCAGCGAGAGACTGAGGCACGTGCGCGCCACCGGCCCCGCGGCACTGTGGCGCACCATCGTCGCCCAGACCGTCGAGCGCACCGACGCGGGTGCGCGGCTCGCGCTGGAGCGGGAGGG
>JBKPMY010000103.1:0-12199 GCA_046732375.1 Myxococcota bacterium
CGCCAGCACCGGCGTGCTGAACGCGCGCAGATGCTCTTCCACCTGCGCCGGGCTCCAGCCGTCCTCGGCGGGCGTGACGGAATAGTAGGACTCGGTCGCCTTGGCCTCGTACGGGCCCGGCGCATCGAGCGAGGCGAACGAGCCGTTGCGCGCGTAGGGCGGCGTGGGCTGGACGATTGGCCGGACCTCGGAGGGAAACGAGACCAGGTTCTTCGAGACCACGAACTGCCGCACCCCCTCGAGCGAGCGGCCCACGGCTGGGATCAGGTCCTTCGCCGTCGGGTGGTCCGACTGCATCGACTCCATCACCTGGGCCACGGTCTTCCGCCGGTCGATGAGCGCCGCGGTCTGGACCGCCGCCTCGCGGTCCGCCTTGAGCTGGGCCTCGCCCTTGGCCAGCAGCGCGTCCAGCGGCTCGGAGATCATGTCCTCGGTCTGGAGCTTCTCCGCGAAGAAGGCCGGGCCGATGGCCCAGCTTCCGGTGCTCCGCGGCTTGACCTGCTTCTCCAGGAAGTGAATCCAGTCCTGCGTCGCGGCATAGGCGGTGGTGGTGGCCCGGTTGAAATCGGCGAGCAGAAGGATGTCCGCGCCCGCGGCCTGCTTTCCCCAGGTGGCGACCGACTCCTGGAGGAAGCCGAGCGTGCCGTTCGCCATCCGGACCGCGAGATCGGTCCACTCCTTCGGCGGCGTCTTCACGTTCGCCTTCCCCGCGGCGTACACCGCCGGGACCGCCCGGAGCCGCGCGGTGATCGACTTCACCCTGTCCGCTGCCGGAGCGAAGTCGCGCTTGAGCAGCGAATCGATGCCCTCGCCCGGGATGCGGGAGTAGGTCATCGGGTTCTGCAGGCGGAACCCCATCTTCTCCCACTCCAGCAGGTCGGCCCGGATCCGGGACTCGAGCGCCTCGAGGTCGATGAGGTCGTCGTAGGGAAGCGCGACCCGCTCGGTCCACAGCGCCACCGCCCGGTCCAGCATCTCCTGGAGCTTCTGGACGTGAGTGGCGACCCGCGCCGCGCTGAAGTCCTCGAGCTTCGGGTCGTACTGGTGGAAGCCGTTCACCGTGCCTGTGGTGGGCTCGAAGGCGAAGGCCTCGGCGAAGTAGTCGGTGACCAGCTTCGAGAACCGCGTCTGGCCCTCCTCACGGGAGAGGCCCTTTCCATGGGCGCAGGCGAACAGGCACGACAGGGCGAGGGGAAGGGCGAGCCTCAGCATGAACCTCCTGCTTACTACGGGAGGCGGCCTGCCATGTGCCCTCCGTCGATGGGCAGGGCCACCCCGGTCACGAACGCCGACTCGTCGGAGGCCAGGTACACCGCCGCCCAGGCCACGTCGTCCGGCTTGCCCAGGCGCCGGAGCGGGATGTCCCGGGTCAGCATCTTCTCCCCCTGCTCGCGGGTCAGGCCCATCCCCTCGACGAAGGCGTCGACCATCGGCGACTCGGTCCACGCCGGGCAGAGCGCGTTGGCCCGGATCCGGCTGGGCGCCCCCTCGAGCGCGAGCGTCTGCACCAGCTGCAGCACCGCAGCCTTGGTCGGCCCGTACGCGCCGAGCATCGCCGTGCCGTGTAGCCCGGCCACGCTGGACATCACCAGGATGCTTCCGCCGCGATCTCCCTCCCGCATCGCCCGGACCGCGTGCCGCGCGCAGAGGAAAGCCCCGGTGAGGTTCACGTCCAGCACCCGCTGCCAGTCCTCCAGCGGCAGGTCGGCGAGGAACCCCGGAGCACCGATGCCCGCGTTGGCCACCATCACGTCGAGGCCGCCCCAGCGCTGGACCACATCGGCGACGGCGGCCTCCACCTCCGGCTCGCGGCTGACGTCCACCCGGCGAGCGACGGCGCGGGAACGATGGAGCTCGTGCATCGCCGCGAGCGTCTCCTCGCAGCCTGCGAGATTGACGTCGGTCACCAGCACCCGGGCGCCCTCGGCCACGTAGCGCAGCGCGATGGCTCGCCCCAGACCCGAGCCGCCGCCGGTCACGAGCGCCACCTTCCCGTCCAGTCGCCCCATCTGTCATCCCTCGCTCATGCGCAGCCCGGGACGCGCCCCGTGGCATGGACTGCTGCGCATACACCGATGGACGCCCCGGAGCGACCCCCGGTCCGCGGCCGATCACCGGCCAGCACGTCGTGAGCGAGCGAACTTAAAGGTGTGCCGAGCGGGCCATCGCCGGAGCTCCGCCCAGCGCCCGGAGGAGCGAGCCGCCCTCCCAGGTGCCCACGTGGCGCTTGCCGTTGATGAACAGCGTGGGCGTCCCGGTCACGCCGCTGCGGACGCCCCCGTCGACCTCCCGTGCCACGTGCGCGCGATGGATGCGTGCCTGGAGCTCGGTCGCAAAGCCGTCCAGGTCCATCCCCAGGTGCGCGGCGATCTCCGCGGGATCCACCGGCTCGTCCGTCCGGAGCAGCGCCTCGTGCATCTCCCAGAACTTCCGCTGCGCAGCTGCCGCATGCGCCGCCTCGGCCAGCAGGGCGGCCTCGGGATGCAGCTCCTCCCGCGGGAAGTGCCGGAAGGCGTAGCGCATTCTCCGCCCCAGCTTCCGCCGCGCCACGTCCACGAACGCCGATGCCCGGCGCGTGTACGGACAGGTGTAGTCGCCGTACATGACCAGCGTCAGCTGGGCCTCGGGGTTCCCGAGCACGTGGTCCTCAGGGCCGACGGGAACGGCGAGTCGGGGATGACGGGCCATGCACACCTCCGGCGAACGTGCGCGCAGATTGGCCATGCACTCCGACACCACGTGTGACACTCAGGTGACGGATGTGTGGCGCGGCGTGGTCGCCCGTTCAGTCAGGCGGCGGGCGGCGAGGAGCAGCAACGCAAGTGCCGAAAGTCCCGCGCCCGTGGCGCAAACCCCCGCCCAGCCGCCGTGTACCCAGGCCCACGTGCCGGCGAGCGAGCCGAGCGCGCCGCCCGTGAAGTAGGTGACCATGTACACGGTGTTCAGCCGGCTCCGCGCCGCGGGATCGAGCGCGAAGATCCGCGTCTGGTTGTTGATGTGGCTGGCCTGGGTGCCGAAGTCGAGCACCACCACCGCGAGGCCGATCAGGACCAGCGAGCTTCCCCCGATCCAGAGGAGACCGAAGCTCAGGAGGATGCACGCGCAGCCCACCGCGTTGATCACCCGCCCGCCGTGCGCATCGGCGACCCGCCCCACCATCGGGGCGGTGACGGCCCCGACGACGCCGATCACGCCGTAGAGACCCGCGGTCCGTGCGCCGTAATCCCCCGGAAGAGTGGCGAGGTGAAACACCAGCGTCACCCAGAACACGGTGAACGCGGCGAAGGCGAGCCCACCGAGCGCGGAGTGCAACCGGAGGTCGGGGTACTGGCGGACGAGGTCGAGGCATGAGCGAAGGAGCTGGCCGTACGGAACGCTCGTCCGCGGCGGCTCGACCGGCAAGCTCACCCGGAGGAGCAGCCAGATGACTGCGGTCATCGCCGCTCCGGCCCAGAACACGACATGCCAGCCGGCGCTCTCTCCCACGACTCCGGAGAAAGTTCGCGAGAGGAGGATGCCCACCAGCAGGCCACTCATCACCGTGCCTACCACCCGCCCGCGCTCCTCGGGAGCGGCGAGGTCTGCGGCGAGGGGAACGAGCAGCTGCGGCACGCAGGTGCACACGCCGATGAACAGGTGGAACCCGGCAAGCACCGCGAGCGACGGGGAAAAGGGAGCGGCGGCGAGGAGGAGGGCGGTGAGCGCGACGAGCCGGAGGATCAGCGGTCGGCGCGCGAGCACGTCGCCGAGCGGCACCACCAGCAGCATCCCCAGCGCGTAGCCCACCTGCGCGAGCGTGGGCACCCAGCCCGCCTCTCCGGGACCGGCATGGAAGTCCGCCTGGAGATCCAGGAGCAGCGGCTGCGTGTAATAGAGGTTCGCGGCCGCCGCGCCCGCCGCGATCGCGAAGATGGGAACGAGGCGTCGGGGGAGCGCAGGCACGGGCGGGTCCGTGGCATGCCCCAGGCGCCGGCTTCGCGCCACCGGATTTCCTGTCGCGCGACCGCGTCACGTGCCCGCCCGCTCGCGCAACCTCCCCCCGGGTCCTGGGTTGGATCCGACCGTGGGCGCCCTGTCAGGCCCTGCAATGCAACGGATGCAAGAACGTGATCAGGGTGTGATGACGCGCGCGGGCACCTGGCCGGAATTGCTCGAGGTCGTCGAATGGACCCGGGCTTGCACTACCCGGGTGCCGACGCATCGAGGTGTCGTGATGTCGGACAATCGCTCTCCGGTGCTGGACTTCACGCTCGTGGCGCTGCTGGTGGCGCTGGCCTTCGACGCGCTCAGCACTGCCCTGGTCTGGGGCCTCATCCAGCACCTGCCGTCCTGAGCCGGCCGGCGAGCGCCTCTGCCACCTCGCGGGCCTGCACGCGGATCTCCGGGATGGCCGTCGATTCCCAGAGGTCTCCCCGCCTCAGCCCACCCAGCGTCCAGAGTCGGTCCCGCAGAGGACCGAGCACCGCGCCGTCAGCCGCGGTGGCGAACCCGAGACCGTGTGGCCCGGGGCGAGCCTGCCCCGACTCGAGGAGTGAGCGGACGAGAGGATCGTCCAGCGCGCGCACGTCCATCGCCGGCCCGGTGGTGGGGACCGCCACGTCCACCGCGAGGACCGCGAGCGTCCGCGCTCCCCTCGGCCGGTAACGAAGCGCCACGCGTCCGTCCTCCTCGGCGATGGACACGACCCTCCCGGCGTGGCGAACCAGCCGGCCCTCGGCCTCGAGCGAGCCGATGAACGCGCCCACCTCCGGAGGCAGCCGGTGGCGAACCACGTCGAACCAGGGGCGGAGGTGCCGGAGGAAGCGCCGCTGCTCGGGATGGCTGAGCCCGCGCCAGAGCGCGCCGATCTCGGGCCGGAACGTGTCCAGCACCGCCCGGAAGTCCTCTCTCTCCGCGACCTCGCGGAACGTGCGAAGGAGCCCCCGGAGCCGCGTCGGCCGTGGACCGACCGGCACCGCCGGGAGCATCCGCGGAGGGTGGGTGGCGGGGAGCAGGCCGCGCCGCGAGAGGAGATGGATGCGGCCGCGGTGTCCGCGTGCGCCGAGCAAGAGCACGACGTCCACCGCGGTGAGCCCGGAGCCGAGCAGGAGCACCTCGGCCTCGCGCGCAGGCCAGTCCTCGGGCGACGCCCAGGGAGTGCGCCAGGCCAGCCGAGGCGGCAGCGCGGTCCAGCCGGGAGGAAGCTCGGGCGGGAAGTTGCCCAGAGCGAGAACGGCGGCCCGGGCACGGAGCGCGGGACCTTCGGCGAGGTCCACGCGCAGCCCCGGCCCATCGGGCGCGAGGGCGACGGCGCGGTCGGCGACGCGCTTCACCCGGGAGCCGGTGGCGCCGAGCAGCTCGCCGAGGTACGCGCCGTAGAGCCGCCGCTGAAGGAAGGCCTCGGGGTCCGGCGTCTCGCCCCGGGCGGCGAGCCACTCCAGCAAGTGCCACGGCTGGTCGGGAATCGCGCTCATCCGACCGGCGGGGACGTTCAGGAGGTGGCGCGGCTCCTCCGTCGAGTAGGCGACGCCCCGGGCGAAGGCGCCGCCCCGGTCCACGAGCGTGAGCGGCCCGACATCCGGCAGCGCGGCCAGCGCCACCGCGGTGAGCGTGCCGCTCGCGCCACCACCGAGAATGACCACTCCGTCCGTCATCAGGTGGACGACCCTAGCGGATGCGTGCTTCCATCGGTGGTCCGGACACCCCACGGTGGCCCACCGTCATGTCGCTCCTCGAACTGCAGAGGCTCCTCGGGAGCTTGCCACCTTCCCGGATGAGGCCGGAGGAGCTCGCTGCGTTCGCCGCGGCCTGGCCCGACGCGCTGGAGCTCGAGGAGCTCGCCGCGAAGGCCTCCTTCAGCGACCAGGGGTACACCCGGACCATCCTCCACCGCTCGCCGGAGTGGGAGGCGCTCCTCGTCGGCTGGCTCCCGGGGCAGCGCACGGCGCGGCACGGTCACGGGGAGAGCTTCGGGGTGACCTGCGTGCTCGAGGGAAGCCTGGTCGAGATCGAATACCGGCTCGCCCCAGGAGGACAGGTCACGAAGGGCGAGCGCCGGAAGCACGGCCGGGGAGCCGTCTTCCACGAGCAGCCGCACACCATCCATCACGTGGAGCACGCTGGACGGGTCCGGGCGGTGAGCCTGCACCTGTACGCTCCGCCGCTGCAGCGGATGGAGCTCTACGACTCGTCGACCGGGACCAGCCACCCGCGCCGGTCCGGGCGCCGCGAGCCGAAGAGCTCCAGCATGGTGCGGTAGAGGCGGTCGGCGATCTCGCCGCGCGCGTCTCCGAGCCGGATCTTCTTCTCGCCCCACTGAAGCTCGCCGATGGCGGAGATGGTGGCGGCGGTGCCGGTACCGAACGCTTCCTTGAGCTCGCCGCGGGCAGAGGCTTCCGCGACCTCGGCGATGCTCACCGGACGTTCCTGGACCTTCACCTTCCACTCCCGGAGGAGCTGGAGCGCCGAGTCACGGGTCACACCGGCGAGGAGCGAGTCCTCGAGCGGCGGCGTGACCACCGTGTCGCCGATGCGGAAGAAGACGTTCATCGTCCCCGCCTCCTCGACGTTCCGGTGGTTCTGGTCGAGCCAGATGACCTGGTGGAAGCCGGCCTTCTTGGCCCGCTCGGCGGCCGCCATGCCGGCGACGTAATTGGCACCGGCCTTGGCCGCGCCGATGCCTCCCCGGGCGGCGCGCACGTGCTCGGTCTCGACCCACAGCCGCAGCGGGGTGGGGCGGGGCCCGAAGTAATTCCCCACCGGCGAGGTCAGCACGTAGAGGAGGTACTTCTGCGAGGGGCGAACACCCAGGTACGCCTCGGTGCCGATCATCGTCGGGCGCACGTACAGCGACGCGCCGGGCTCGGTGGGAACCCAGGAGGCGTCCTCACGCACCAGCGCGCGGAGGGCGTGGAGGAGGTCCTCCTCCGGCACCTCGGGCATGCACAGCCGGCGCGCCGAGGCGTTGAAGCGGCGAATGTGCATCTGGGGCCGGAAGAGCAGGGGGCTGCGCTCGCCGGGGAGAGCCTTCATCCCCTCGAACATCGCCTGCGCGTACTGCAGCGCGCTGGCGGCGGGGTCGAGCGGGATCGGGCCGTGGGGGACGATGCGGGGGTTCCTCCAGCCGCGGCCCTCGTGGTCGGCGAGGAAGAGATGGTCGCTGTAGAACCGCCCGAAGCCGAGGTCTCCGGCGGGGGGCCGGGGCTTCGGCTCGCGGGTGCGCGTCACCTGGATGTCGAATGGCATCGGCTCTCCTCGGGACGCCCCGGGCGACCCAATCTCGGCGGGCCCATATACCGGTGGTCCGTGACGGAGGCCACCCCGGCCCCGCAACCCTCCGGCAAGCGGGCGCTCGCAAGCTGTCGATGGACCCCCGCGGTGGCGAGGCCTGCAGGCCGCGGAGTGTCGTGGGGTGGCCTCCGCGCCCGCGTCCAGGAAGGATGCCGACCGGTCGGTCAGGGGAGAGTGAGGATCTCCGTCCCGGCGCGGGTGACCAGGACGGTGTGCTCCATCTGGGCGGAGCGAAGGCCGTCGGCGGTGACGGCGGTCCAGCCGTCGTTCCAGTGCTTCACGCCCCAGCTGCCCTCGGTGAGCATGGGCTCGATGGTGAAGATCATCCCCTCCTCGAGGAGGGTGGTCGCCGAAGGGTCGTCGAAGTGGGGGATCTGGAGATCGGTGTGGAAGATCTCCCCGATGCCGTGGCCGCAGTAGTTGCGGACGACGCCCAGGCCATTCGCGGCGGCGTGGGCGGCGATGGCCTGGCCGATGGCGCGCACCGGACGCCCGGGCTTCACCGCCTCGATGCCCTTCATCAGGGACTCCTCGGTGACCCGGATGAGCTTCCGCGCGGCCTCGTCGATCTCTCCGACGGCGAAGGTGGCGGAGCAGTCGCCGTGCATGCCCTCGAGGTAGATGGTGACGTCGCAGTTGACGATGTCGCCGGTCTCGAGCGGACGGTCGTCCGGGATGCCGTGCACCACCACCTCGTTGACGCTGGTGCACATGCTCTTCTGGAATCCGTGGTACCCGAGCGTGCTCGGGTAACCGCCGCGGGCGATGTACGCGGCGTGGGCGATGGCGTCGAGCGTGTCGGTGGTCACGCCGGGAGCGACGCGCCCGCCGACCTCGTGGAGGACCTGAGCCGCGGCGCGACAGGCTCGCCGCATCCGGTCGACCCGGGTGGCGGGATCACCGCGGATGCCGCGTCCCGGCCGTCCGGAGGGGATGTAGTCCGGGCGGGGAATCTCCGGTGGCACCGGGCGCATCGGCGAGATGCGGCCGGGCTTCACCCGCCGGAGCTTCGGGGCCGGAGCGCCCGAGCGCGCGTCCGCCTCGCGGTGGCACTTCTTGTACTTGAGTCCGCTCCTGCACCAGCAGGGGTCATTGGGGCCCGGGCGGGACGCGGAGAGCTGGGGGTCGTTCACGGCGGACCCCTCCTCTAATTCGGCGAGGCCACCGCCGCCAGAGGTCCCCTCTCCGGCCGAACGGGCGTCTCGGTCCGGGGAGCGGAACCCCGCTTCCGCTGGAAGATGCGGTCGTCCGGCCGGCCCACGAGGTAGGTCACGATGTCGCGGAGCTCGGTGTCGGTGAGGCGGTCCAGCGGCATGGGTGGCATCTGCTTCGCGTCGTGGGGCGCGATCCACCGGACGCGGGAGACCAGGTAGTCCGCCTCGTAGAGGCCGATCTCCAGCGGGGGACGCATGGCGCCCTCACCATGGCAACGGCCGCAGAAGCGCTCGGTGAGCACGGCGCCGCGCTTCGGATCTCCGCCGGTGGGACGGTCGATGCCCGTCTTCCGGCCGAGGAGCATGGGCCGGTAGTCGAGCGGGGGCGCCGCGTCCGGCGAGATGCGCTTCAGGTACGCGGACAGATCGGCGAGCTGGGAGGAGTCACCCCCCGCGGGCCGGAGCATGAAGCGGCGGACGCAGAGGTCGCTGGCGTCCTCCGGGGTGGTGGCGAAGCCGCGCCAGAAGCTGGCGCGCCTGGCGCTGTTCCAGAGCGAGCTGTTGGAAGAGGCGTGGCCGAGCGGGTCGAGAATGCCCGTGCGCTCGTCGCGCCAGGCGTGGCAGCTCACGCAGGCGAGGGCGTTCTGCTCTCCACCGACCGCCGGATCGCGGAAGAGGCGCTCGCCCCGGCCCTCGGGGCTGGTGAGGGAGAACTCCCAGCTCGCCGCGCGTGGCTGTGGCTTCGGCTTCTCGGGACGGCGGGCCACGTTGACCGCGAGCTCGACGCGCGGAGGCCGGGCGCTCGGCGCGGCGGGCGCGGGGGGAGGGGCGCTGAGCGCGACGGTGGGTGAGGAGGGCGCGGCGGCGCGGAAGCTGGCCTCGAACCGCACGCGAGCGACGGTGCCGAGCTTGAGGAAGAGCCGGGCGGGACGGGGGATGCCGTACTCGGTGAAGGGAACGTCGAAGCTGCCGGTGACCTGGAGGGTGCGCTGGCCGGCGTCCTCGCCGAGCATCACCCAGACCGGGATCCGGACCGCCTGTTCCTTCCCGTGCAGGGAGAGGGTACCCACGGCATCGGCCTGTCCCTCGCGGCCAGGCACGAGGACGCCCTGGCTGGGGCGCTCCAGGCGGGTGATGGTGAGCAGGGCCTCGGGGAAGCGTTCGGTGTGGAAGAACTGATCGCGCAGGTCCTCGTCGCGGAGGCTGAGGCCGGTGGTGAAGCCCGACAGCGCGATGTGGATCTTCCCCGTGCCCTCGGCCCAGGTGGCCTCGTCGAAGCGGAGCTCGCCGGAGAGGCCGGAGGTGCTGCCCTCGATCGCATCGAGCGGCGCCTCGACGCGGAACTTCGCTCGTCCGGTGCCCTTCTCGAGCGTCCAGGTCCGGGGCTCGGCGGCGGCGAGCGCGGGCAGGAGCACGACGAGCAGGGGCGTCTTCCAGGTCATCGGACGTCCACCAGGACCCGCGTTCGGGTGATCAGATCGACCAGCGTCGGCTTGCGGAGCGCGGCGGGGAGCGCGCCGAGGAGAACGATGGCGGCCCATGCGGCTCCGCCCACTCCGAGCGGGCCGTAGGCCAGGAGAGGAGCGGAGTGGCTGATGAGCGAGTACGCCAGGGCGAGCGCCGCGGTCCAGCCCCACTGGAGGAAGGCGCGGGCGGCGGAGCGCAGCGGAGGCACGTCGCCGTCCGCCTGGGTACGGACCCGCAGGCGCATCAGCCACTGCCCGGGAGAGGCGCCGAGGAAGGCGATGCCCAGCCCGAGCCAGAGCGCGAACCAGGCCGGCGCGGCCCAGGGCGCCTTCTCGAAGAAGGGGAGGAAGACGCCGATCGCCGGGAGGAGATCGAGAAGGCCTGCGATGAGGCGGACCAGGGGCGCGGGCGCGACCTGCGGCTGCGGCGCGGCGTGGCGCACGGCGCGGGCGAGCTCCTCGTGGGTCGGGAAGCGCTCGGCGGGGTCGGCGTGGAGGCACCGGTCGACGATGCTCGTGAGGGCCCGGGGAACGTCGCGACGCGCGCGGCGCACCGGGAGGATTCCACGCTGGATCTGCTGGAGGGCCTCGGCCGCGGTGCGGGCGCTCACCGGCGGAGCGCCGACGAGCAGGTGGTAGATGGTCGCGCCGAGGCCGTACACGTCCGCGCGCTGGTCGAGCGGCTCGCCGCGGAGCTGCTCCGGCGCCATGTAGGGGAGGGTGCCCATCACCGAGCCGACGACGCTCAGGCCGGCGATGCCGGCCATCGGGCTCCTCACGAGGGTGTCGTGGTCCGACGGAGCATGGGTGGCGGTGACGAGGCCGAAGTCGGCGACGTGGGCGATGCCGTAGCGATCGAGCAGGACGTTGGCAGGCTTGAGGTCGCGGTGGACGATGCCGAGCCGCGCCGACTCGACGAGGGCCTCGGCGATGCCGAGGAAGTGGGTCGCCACCTGGGTCCAGGGGAGCGGCCCTTGCCGGTCGACGGCGTCCTGGAGCGAGCCACCGTCGACGAGCTGCATGGCCATGAACCACACGCCGCGCTCCTCTCCGACGAAGTAGACCTGGACCACGTGGGGGTGAACGAGGTTGGCCTGGCTCTGGGCCTCGCGCTGGAACCGGACGAGGAAGGAAGGATCGCCGGCCAGCTCGGGGCGGAGCGTCTTGAGGGCCACCGGGCGATTCAGCGAGGTGTCGAAGCCGAGGTAGACGGCGCCCATGCCGCCGGAGGCGATGCGCCGTTCGACGCGGAAGTGGTGGAGGTAGGTGCCGGGCGCGAGCTCGGCGGGGACGAGGACGTCGGTGAGCGGCACGGGCGAGCGTGCCGTGGGCGGCACGGTCTCGCTCACTTCAGCTCCGGGTCCACGATGTCGCCCCGCGTGGAGACGACGATCGCCAGGAGCTCCTTCGTCTCGCGCTCGGGGACGGCGTGGGTCTTGAGCGCGGCGATCAGATCCTCGCCGAGGGCGTCGAACTCGGCGCCGCGGACGCGCATCGGCGCGTGGAGCGGCTTCATCGCGCGGCCGGTGTAGGTGCACGGTCCGCCGGAAGCGGCACAGATCTGATCGGTGAGGTGGGCCTGGAGGGTGTCCAGGTCCACGAAGAGGAAGCGGACGTTGACGCGCTTGTCGCGGCCGATGTTGGCCACGAAGGTGTGCATGACCGCGTCGATGCCGGCGCGGCGGCCGAGTCGTTCGTAGAGGCTCGGGCCGCCGGGTGCGCTCGAGCTCGACGAACCGGGAGCGGACCGCGTGGCCTCGGAGCCCGAGGCGCACGCGACGAGGAGGGCGAGAAGCGGCGTCCAGCGGCGCATGGGGGAGAGCGGGCAGCCTAGCACGCGGGGGTTCCCGCTCCGTACGGAAGGCCGGGGAGTCCGGATGTCGGCTCCTCGCAGCCGAGATGTCGGACACCTCCTACCGGCCCGGAGGACAGGGGACTCCGCGGCCGCGTGTCAGGTGGCGGCGTACGCAGGAGGTCCGAAGTCCTGGAGCTGGGGGTCGCGTGCACGACTCGTCCTCGGGCCGGAGGTGTCCGGCGCGGCGACGGCGAGCAGGAACAGCACGGCGGCGAGCAGGATCACCCTGCGGAGCCGCCTTGCCGTGAGCGTGCGTGGAAGCGATGTCACCGGTCTCGATTCAACCGCGGGCGCGCCGTGGGCGCCACCCACGGGTGCCGAGAGCCGGCTGGAACGCGGAGCGCCCGTCAACCGAGCGGTCGCTGCTGCAGCCAGACGATGCCGGCGGCGAGCGCGGCGCCCATCAGAGCAACGGTTGGAAGAGCGAGGAAAGTCATGCCGAGGAGCATGAAGCC
>JBKPMY010000104.1:0-9058 GCA_046732375.1 Myxococcota bacterium
GGAGAGGGCCCTTCGGATCGACCCCAACGGCCGCTTCGAGAGCGCGGAGCAGTTCCTGCTCGCGCTGCCAGCGAACCACCTGGCCGGCGGAGCCCCGATGCTCCTCGAGCTGGTCGAGCGTCTGGTCGGCACGGACCTCGCGAGTGAGGAGGCACGCTTCGCTGCGCTCGCCCAGGCAGGTGAGGAGACGTCGGGGCCCGCGTCTGAAAGGACCACCGAGCCAGGAAAGACGGCCGTGCAGTTCGCCATTCCGCCGTCGAGGATCCACCGTTGAGACGGCTGGCGGCGCTCGCCTTCGTCGTCGCCGCCTGCGAGTCCGTCCCCGACTCGGAGCGGTCCCGCATCTGGTCCCCGGTCGATCTCGCGGAGGCAGCCCGGGCCGGGCAGCCAGTGGCCGGGCTCGACGCCGGAAGCCTCGTCGTCCCGGGAGGGGCTCCCATTCCCTGGCTCTCGCCGCCCCATACCTCCTCCATCGCGGTGCAACCTCCCGGAAGCGACGGACTGATCGTGGTTCCGGCCTGGCTGGCGGGAGATCCGGCAGCGTACGTGGTGGTCGAAGTCTGGCAGAACGTTCCGGAGGCGTGGCTGCAGCCCTGGTACGTCATCTTCCAGGTACCGCCCAGCGGACCGCCCGCGGTTCGCGTGCAGGGCGCGGACGCGGTCATCGACGTCGTCCCACCGAGCTTCTTCTATTCGCCGTTCTGGCAGTTCATCAACGTCGTGATCCCACCCGGCGCCTCGCCTGACGGGTACCGCGACGCGCGGACCCTCGTGGATCCTTCGCTGCCCCGCACCGAAGGCAACCCGTTGCTGGCCGCGGTCCCCGCCGGGGACGCCGGGCTCGCCGCGCCTGCCGACACCGCCCCGGTCCGACCGCTGAGCGGCGACGCCGTGGCCACGCCGCGCGTGTTCAGGTTCTGGGTGCGTGGAGTGCACGGCTCGTCCCTGGCCTTCGGGGCCGGTGGGTTCAGCTGGACCGAGGATGGACGGATCGTCGCCGTGCCGCTCTACCGCTTCATCCGCAGCGACGGCCGCACCCTTCTGATTCCTGACGTGCTGGGCACTGGCCCCGAGGGTCGGCCGGAGCCCCTGGCCTTCGGCGCCACGGGCGCGCCGCGCGCCGGCGCCTTCAGCCACCTGGTGCTGGTCGTTCCACCTACGAGCGCCGGGGTGTTCCTGCCCGCGGGTGCACCGCTCCGAGATGCAGCCGTGCTCTCCGGCGCGCTGCAGACGCCGGAGCCTGCACCGGAGATTGCCGCGCGCCCCGACGCCCCGCAGTACATCGGGCGGGTGGCGCTGAATCCGACTTGCTTCTCGGACGTGGCCGGCTTCCCCGGAAGCTGCCGGTGGCTGGATCGACAGGAGGCGGTCGAGGCTGCACTGCTCGACCGGCGTCCACAGCCGGTGTGGTTCACCTCGCCGCTCGTCGGCTACGCCGGCGGCCCGGTCCCGCGATGACCCGGGTGCTCGCGCTCTGGCTGCTCGCCCCCCTGCCGGCGCTCGCCCAGGCCACCGGGCCCGAGCTCGAGGTCGGTGAGCCCGGAAGCAACGAACCCGCCGGGTACACGCCGCCGCAATCGACGCAGCCTGCGTTCCGGATCTCGGGCTACGTGGACGTCGGCTGGGCGAAGGCGCAGGGAAACGGCTCGAGCTTCGTCCCCGGCGACACCCGGCTTCCCGCCGACTACTACGTGGACCCCTTCGCCCCGGCGGTGAACTCGCTGGGGGACGTCGCCTCGCTCGATGCCGGTGGGCGGTTCGTCAACGGGTTCCTCCCCCACACCGTCGGAGCGCGGGGAAAGGGAACCTTCCTCCTCAACGTGGCCAGCGTCGACCTGCAGGTCGCCCCGTCCGGGGTTCCGGTCCTGGTCTTCGTCCGTGCGCAAGCGCTGCCGCGCTGGAACGGGAACGGGAGCGAGACGCGGTTTCTCCTCCAGCAGGCCTTCGGCCGCGTATCGCCCTTCTCCTCGCAGGAGCTGAGCATCAGCGCGGGGCGCTTCGACTCGGTGTTCGGGATCGAGTACCTGGAGAACGAGTCCAACCTCCGGCTCGGCATCACTCCCTCGCTCATCGCGCGCTACACGACCGGGCACCCGATCGGGCTCAAGGTCTTCTACCGGTTCCAGCTGCCCTCGATCGCCTCGGCGATCTCGATCAACGCTGCGGCGACCAACTCCGGCTCGCAGGTCGAGTCGCTCCAGGCCGAGACCCTGAGCTTCACCGGCGTGCCGGTAGGCAGCGCTCGCCTCGGCTACGAGCTGTCGCTCCTGGGGACGGAGCTCAAGCTGGGGGTGAGCGGGCTCTACGGACCACGGAACGACCAGTCGGATCCGGGAGTGACGCAGCGCCAGCTCGGGTTCGACGCCCGCGCCTTTGTCGGCCCCTTCTCCGTCTGGGCGGAGTACGTCGACATCAAGGAGGACCCGGCGACCGCTCCTCCGAAGCCCACCGGCACGGGCCTGTACACCATCGCCTCGGGATTCCAGGCCCACGGCTTCTACGTCCAGCTGGCGTACGCCCTCCCGGTGCACGGGCGAGTCCTTTCCGGAGCGAGCCTCTACGGGCGGTACGACCGCCGCAAGGGAGGCTTCGAGGGCACGCCGGAGCTGCTGACCTCGCGATGGACGGTGGGTGGACGGCTCGAGCTGTGGAGCGTGCTCCAGCTCAAGGCCGAGGTGCTCTTCAACCGAGAGAACGCCGGCGCGCCCACCGTGGACAATGACGTCTTCACCACCTCGGCGGTGTTCTCCTTCTAGGGCAGAGCAGGGAGCGACTTGGCCATGGGAACCGTGACCTGGATGCTGGCGCTGGTACTCGGAGCGGCCCCCCCGGCCCCGACGAAGAGCTGGCCGGGCGAGGAGGTGCCGCTCCCTCTCACGGTGCGGACCCCTGAAGACCTGGCGTTCAAGGCGGTGGTGGAACGCAGATACCTCGAGTTCAACCTCCTCTCCTCGGGCAAGCTCGCCTACGACCGCGGGGACATGGCCACCGCGGCCGACCGATTCGAGCGGCTGCTGGCCATCCGGGATCTCTCTCCGGAGGTGGTCGCGGTGGTTCGACCCCTGGCGGAGGACGCGCGCCGGCGGGCCGGAGGCGCGCGAGTGACACAGCCGGAGGCACCGGTCGTCGCCCCGGAGCCTCCGCCGGAGCTGGCGACGCTCAGAGGACAGGTCGCGGGAGGGGGCGCCCTCGGACCCGGTGGGACGGTGGTGTGGCTGACCCGCACCGATGCGCCGACGCCCCGGCCGAAGCCCGTCGAGCGGACGGTGATCCAGCGAGGCAAGCAGTTCATTCCCCGAGTGCTCGCCGTCCCCGTGGGCACGACGGTGCACTTCCGGAACGACGACGAGGTCTTCCACAACGTCTTTTCCCTCAGTCGCCCGAACGATTTCGACCTCGGGCTATACAGGAGCGGCGATTCGCGAGACCGGACCTTCCGCACGCCCGGGCCGGTCAACCTCCTGTGCAACATCCACTCGTCGATGGTGGGGTACGTCTACGTCGTGGAATCGCCGTACTACGCCCAGGCCGACGAAGGCGGCTCCTGGACGATCAAGAACGTTCCCTTCGGCGACTACCGGGTCCACGCCTGGCACGAGTCCAGCCTGGAACCGGCCTGGCGTTCGGTCTCGGTCAAGGCGGAGGCCGTCACTGCCCCGCGACTCACGGTGAACAGCGATCGTCCGCCGATGACCTTCGTCCCGGACAAGGCGGGAAAGCCGCGGCAGTCGCAGCTCGGTTACTGAGCGCCGGGACTGTTGCTCCACGGGGAACGGTCGATTCCACGGCACTCGGGCTTGCGGCTGTGCCGCGACGGGTGAAGGTGAGGAATCGAGGAAAGCCACATGTCCACTCCCCGTCCCGTCAGCCGCGTTCTCCAGGCCCACACCCAGCAGGAGGGCGGCGGCTTCGTCGTCCGCCGTCCCTTCCCCGCGCCGGGTCTCGTGCAGATCGACCCCTTTCTCCTCCTCGACGAGATGGGTCCGGTCGAGTACGCCCCGGGTGAGGCGGTCGGAGCCCCGGACCATCCCCACCGCGGCTTCGAGACCGTCACCTATCTTCTCGAGGGTGACTGGGAGCACGAGGACTCGGCGGGCCATCGCGGACACATCGGCCCCGGCGACGTGCAGTGGATGACCGCCGGCGCAGGCGTCGTGCATTCGGAGCTTCCGGCCCAGCGGATCCGCGAGCAGGGCGGCCGCGTTCACGGATTCCAGATCTGGGTGAACCTCCCGCGACGGGACAAGATGACGGCGCCGCGCTACCAGGAGATCCCCAGCGCCCACTTGCCGGAACGCGCGAGCGACGATGGCCTGGCGAAGGTGCGCCTGCTGGCGGGGGAGGCCCTCGGCGGCAAGGCGGTCATCGAGACCCGCACCCCGGTGCTGCTCCACGACTGGACGCTCTCGCCCGGCGCCCGGGTCGAGGTCCCGGTGCCGGCGGAGTTCCAGGGGTTCGCCTACGTCTTCGGAGGCTCGGTGCGCGCTGGACCCGAGGCGCGCGAGGTTCGCAATGGCCAGGCTGCGCTCTTCGGTCCTGGCGACGTGGTGAACCTCTCGGTGCCGAAGGAGGCCAGCGGTCCGGCCCGGCTGCTGCTCCTCGGGGGTGTTCCGCTCCGGGAGCCGGTGGCCCGCTATGGCCCCTTCGTCATGAACAGCCCCGAGGAGATCCACCAGGCCATCGTGGATTTCCAGGCCGGGCGTCTCGGCGCCATCGAACGCTGACCCCTTCCCTCGCGCGGTTCGCCGCGCTCACTTCCCCGGCGAAGGTGCCGGCGCGGGCTGACCGGCCGGGGCCGGCGTCCCGGGAGCGGCCGCGGGCGGCGCGCTCGCGGTCGCTGCATCGAGGCGCTTCTTGGCGTCCGCCTCGGCCTCCCGGCGCATCGAGGCGAGGCCCTTCTCGAAGTCGTTGCCGACCATCGTGTCCAGGTCGGCGACCAGGGAGAAGGCCTTCCCCATGAAGTCGTTCTTGCCGTTCATCACCCAGCTCACCTGGGTTCCTCCCCCCTCGGGCCGGAAGCCGAAGTCGGTCTGCGCGATGCTGGCCATCGGCTTCAGGAACTCGAGCCGGATCCCGACCTTCTGCGCCGGCACGCTCTCGGTGATGCGCATCTTGCCCTCGCCCACCTTGTCGTTGCCGGTCCAGGCATAGGTGGCGCCCACCCCGGAGGGCGGTCCGTCGAAGGTGGTCTTCATCGCGGGGTCGAGATGCGCCCAGGGCGACCAGCGATCCCAGGCATGGAAGTCGTTCACCAGCGCGAACACCACGTCCGGCGGCGCGGCGATGCGGGTGGTTCGCTCGACCCGGTAGGTGGACGGACGGGCGACGATGACCACCAGCAGGACCAACACCAGCGCCGCCAGCGCGATGAGTACCTTGCGCAACATGCCGTGCACCTCCACCGGAGGGCGCCAAGAGGGCCCCCCGACGGTCAGCCGACTACCACGCTGCGGCCACAGCTGCAGCGGCCGTCCGCGAGCTGCCGGCCTCGATGCTGACGGAAGCCGCGCCCAGCTCATGACCGCGACGGCGGATTCCCATCACGCCGACCGACCGCGCGAGGCACACCGCTGATCCGGGAGCAGACCTGCGGTAGCGCCCGATTCGCTCCTGTTCAGCGGCGCTTGAGCACCGGCAGTGGGGCCGGGCCGGCCAGCTCGGTCGCGCCCTTCATCGCCCCGGCCACCCTCGCCTGGGCGGCGAGAGCCGCGAGCCGCGCCTTGCCGAGGATCGCCGGCTCGGTACGCAGCTCCGCCCGCTCCTCCGCGCTGTACTTGCGGAACGCGTACTTCACCGACTGGGACGGGACGCGCAGGTCCCAGACCAGACCGAGGGCCGAGAGCAGCTTCAGCATGTAGAAGGACAGGTCCAGCTCCCACCAGAACCAGCCCTGGTTCGCGGTGTTCTGGTGGTAGTGGTGGTTGTTGTGCCAGCCCTCGCCGCACGTGATCATCGCGAGGAGGAAGTTGTTCCGGCTGGTGTCGGTCGTCCGGTAGCGCCGGGAGCCGAAGACGTGGCTCAGCGAGTTGATGGTGAAGGTGCCGTGCCAGAGGAGCACGGTGCTCACGAAGAACCCCCACACCAGGAGCGGGAAGCCGCCGATCAAAAACAGTCCCACCGCCAGGAGAAACGGCGGGAGGAGGTACCAGCGGTTCAGGAACCGGATCTCCGGGAACCGGGCGAAGTCGCGGATCGACTCCTCGCGCGTCTCCGTGTAGCGGTCGGAGAGGATCCAGCCGACGTGGCTCCACCAGAAGCCGTCCTGCAGCGGGGAGTGCAGATCGGCCGGCTGGTCCGACTCACGGTGGTGGTGCCGGTGATTCGCTGCCCACCACAGGACGCCCTTCTGGGCCGAGGTCTCGGCGAAGAAGGCCAGCAGGAACTGGAAGATCCGGGACGTCTTGAACGCGCGGTGGGCGAAGTAACGGTGGTACCCGGTCGTCACCACCCACATCCGCACGTAGTAGAGCGCGAGCGCCCACACCACGTAGGACCAGTGGAAGGGGACGAAGAACACCCCCACCAGGGCGAAGACGTGGAAGGCGAAGAACGGGGCCGATTGGACCCAGTTGATGCGGTGGTCGCGGGGAGAGACGACGCTGTGCGACATCGAGTCCTCTGGCGGGAGTGCAGCAAACAGCATGCGCACTCCCTGTCAGGGCTCTGTCAGGACGCCGCAGATTTTCCGAGCGAGGCCAGCCACTGCTGGAACGCCGGCTCGCCTGCCAGGGACGCGAGATCGGGGTCGGTCACGGCGGCTTCCCGGTCGGAGTAGCCCAGCTCGCGGGCTCTTTCCAGGAGGGCGATCGCCCGCCGGCTGTCTCCGGCCCGCGCCTGGGCGCACGCGACGTCATAGGCCCGAGCAGCGGACGGACGGCGGGCCAGCGACTCTTCTCCGAAGCGGGCGGCCTCGGAGTAAGCCCCGCGGAGAAAGGCCACGCGCTCGGCGCGCTCGTAAGCCGTTGCCAGGTCCACCCCGGGGATCGCGGCGGCGGCCCGCGCGTCCCCCTTGCGGATGAGCGCGCCTGCCCACTCGTGGAGGATGGTCGGGTCCCGGGTCTGGCGCGCCGCCTGTTCCCAGAGCGGGATCGCCCGCGCATCGTCCCCGATCAGGCTGAACGCCGCGGCGATGGCCTGGGGCTCGATGGGCCGCCCCTGCACCTGGCTGAACTCGTCCAGCGCGCGTCGTCCCTCGCCCTCCTTGAGCGCCACCCAGCCGAGCAGATGATGAACGCGCGAGCGGATACTCACCGGGAGGTCGCCGTCGAGCAGCCCGGAGGCGAGGCGCCGGGCACGGTCGAGCTCACCCGCACGGAGGAGTGCCTCGGCCTCGGCGAGCTCTGGCGGCGCCGGCGCATCGGGCTCGGACCGCCAGGATTCCCGCAGCGCCTGGAAGTTCTGGAACGCGAACAGGAGGAGGAAGATCAGGGTGACCGGTCCCCCGTACCCGCCGCGGTACAGGAAGTAAGCGACCGCCGCGCAGACCAGCACGCCCAGCGCGTAGGCCCCGACCACGCCCGAGCGACCAAAGACCCGGCCGAGGACGGCCCGGCTCACGCGGCCGCCGTCCATGGGCAGCACCGGGAGGAGGTTGAATACCGCCCAGACCAGATTGGTCACCGCGCCGATGCTCAGCGCGTAGCCCATGAGGGAGGTCTCGGCTCGGGGAGCCAGCCACAGGCAGAACAGCCCCAGCGAGACCCCGAAGGCGGGGCCGGCGAGGGTGGTGACCACGTCCTTGCCCCAGGAGAGCGGGCGGTCGGTGTCCGGGGTGGTCACCCCACCGAACAGCACGAGCTGGATGGTCGACGTGTATCCGAAGGCCCGGAAGGCCAGCGCGTGCCCGAGCTCGTGGAACAGCACCGAGACGAAGACCAGGACCACCCAGACCCCGACGACCGCTCCCGGGGGCACTCCCGGTGGATGGTCCGAGGCGTAGGAAAGCCCCAGCGCCAGGGCGAAGAGGAAATGCGCCGGGTGCACCAGCACCGCGATGGAGCCGAGTCGGAAGCGCAGCACGTTCCCGCGAGACCTAACACCTGTGGGCCTGGCCTGCGCGCAGGAACCTCTCCGTGCTATTCGCCGTACGTCGCGCGATGACCCGCCTCGGACCTTACGCCCTGAGAAACCCCTGGGTGCTCGCCCCCATGGCCGGGGTGAGCGAGCGGCCGTTCCGCGTGCTCGCCTTCCGGATGGGTGCGGCGCTCTGCCCCACCGAGCTGGTCAGCGCGCAGGGCCTGATGCGCGCCAACGCCCGGACCGTCCGCTACCTCCGTCACGATGCCGAGGTGGAGCGACCGTATTCCCTGCAGATCTTCGGCGGGGAGCCCGAGGTGATGGCTCAGGCTTCCCTGGTGGGGAAGCAGTGGGGTGCGCAGATCATCGACATCAACATGGGCTGCCCGGTGAAGAAGGTCACCAAGGGCGGTGCCGGGTCGGCGCTGCTCTGCGATCCTCCCCGGGCAGCGGCCATCGTGCGTGCCATCCGCGACGCTACCGGTCTGCCGGTCACGGCGAAGATCCGCAGCGGCTGGGATGCCCAGCACCGGAACTATCTGGAGATGGCCGCGGCCCTGGAGGACGCCGGGTGCGTGGGACTCGCGGTGCATCCCCGCACCCGGGCCCAGGGCTATGCCGGCGACGCTGACTGGTCGGTGATCACCGACCTGCGCCGGCACGTCCGCACCATGACCCTCGTCGGGAACGGCGACGTGAAGAACCCGGCCGATGCGAGGCGGATGCTCGAGACCACCGGCTGTGACCTGGTGATGATCGGCCGCGGGGCGCTCGGGAACCCCTGGATCTTCCGCCAGCTCGAGGGAGGGCCGGCGCCGGACGCGGACGAGCGGTGTCACGTGGTTCTGGATCACTTCCGGGAGCACGTGGCCTTCGTGGGCGATGCGCTGGCCGCGGTCCGCAGCTTCCGCAAGCACCTTGCCTGGTACGCCCATGGGCTCCGCGGCGCGGCGGCCTTCCGTGCCGAGGTGAACCAGCTGGTGCAGCCTGAGCAGGTCCAGCTCACCGTTCGCCGCTTCTTCCAGCAGGCAGAGACGGACAC
>JBKPMY010000105.1:0-11134 GCA_046732375.1 Myxococcota bacterium
GTCCTCACCATCTCCATGGCCCTGGAGGGGCTGCACCGCCAGGCGGGAATGCACGCCGCGGGCGTGGTCATCGCCGACAAGCCGCTCTGGGAGTTCGTCCCCGTCTACCAGCGTCCCGGGGAGAGCGCGCTCATCACCCAATTCGCCAAGGACGAGGTCGAGGCCGCGGGCCTGGTGAAGTTCGACTTTCTCGGCCTCACCACCCTCACCGTCATCCAGAACGCGCTGGACCTGGTCAACCGCGGCCGGGCCGCCGGGGCACGGATCCAGGCCCACCAGATCCCCCTCGACGATCCGGCGATGTACGACCTCATCTCCCGCGGGGACACCGCCGGCATCTTCCAGATGGAGTCCAGCGGCTTCACCGAGATGGTGATGAAGCTCAAGCCGTCGTGCTTCGAGGACGTCATCGCCGCCGGCGCTCTCTACCGCCCCGGGCCGCTGGACTCGGGCATGGTGGACGTCTTCATCAACCGCAAGCACGGACGCGAGCGGGTGACCTATCCGCATCCGGCGCTCGAGTCGGTGCTGAAGGACACCTACGGCGTCATCGTTTACCAGGAGCAGGTGATGCAGATCAGCCAGGTGCTGGGCGGGTACTCGCTCGGCCGCGCCGACCTGCTTCGCCGCGCGATGGGAAAGAAGAAGGCGGAGGTCATGGCCGCCGAGCGCCAGGGCTTCCTCGACGGATGCCAGAAGAACGGCGTGGACCCCAAGGTCGCCGGCGAGATCTTCGACCTCATGGAGAAGTTCGCCGAGTACGGCTTCAACAAGAGCCACTCGGCCGCCTACGGCCTCATCACCATCCAGACCGCGTGGCTCAAGGCCCACTACCCGGTCGAGTTCATGGCCGCGCTCCTCACCAGCGAGAAGGACAACACCGACAAGGTGGTGGCCCACATCGCCGAGGCCCGAGGGCAGGGCTACGAGGTGCTTCCGCCGGACGTGAACGTGTCCGACCTGGCCTTCGGCGCCGTGGAGGGGAAGATTCGCTTCGGCCTGGGCGCGATCAAGGGCGTGGGAGAGAGCGCCATCGAGGCCATCCTCGAGGCCCGCCAGGCCGGGCCGTTCCGTGACCTCTTCGACTTCTCCGAGCGGGTGGACAGCCGGCGGGTGAACCGGAAGGTCATCGAGGCGCTGGTGAAGGCGGGGGCGTTCGACTTCGAGGGCCGTCCCCGGCGGCAGCTGTTCGAGTCCATCGAGAAGGCACTGGAGCGCGGCGCCTCGGCCCAGCGGGACCGCGCGGTGGGGCAGTCCTCGCTGTTCGGCCTCCTCGAGGATGCGGGGCGCCCCGGGCCCGCGGTCTCGGTGACCCGGCCCGAGTACGCCCCGCTCGAGGAGTGGCCGGAGAAGGAGCGCCTGGCCATGGAGAAGGAGGCCATCGGCTTCTACGTCTCCGGCCACCCCCTCCATCAGTACGCCCGTGAGCTGCAGCGCTACGCGCGGCCAGCGGCGGCAGTGCAGCGCGCTCGCCGGGACGACGTGGTGACCGTCGCCGGCATCGTGTCCCAGCTGCGCGAGCGGCCGACCAAGACCGGCAAGCGCATGGCCTGGGTGACGCTCGAGGACCTGAGCGGCTCGGTGGAGCTGGTCTGCTTCCCGGGCAAGGAGGGCGGCCGCTCGGTGATGGGCAAGGACGGCAAGTGGACCAAGTCCGGACCCCGGCCCGGGTACGAGGCCTGGGAGCCGTTGCTCAAGTCCGACGAGCCCATCCTCGTCACCGGCACGGTGCAGGTGAACACCCGCGACGAGGAGAATCCCATCGCGGAGCTCATCGTCGAGCAGGTGCAGTCGTTGAAGGAGGTCCGCGACAAGCGGGTGAAGCGCCTCGAGCTTCGCGTCCGGGCGGACCTGGTCACCGAGGACCGGCTCCAGCGCCTCTCCGGCCTGGCGAAGGAGCATGCCGGGGCGACGCCGCTGGCCGTCTCCATCGTCCTTCCCGGCCAGGCCGAGGCCCTCATCGGCAACACGGGGCTCAAGGTGGACGTCTCGGACGCCCTCATCGCCGCGGTGGACCGGCTGTTCGGCGAGAAGGTCGTCGAGCTCGGATAAAGCGGCCGCGCCCGTGATCTGGGTTCGCACCGGCCCGCAGCTCGTCCTGCTCGGCGCTCTCGTCGCCGCCTGCCAGTGGCTGGTCGCGCGAACCGGGATTCCGGTCCCCGCGGGGCTTCTCGCCCTGCTGGTGCTGATCGCCCTGCTCCTCACCCGCGTGGTGCCCGAGCGGGCCGTGGACAAGGGAGGGGACCTCCTCCTCCGGTTCCTCCCGGTGATCTTCCTTCCGCCGAGCGTCGGCGTGTTCCGCGAGCTCCACCTCGTCGATGGTCATGGCGTCACGCTGGCGCTGGTCCTGCTGGTGAGCCTCGTCGTCGGTCAGCTGGTCGCCGGGCTGGTGGCGCAGGTGCTGGTGGATCGGGAGAAGCGATGAGAGCGCTAGAGATCCTCGGGGCGACGGCCTTCACCGCCGGGCTCTACTGGATCTGCACGCTGGTGCAGCGGAGTCTCCGGCTCACGCTGCTCCATCCTCTTCTGCTCGCGGTGGTCGCAGGCGGAATCCTCTTCTCGCTCCTGCCGCCATCGTGGTTCGACGCGTACTTGCGCGGCTCCTGGCCGGTGCTCTGGCTCCTCGGACCAGCCACCGCCGCGCTGGCCCTCCCTTTCTTCCGGGAGCGCGCCTTTCTCGCCGAGCACCCCCGGGCGGCGGTGCTCGCCGTGGTGAGCGGATGCGCGAGCACGCTGGCGGTGGTGTGGGGTCTGGGTGAGGTGCTCGGGCTTCCGTCGACGCTCCTGCGCGCCGCTTCCCTGAAGTCGGTCACCCTTCCGGTGGCCCTCGGCCTGTCCAAGGTGATTCACACCGAGCCGGGCCTGACGACGGTTTGCGTGCTCACCAGCGGGCTCGTCGGCAGCGCGATCGGCCCGGTCATGCTCACCCGGATCCGGGTCCGTGCCCCGGTGGCCCGGGGGCTGGCGCTGGGAACGCTCTCCCACGCGATCGGCACGGCCAGAGCGCTCGAGGAAGGACCGCTTGCCGGCGCTGGGGGGGTGGTGGCCTTGACGTTGAACGCGATGCTGATTGCCGCCGGAGCGATCGCGCTCTCGGTGCTCCTCGGCTGACTCTCGGTCCCCGACTCAGCCCCCCGCACCAGGGGGACGCCTGCGGAAGCGCGCAGGGGCGCGCCGCCGACCAGGCTCAGCGCTCGAACACCGCGACGCCTCGCGCGTAGTCCACGCTGACCCGGAAGTACCTCAGCCCGCTTCCGCCGAGCGCGCCGACCACGGGGGCATCCATCATCGAGGACATGAACTCGTCGAAGGCACGGTCCGGCCGCCGGGTGAACCAGACCGGGCCCACCTGCTTCCCCGCGACGACGATGGCCGGGACACGGATCATGTCCGCACCCGTACGGGCCTCCGCCCTCTCCAGCACCGGCCAGTCCGGACGCGCCGAGCGCCAGCCGTCGAAGATGGCCGCCTTCATGAAGCTCGTGGCCCGCGACGGGGCGGCCCCGTCGCCGGCCTTCGCCAGCGCCTCGGGGACGAGCTCGGTGGTGGCCCCGGTGTCGAAGAGCACGTCCAGCGACTTGCCGTCGACCTCGATGCGAATCCGCCCGAAGGCCTGGGCCTCGGGCCCGGGCTTCGGAAGGTGGAAGGGAATCTGCGAGCCGGCCGGAAGGTCACCGCCGGCGCGGAGCAGGAGCCGCTTCCCGGGGTAGTCGAAGGTCCAGGTCCGTCCGCCGAACCAGTCCTGCCCCAGGAACCCGTCGAGGCCCGGTCCCAGCTGGGTGAGTGGCATCACCAGTGGCCGTCCCGCCGGGGACGGGATGCTGGCGCCGGAGTCCCACCGCGGCCAGGTCGTCCGGGGAGGCATCTCCGGACCGGCGTCCCGGTGCTCGATGGGTAGGCCGAGCGCCGCGACCAGCTCCGGGCTCAGGATGGTGTGCCCGCCACCGGTGTCCGAGTAGAGGCGAACCACCCGGCCGTTCTCGAGCCGAGGGATGAGGATGAACCGATCGCCGACCGGGAGCGAGATGGGTGCCCGGGCGTGGGTTGCGCCACGGGCGCGGCGAGGAGCGCGGCGACGAGAAGGCGGGTCATGCCAGCGCCGTACGCAGCGCCCCCGGAGCGATTGGTGAAGAAGGGTTGCGATCAGGCTCAGCGTGCGGGCTCGAGCTTCCCCGGCCGGCGGAGCATCTTCTCGATGTCCATGACGTGGGTCTCCTCGCCGTGGACCATCTGACGCGCGTACTCCTCGAGGACCACGCTCCTCCCCTCGGTCTGCTTCAGCAACTTCTTGTACGCGGCGATGCCCTCCAGCTCGTGCTCCAGGGCCTCGCGGAGGATCTGGTCGATGTCGTGCTTGTGGGTCTCGAGCAGCTTTCCGATGGCCAGCGAGGGGTGACCTCCCAGCGCGGTGACGTATTCGCCCGCTGTGACGGCGTGGGCGAGCGCCTCGGTGGCCTGGGTCCGCATCCAGGAGACGATCGGAATGCGCGCGTGCCCGAAGATCATCAGGGAGTAGTGCGAGTAGCGAACGACCCCGGCCAGCTCGAGCTCGAGGATCTCGTTCAGCGTCGCGATGACCGCGGAAGATTCCGACTCCTTCATGGTCCACCTCGGGTCCGGAACGGGTGAAGACGCCACCTTCGGGGCGATCTCGCAGGAAGGCGCGGTCGACGTCCAGCGGAGCAGCAGGCGGAGCGGGCGAGCGCCGCCCGTGACCGGTCCCGCCCGGCCGCCCGGGAGGGGCCCCCGGGGCGAGCCCCCGCCGTACGCCGAGGGGCCGCAGGCACGCCCCGGCGACGAGACGGATCGAGAATCCCTCAGCGAGGCAGGCGCGCGGGGAGCTCGGTCAGCGTGGCAACCACCAGGTCCGGCTCGGCGATGGCACCCCCGTCCCAGTGCGCGCGGGGGGAGCGGCGCACCCACGCCGCGCGCAGTCCGGCGGACTTCGCCCCCAGCACGTCCCAGGCATTGGAGGAGACCAGCCAGGTCCGATCCGGGGTCTCCCCGCCTCGGGCCACCAGGTGCTGGTAGACCGCGGGATCCGGCTTGTAGGTGCGGACCTCGTCCACGCTCACCACGTCTGCGAGCGGTGGCATCAGCCGGGCATGGGTCAGGAGGCCACGCAACGTCGCCCCCACTCCGTTGCTGAACGCGACCAAGCGATGCCCTGCCTCGGCCAGCTGGATGAGACCCTCGGTCGCGTCGGCGAAGGCGGGGAGCCGGCGGTAGGCCTCCAGCAAGCCCGCCTCGGCAGTCTGGAGGTCAACCCCGAGCGTCACGCAGGTGACCCGGAACGCGTCGCGCGTCACCAGGTCGAAATCCACGTAGCGCCGCATGAGCGCCCGGCGGAACGTCCAGTCGATCTGCCGCTCCCTCCAGGTGGCAGCGAATCGCTCCGCAAGCTCACCCACGTGCTCGCGCAGCGGGCGGTCCATGCCCAGCGGGTCCACCAGCGTGCCGTAGACGTCGAAGCCGATGAAGGCCATGTCGGTCCTCCCCGGAAAGCCAGCCCTCGCGGCGCGATGCTCCACCTTCGTGGAATCGGGAGCAATGACGTCCGCCCGTCGGTCCGGGCGGTAGGATGGACGCCGTGCCGGCCCCGTCCGCCGAGGCCCGGAGGATCCGCGGCGAGTACTTCACGCCGCCGCCCCTGGTGGAGGCGGTGCTGACGCTCGCCCTGCCCCACCTGGGCCGGGGACCGCACACCATCGTGGATCCGGCCTGCGGAGACGGCGCGTTCCTCGCTGCCGCCACCCGTGCGTTGCCCCGAGCTCGCCTGCACGGGCTCGAGCTCGACTCCGCCCACGCCGCCGCGGCTCGCCGCTCGATTCCGGGAGCACGCATCATCGCGGCGGATGCACTCCGCGGCGGCTGGGACGCGCTGCTCCGGACCCTGCCGGCGGAAGGCGAGGAGCTGTGGCTCGGGAACCCACCGTACAACGGCACCTCACCGCTCCTTCGCGACGGGAAGGCCTACCGGGCGCTCCGTACCCGGCTCGCGCTCGACGAGTCGCTCCCGCGCGGGACCAGCCTCCGCGAGGACTACGCCTTCTTTCTCCTCCTCGCCTCGGAGCGGCTGGCGGAGCGTCCCGGCGTGCTGGCCTGGGTGACCTCGGCCACGCTGCTCGATGCGTTCCTCTACGCGCCGCTGCGCCGCCGGCTCCTGGATCGGCTCGCGCTGCGTGAGGTGGTGGACCTGGGCCCGGGCGTCTTCCCCGGAACCCGGGTGCGGACCTGCATCACCGTCTGGCGAAGCCGGCGAGGTCCCTCGCCCTCTCCGCGTTTCCGGGCCTGGGCCCCGGGAGCAGGGAGCGTGCGGGGAGCTTCCGCGCATCCCTTCTCGGTGGAGGGGCCGGAGTGGAGCCTGCGCCCGGTGCCGGCGAGCGCCTCGGCGCTGGATGTCCGGTGGCGAGCCGCCGGGGAGCCACTCGACGTGCTCGTCCCGCTCAGCTGCACCGGGCTCAAGACGCGCTTCGACGAGCTGCTGGTCGACGGGGACGCGGACGCCCTCCTCGCGCGCGTCGACGCCTTCCTCCGCTCCCGGGACCTGAGGCGCTTTGCCCGAACGCACCGCATCCCGGAGGCGCTCCTTCCCAAGCTGGAGGCCCTGCGCCGCACGCCGGGGCTCCCCGCCCACGCCGACCGGAGCGCGATCCGGCCCTTCCACCGATGGGGAGGAGCACGTCACCGGAGCGGGGTGCCCGACGCCGCCCGCGCGTTCTGCTACCTGGACCGCCGGCTCATCCCGCGGGGAGACCACCGGCTGGTCGGTGCGTTCGATCCCCACGCCGGGGACTGCAAGCTGGTCTTCAACGTGCGCGAGCTGCCGCTCGCCGCCACCGTGCTCGAGGTGCCGGGCTGCATCCCCGCCCACCGGCACACTCGCTTCGCTCCGCTGCTCGTTCCGGAGCGGGTCCGGAGCGAGGGGGTCCGGGCGGGCCGGTCGGGCGCGCCGCTCGGCCCTGCGGTCCCCAACCTCTCCCCGGCCGGACAGGCCTGGGCCGAACGGGTCGGCGGTCCACGGGAGGCGTTCCGGCGCATCGCGGCCTTCATCAACTCGCCCGAGGTACAGGAGGTGTGGGCGCCGGCCTTCGGCTGCACCCGCGTGGTCCCGGTTCCGCTGCACGACGGATGAGGCCCTTCGAGCCGCGGTTGCCCTTGCGAGCCGCGGCCAGCGCGGACGAGCCTTGACTCTCGACTCGGGGAGCAGAGCCATGAAGGGGAGAGCGTGGTGGGTGCTGGGGTGCGTGGTTGGGACGGGAGCGGCCGCGGCGGACACGAAGCCCGGACACGGTTCCGGCACGGCAGTGAAGCCGGTGGTCTGCCGTCCCGTGGCCGACGCTCGCGGCAAGAGCGGTCAGGAGCTGGCGCAGGCGCTGGAGCACGACGCGATCGAGCTCACGCCAAACGGGTACGTCCTGGCCGGGCTTCTTCCGGGAGATCCCCCGGTGGCCTGCTACCGGCACGAGGGTCCCCCGCCGAAGCCCGGCGCGCGGTGAAGGTCGGCGCCGCCGTCGCGCTCGCGCTGCTCGCCGGGTGTGGCAGGTCCCCGGTCGCCTCGACGGACTTCGCGCGCGACTATGCGGGGGCGACCTGCGCGCAGTCGGCCCGCTGCAACCTCCTCGATGGGACGCTCACCGCAGCGTGCGAGGCGAGCGTCGGGGCCGTTCTCGAAGACGACGTCCAGCGCGGCATCGCCGCCGGGCGAATCCGTTATGACGGAGACCTGGCCCGGTCCTGCATCGATGGCATCCGAGAGGCGCCGTGTCTCCGCGACGGCCTTCCCGACGCGGTTCAGGCGGATTGCCTGGCGGCGGTGAGCGGGACGATGGCCTCGGGTACCGCGTGCATTGGCCTCTTCGAATGCGCCGGCGGCCTCTGCGTCCCGGAGACCGCCGGCGCGTGTCCCTCCGCCTGTCCCGTGGTGCTTGGCCCGGGGGCGAGCTGCGCCCTGCACCAGGGGCCGGAGTGCGACGTCCGGCAGTCGCTCGCCTGCATCCAGGGCCGGTGCCGCCCGCCGGGCCGGGACGGCGACCCTTGCGACACCGACCTGGACTGCGACACCGAGCACGTCTGCAGCACTGGCCGGTGCGCGCCCCTCCTCGGCGAGGGCGCGGATTGCGACGGGGACGCCGCCTGTCAGCCAGGGCTCGCCTGCATCGAGGAGCGCTGCGTCCGGCGCGGAAACGAGGGCGCACCTTGCGCGAGGACGCTCGACGAGGTCGACGCAGCGTTCCGGCTCGCCCAGTGCGCCGAGGGGCTGGTGTGCCGCGGAGCAGGACTGTCCAACACCGGGGACCCGGTCGCCGGGACCTGCCGCCGGCCATCGGATCTGGGCGCGAGCTGCGTTGACGAGCCTGTGGGACTTCAGGAATGGCTCGACGGCTGCCTCACCGGGCTGCTCTGCATCTCCGGTCGGTGCGGGACACCACCGGCCACCGGGGCCTGTGCTCCACACGAGGTCTGTGACTCGACAGTGGCCTACTGCGACACGGGCCAGTGCCTGCCGCTGAAGGCCGATGGAGCGGCGTGCCTCGGTCCGGCGGAATGCCGAAGCGGAGGCTGCACCTCCGGCGCGTGCGGGCCGGCGGTGGAGGTCTGCCACTGGCCGTGAGCTAGAAGCTCTTGGCGCAGAACCCGCCGCTCGCGTTCACCCAGTTTTGCTGGATGAGGAAGTCGCGGCTGCCGAGCTGCATGTTCGCGACTCCGCCGTTCGACGTCGTGTACGTGGAGCCGAAGGTCCACGCGCACTTGTCGGCGTTCTCGAAGCCGCGATTGTCGTACCAGGCGTTGAGGTCGGGGTCGGTCACCGCCTCCTCGAGCTCGTGGGCGATGATGGAGGCCGCTCCGTCCGCGCCCACGCTCCCGTTGGGAGCTCCGGTTCCGTTGGTGCAGGCCGAGGGGCACCGCGCGGGGTTGCCGATGAAAGCGTACTTGATGTCCCGACCGTTGATCGTCCCGTGGGTGTGCCACCCGCAGTACTGGGTGCAGAACCCGGAGGTCTCGTTCACGTCCGCCGAGGTGAGCACGAAGTAGACGCCGTTGGTGTCCGTCGGGTTCTGGGCGGCGACGATGGACTGGATGGCCGAGTCGGAGAGCGAGGTCCCGTGCGAGTAGTTGTCGTTCGCGGAGCCGGCGAAGCTGACGGAGTTGCTCACGTGCGTGCCGGCGCCGTTGTAGTACGTCGTGTTGATGTTGAAGTACGGAGAGCCGCCGATGCTCTGGGCCAGATCGGTCAGGATGCTCCTGTCGCTGCTGCTCCAGGTGCCGTACCAGATGTAATGGACGTTGGTGGTGCCCAGGATGACGGGGCCGCCGTGATAGGTGATTCCGTTGCCCCTCGGGCGCCTCGCCCTGCTCGCCTCGGCCACGCTCGACAGCTGCTGGAGCGTGATCGCCCCTTTGCCCGTGGGCAGCAGATCGTCGCCCCCGGTGTTCCCAGCCTGGTTCCCCGGCTGATCGAGGCCCGCCCCGCACGCCGCCAGCGCCATCGCTGCGCACAGCACACCGCCACGGAATCCCACCCACATCGTTCCTCCCCTCGGGCCGCCAGTCGTCGGCCCCGTCCGGCGCTTCGCCGGAGCGCGAACGGTGACGGGTCGACGCGTTCGGGCACAAGCGCGGGGTGCGCAGCCCGGTTGCGTCTGGCCGCGCCTGTCTGCTTCTCGACCGGCCATTGTCCTGGCACCGAACCCGGCCCTGCCCGCTCGGGTCAGGCCTCGGTCTGGTGCTCGTCCTGCACCATCGGGTGCGGCAGCCTGCTCTCGAGCCGCCCCAGCGGGCCGAGGGCCAGCAGCCCGAGGGCGACGGTGAACAGCGCGAGTTTCCACATCCCCCGCGCCGCAGGTCACGCCCACGGCGGCGCGAGCCAGAGGTTGGCCGCGGTGGTGAGCCCGCGGACGATCTCCCCGTGCTTCACGATGACTCCGCCGCCGAGAAAACCGATCCCCACCGCCACGTAGGCGGCGGCGCGGCCAGGTCGACCTTCTGATCCTGGACCGCCGCGTCGCCCAGACCCGTGGGCGCCGACCGGGACGTAGAGTCAGGCGCCCAGGGACACCAGGACGTGTGTCCGGAGGCCGGCGCTCCCGCGCTTCATCACCGCGCCGAGGGCGGCCAGAAGAACGGGACGTCAGGGTCCAGTCGTCCATAGGGGTCTCCAGGCTGATCCGCCATCCCGTGCCTCACCACTGAACGGATTGTCAGCCCCCAGGGGTAGTGTGGGACGCATGGAACGCACCGGCCGTCCCGCCCCGCTTCTCGAGCAGCAGTCGCTGCTCGGTGGCGTGGACCTCGTGCGCCCCGGGCCTCGCCCCGGCACGGCGGTCCACGTCGACCCGCGCTGGCAGATCGGGTTCGCCAAGGCCCTCGCTCTGGTGGTGGAGCACGGCCGCAGGGCCCGCGAGGCGAGCGACCTCCCGCGGTTGAGCCGCTGCCCGCGTTGCCAGCGCGTGGGGGACACCCTGCGGGAGTTCGGCGTGCGGATCCTCCGCGGCCGCCGCGTCGCCCAGTCCTGGTGCCGGAGCTGCCGCGGAGTCCACGGACCTCACCGCCTGCCGGCCCAGGCAAACTGGTTGGATCATTAGATGTAGCCGAAGCGCCGGCGGAGGAACCATTCGGCCCCGAGCAGCACCGCGAGCGCCACCAGCCAGCCCCACCGGTCCCACAGCGGCGCGTCCTTGCTCCGTCCCACCTCGACCAGAGGGGGGTCCAGGAGCGGCGCGTCCGGGAAGCTCCCCAGGGGCAGCTCGTAGGCTCGCCCTCCGGTGGCCCGGGCGATGTCCGCCAGCAGCTCGGTCCTGACCGAGGCGTCGGCCATCTCCGGTCCGACCGAGCGCACCGCCACGGCATCGGTGGCCTCTCCCAGGTCCTTGCCACTCAGCTTCGCCGTCGCCCGGAGCTTGTACGCACCGGGCGGCACCGGATCGAACGACACCCGGGCCACCCCGTCCTGGCCGGCGCTGGCCGTCCGGGACTGCAGCACCTTGCGGTCCGCCAGGCCGAAGAGGTCGACCCGCACCTCCGCGGACGCCGCGGGCTGGTAGTCGGGCTGCCGGGCGGTGACCACCGCGCCGACCGAGTGTCCCGGCTCGACGGTGGGCGGATCGGCGGTGACCTGGAGCGAGGTCAGGTC
>JBKPMY010000106.1:0-12767 GCA_046732375.1 Myxococcota bacterium
GGCGTAGTCGGTCATCCGCCGGAGCAGCAGCAGCGCCCGCTTCTCCTGCCGCCTCACCCGCTCCAGCGACAGATTTAGCGCGTGGAACGGCACCCGCTGCAGCGCCCGGATGCCCCGGCCGGCGAACGGCTTCCGCACCGAGATGGCCTTCGCTCGCTCCAGCGCGGACAGCGCGCGGCGGAGGTCCTTCTCCGGCAGCTCCGCCCGCGCCGAGAGCCCCCGCAGCGACGCGGAGAGCGTCCCGCCCGCCCCGGCCTCCGCCCGCAGCACCTCCAGCAGCGCCCGCGCCGACCGCGAATGCACCTCCGCCTTCGCCTTCACCACCTTGATCGCGTAGCTCCCCGCGCCGGGCGCCTGGAGCTCGATGACCCCCTCGCACTCGAGGATGCGCAGCGCCGCCGAGACCTCGAACTCGCTCGCCCCCACCGCCGCCGCCAGCGCCTCCTGCCCCCGGGCGAAGACCTCGGCCGTCTGGAGCACGTTCCACACGTCGGCGATGACCGCCTCCGAGGGGTGGTTGCTCTCGATGAGCCGCTCCTGGGTGAAGACGTCGGCGTGGTTGAAGAGAAGCAGGGCGTGCGCCGGCTTTCCGTCGCGGCCGGCTCGCCCCACCTCCTGGTAGTAGGCCTCCACCGCGCGCGGGATGTTGGCGTGAATGACGAAGCGGATGTCCGGCTTGTCGATGCCCATCCCGAAGGCGTTGGTCGCCACGACCACGGCCGACGGGTCGGACATGAAGCGGTCCTGCGCCTTGTGCCGCTCCGCCTCGTCCATCCCCGCGTGGTAGACGACCGGGTCTTGCCCCCGGAGGCGGAGCGCGGCCTGCATCGCATCCGCCTGCTTCCGGGTGGCGCAGTAGACGATGCCGCTCCCTCCCTCGGCGATGACCCGGGCGGTCGCCGCGCGCCGCTCCTCGTCGCCCGAGACCCGCAGCACCTCGAGGAAGAGGTTGGGGCGGTCGAACCCGGCGACGAAGACCCGCGGGTCCTTCATCAGGAGGCTGCGGACGATGTCCTCCCGCACCTCGGGGCTCGCGGTCGCGGTCAGCGCCACAGTTCGCGGCGGCCGGAGCCGCTTCCGCACCTGCCCGAGCAGCGCGTAGTCCGGCCGGAAGTCGTGCCCCCACTGGCTGATGCAGTGGGCCTCGTCCACCGCCATCAGCTCCACCCCCACCGCGTCCAGGGCCTCCAGGAAGCTCGGGCTCTTGAACCGCTCCGGCGCCACGTAGACCAGCCGGTACGCCCCGGCCCGCATCCGGCGGATCCGCTCGGCCCGCTCCAGCTCGGGAACGGTGGAGTTGATGAGCGTCGCCGGGATGCCCCGGGCCTCGAGCTGCTCCAGCTGGTCCTTCATCAGCGCGATGAGTGGCGAGATGACCAGGGTCAGGCCCTTCAGCATCACCGCCGGCAGCTGGTAGCAGAGGCTCTTCCCGGCACCGGTGGGCATGACCACCACCACGTTGCGACCGGCGAGGACGGAGTCCACCACCTCGGCCTGGCCCGGCCGGAAGGCGGTGAGACCGAAGGTTTGCTCGAGCTCCGCGCGCGCGTCGTCGTGGAACCGGAGCGGCTCCGTCATGCTCCGCATCTTCACCGTTTGCCTCCGGCCGTCAACGCCGCTCCGGGGCTTGACGGGAGCGCGTGGAGCAGCCCGGAGCGCGCCAGCGAGACGTACCGCCCGGCTCCGACGACGACGTGGTCCAGGACACGGAGGTGGAAAATTCTCGCCCCGGCCTGCAGCTCGCGGGTGAGCTGGAGGTCTGCCTCCGACGGGTCGGGGTCACCGGAGGGGTGGTTGTGGGCGAAGATCACCGCCGTCGCCCGGGCCGCGAGCGCCGCCCGGAACACCTCCCGTGGATCCACGGTACAGGCATCCGTCGTCCCCTCCGCCACCCGTGCATCCCAGAGCAGCACGTTCCGGGTGTTGAAGGAAAGGACGTGGAACACCTCGTGGCGGAGCAGCGCGAGCCGTGGCGCGAGGTACCGGTACACCTCCCCGGCGGTGCGCAGCCGCGGCCGGCGGTCCGGCGCCAGGTGCGCACGCCGGGCCAGCTCCAGCGCCGCCAGCACCTGCGCCGCTCGTTCCCGGCCCAGCCCCGGCGCGCTACACAGCTCCGACGGCTCCATGCTCGCCAGCGCCCGGAGCCCACCCGCCGCGGCGAGCAGCGACTCGCCCAGCCCGCGCACCGTCCGGCTCCGCCCACCGAAGAGCACGCCGAGGAGCTCGGCGTCGTCCAGCGTCTGCGGTGCCTCGAGCAGCCGCTCCCGCCACAGCTGAAGTCGTCCGTCCTCGGTCTCGGAGTGCCCCCGCTCCACGCCACCGGAGCGTGAGCAAGCCACGTGCCCGCCGTCGCGCGTGAACGCCGGTTCAGCGCGCCGTCCGCAAACGCGGCCGGGCGGCGTCCTAGAACTTGGACATCGCGAACAGCGCCTTCATCTTCTCGTTGGTGTCGCGCAGCCTGCCGGAGAGCGTGCGAACCAGTGCCCACAGCACCGAGTAGGCCAGCTCCTTGTCGGTGAAGAGCAGCTGGTCCAGCGGATCCCGCCCGATGCGCAGGAGAACCGCCTCGCCCTCATGCGCGAGGGCATCCGCGCTCCGCATCCCTTCCTCCACCACCGCCATCTCACCGAACGCCTCGCCGGGCTGGAGGATCGCCAGCGCCTCCTCTCCCATGCCCGGAAGCTGGCGGCTGATGCGCACCCGTCCCTCGACCACCACGTACATCGACGCGCCGGGCTCACCTTCCCTGAAGACGTACTTTCCGCGAGGCACCCGCTCGGTCTCGCAGACGCCGGCGAGCTTCTTCAGCTGGGCCTGGGAGAGGCCCTCGAACAGAGGCACCCGCGAGAGCAGGTCGAGATTCATGGCATTCGTGACACCCTCGTAGCACTCTTTCCGCCATGGCCGACACCGTGCACGCAGTCACCATCATTGGCTCGGGGCCGGCGGGCTACACCGCCGCCATCTACGCCGCCCGGGCGAACCTCAAGCCCGTCCTCTACGCCGGCGGCCCGGCTCTGGACGAGCCTGCCCGGGTTCCGGGCGGCCAGCTGATGATCACCACCGATGTCGAGAACTACCCGGGGTTCCCCGAGGCCATCACCGGCCCGGAGCTCATGGAGCGCTTCAAGGCCCAGGCCGAGCGCTTCGGGACCGTCATCCACTTCGAGAACGTGATGAAGGTGGACCTCACCGCCCGTCCGTTCACCCTCTGGGACGAGAGCGGGCGCGTGATGAAGAGCCAGACGGTGATCATCGCCACCGGGGCCGCCGCCAAGTGGCTCAACGTGCCCGGCGAGGCCGACTACACCAACCGCGGCGTCTCGGCCTGCGCCACCTGCGACGGCGCCTTCTTCAAAGGAGAGGAGGTCTTCGTGGTGGGCGGCGGCGACACCGCCATGGAGGAGGCCACCTACCTCGCGAAGATCGTGAACAAGGTCACCGTGCTTCACCGGCGCGACGAGTTCCGCGCCTCGAAGATCATGCAGCACCGGGTGCTCAGCAATCCCAAGATCTCCGTGGTGTGGAACACCGTCGTGGATGAGGTCCTCGGCAACGGCAAGCGGATGACCGGCGCCCGGGTCAAGAACACCAAGACCGGCGAGGTCATGACCATGCACGCTGGTGGCCTCTTCGTCGCCATCGGACACAAGCCCAACAGCCAGCTCTTCGAGGATTGGCTGGAGACCACCGACAACGGGTACATCAAGACCGTGCCCGGGAGCACCCGCACCAGCCTCGACGGCGTCTTCGCCTGCGGCGACGTGCAGGACGCGGTCTACCGCCAGGCAGTCACCGCCGCGGGCACCGGGTGCATGGCGGCCATCGAGGCCGAGCGCTTCCTCGTGGAGCACGGCGGATGAGCACCCACCGGAAGCCGGCCGACCTTCGCACCCGGGCGATCCACGCCGGGAGCCGGCTCCCGGAGAGCAGCGCGGTCCCCATCACCCCGGCGATCCACACCGCCGCAGTGAGCTGGTTCGACTCCTCGGACGAGCTCGACGCCGCACTCGACGGCAAGGACTTCGTCTACACCCGCATCCGGGGCGAGAACCCCGTGCTCCTCGAGGAGGCGGTGGCCGCGCTGGAGGGTGCCGAGGCCTCGGCGGTGTTCGGCAGCGGCATGGCGGCGCTGCGCGCGGTGTTCGACGCCCAGGGTCTGGCCCCCGGTGACCGGGTGGTGCTCCCGATGGATGGCTACGGTGCCACCCGGGCCCTCTTCAAGCGACTCGCGGACCAGCAGAAGGTCGAGCTCCATCCTCTGAAGCTCAGTGACCCGGCCAGCATCGAGCGCCTCGTGGCGATCCGCCCCAGGCTCGTCCTCGCGGAGAGCATGACCAACCCGCTGCTGCTGGTGCCCGATCTTCCGGCCATCGCCCACGCGGCCCACGCCGCCGGCGCCGCGCTGGTCGTGGACGGGACCTTCACCTCGCCGGCCCTGCAGCCGACCCTCGCCCAGGGCGCCGACTACGCCCTCCAGTCGACCACCAAGTGGATCAACGGCCACTCCGACGCGACCGGGGGCGTGGTCTCGGGGAGCCACGCCCGCATCGACCCGCTGCGCGGCGCACGGGTGCTCGAGGGCGCGCTGCTCGGCCCCTTCGAGGCCTGGCTCACGCTCCGCGGGCTCCGCACGCTCCCGGTCCGGATGGCGGCGCACTCGACGCACGCACTCCAGGTGGCGAGGAGACTGCACGAGGACGGCCGCGTGGCCCGGGTGCTCTACCCGGGGCTGCCCGATCATCCGGACCACGCCATCGCCCGGAAGCTGCTCCACGGAGGCTACGGGGGCATGGTGGCCTTCGAGATCGCCGGCGCCGGCCGGGCGGAGTGCTTCCGCTTCCTCGAGGCGCTGAAGCTGTGCCGCGCCGCGCCCTCGCTCGGAGACGTCACCACCCTGGTCATGCACGCCGCGAGCGCCAGCGCCCGGCGCCTCAGCCCGGAGGAGCGGGCGGCGGCCGGCATCGGCGAGAACCTGATCCGCGTTTCGGTGGGGCTCGAGGACCCGGACGACATCGCCGAGGACCTCCTCCAGGCGCTCCCCGCGGTGGGCCGGTCATGAAGATGGTGGACGTCGGCGGCAAGGAGCGCACCGAGCGCGTGGCGGTGGCCACCGCGCGGCTGCGGATGAAGCCCGAGACCGTGGCCCGCATCCGGGCGGGTCAGGTGGAGAAGGGCGACGTGCTCGCCGCGGCCAGGCTCGCCGGGGTGATGGCCACCAAGCGCACGCCGGACCTGATTCCGCTCTGCCATCCCATCGCCCTCACCGGGGTGACGGTGGAGGTCACGCTCGACGAGGGCGGCGCCCACGTCCGGGCCGAGGTGAAGACCCTCGACCGCACCGGGGTGGAGATGGAGGCGCTCACCGCCGCCACGACCGCCGCGCTGACCATCTACGACATGGTGAAGAGCGTGGACCGGGGAATGGTCATCGAGGCGGTGCAGCTCGAGCACAAGGCCGGCGGCCGGACCGGGACCTGGAACCGGGGCAAGGCGGGCTGAGGGCCGGCCATACGGGCCTGAGATGCCAATCTCCCCGGCGGAGTTCGCGCTCGACGTCGTGCTCGGCGCCGGCATCGGCGTCCTCAGCGGCATCGTCGGCATCGGCGGTGGGCTGTTCATCATCCCGCTGCTCGGCATCTTCTTCGGCCTGAGCCAGCAGCGGGCACAGGGCACCGCGCTGGTGATGGTGGTGCCCAACGTCCTGCTCGGGCTGTGGCGGTATGCGCGCTACAGGGGGTTCGACCCGCGCGGGGCGCAGCTCCTCGCGCTGCTCGCCCCGCTGTCGACCTACGTCGGCGCCCGCGTCGCCATGCTGGCGCCCTCCCGTGCGCTCCGGGTGGCGTTCGCCGCGTTCCTGCTCGCGCTGGCGCTGTTCTACGGGCTCCGCAGCCGCTCGGCGGAGGTCCGCGTCGACCCGGACGCCCGGATCCCACCTCGCGTGGCCGTGGCGCTCGGTCTCCTCGGAGGCTTCGTCTCGGGGGTGTTCGGTGTCGGTGGCTCGCTCCTCACCGTTCCGCTGATGACCACGCTCCATGCGATGGCCCAGGCGACGGCACAGGGAATGGGGCTCGCCCTGGTCGCCCCGGGCACGGTGGTGAACCTCTTCGTCTACGGGCGGGCGGGGAACGTCGACTGGGTCCGCGGAGTCGCGCTCGCCCTGGGGGGCGTGGCGACGATGCCGGTGGGCGTGGCCATCGCGCACCGGCTCTCCGAGCGCGCGCTGCGGGCCATCTTCGCGGTCGCGGCCGGGATCAGCGCGGTGGGGCTGTTCCTCCGCCGCTGACCTCAGAAGCCGTGCCGCGCCAGCGCCGGCTCGGCATCGCCCGCGCCGATGTCCCGGTCGGCGTCGGCGAAGTACACCGGGAACGACTCGACCGGCTGCCGCGGAGCGCTCACCACCGCAGGCGACTCCACCGTCGCGCGCGCCGGGTGGTGGCGCAGGGTGTCGTAGGCGAGGACTGCCAGGACGTTGAACAGCGTGAACTTCACCAGCGGGTACCTGCGGACGAAGCGGGTCATGGGCTGCCTCCAGGACGGGGTCACTCCCGTCCAGTGGAGGTTCCCGGCCGGCTATCGCACCGGGGCGTCGAGAGGGTGCCAGTCCCCCTGGAGCACGAAACCGGCCCAGGCCCACGGGGCCGAGAACCTTCGCTCCCGGCGGAGCGCGAGCTGAGCGCCCCGGAGCGCCTCGGCAGGGGAGAGCTGGTCTTGCAGCAGCAGCGCGTAGAAGCGCGACATCAGGGCCGCGGTGGGCGCATCCGGCACCGCCCAGAGACTCGCCACCACCCGCCGCGCGCCCGCGTCCATGAAGCCCCGGGTGAGGCCCACCAGCCCCTCGCCCCGGACCTCCTTGCCCAGCGCCGTCCGGCAGGCGGCGAGAACCACCAGGTCCGCGGAGAGCCGCATGCCGGAGATGTCGGCGAGCGACAGGAACCCGGGCCGTGGCCGCCCCTCGGCGTCCTCGTCGGCGAGGACGATGCCCGCCAGCTCGGGTCGCCTCAGGTCGAGGAGCGCGTGGGTGGCGAAGTGAATGATGTGCGCCCGGCCGACCTCCGGTCCCATCGCCACCTTGCGGCTCGCGTCAGCCCCCAGCGCGCGGACCACCCTCTCCGGAGGCAACCGCGCGGCGATCGCATCGGCCTCGCGCCGTGTCCACCGCAGCGGCTCGAGCGCCTGGAGCCCGGTGTCCTCCATCGAGCGGAGCAGCGTGGAGGAGCCGTCGACGTGGGCCGCATGCCTCCCCGGCAGAGGGTCCGCGAGGATGGCAAGCTCGGGTCCGGCGGTGTCGCCCTGGCGACCGGTTCCGAGGGCGGGGAGGACCGATGCCGACGGTGAGCTCACCACCGTGTGACGTTCGATGAGGAGCTGCCACCCGCCGGGAAGCGGCAGGGCGGCGAAGGGAATCTGCTGGAGCGGTCCGTCCGCGACGACCACCAGGGTGCGCGGCCCGATCGCGCCGGCAACCGGGCCGAGCACCATCCGGGACAGGGCTCGGGCCAGGGTCCCGCCATCGTCCACCGCGTCGGGGTCGCTCCACCGCCGGCGCAGCGCGGTGACCATCCGCTCGATGCGCTGGCGCCCCGGAAGCACCGCCGATCGCAGACCCGACCGCGAGACTACCCAGACGAAGCTCCGGTCCTTGCCCACGAAGTACTCGACGAGGGCGCTGGAGTCGTCGAGCACCTTCGCCCGGATTCCCTCGACCGACAGGGGCCGGGCCGGAGCCAGTGCCGCGTACCGGGGGCTGCTGGCGCGCATCCTTTCCTGAAGCCCCTCTCGCTCGGTCCGCAGCGTCTCGAGCTCGCGCTCGACGGTATCGGCCTCCTCCGGACGGTGCTGGCGGCTCAGCACCGCGACCAGTGCCTTCTGGGCGCGCCCGGTCCGCTCCTCGAGGGCGTGCTCCTCGGCGCGAAGCGCCGGGTCCACGTCGCGCTCCACGTCCACCCGTGCTGCGGTGAGCACCTCCAGCAGCGCGCGGGCCCGGGCGTTCTCGCTCGCCTCGAGCGCCGCGGCGTCCCAGCCGGCTCCCGGCTCGCGGGTGTTCAGGGCCATGAGCACGCCGGCCAGGAGCTCGTACCTGCCGTGGACCACCGCGGCGTATGCCGCCCGGGCGCTCGGGCCGCTGATGGACCCCCGGAGCTCCTCGGTGAGCTGGAGCGCCTCGAGGACGTGGTGGCGGGCCTCGTTCAGGTGCCCGATGGCCAGCTCCGCGCGGGCGAGCTCGGTCAGGCAGATGGCCTCGTGGACCCGGTCTCCGATGGCGTGCAGCTCGGCCCGGCTCGCGGAGAGCGGCTCGAGGGCCTCGGCTGCACGCCCGCTCGCGGTGAGGGTCCGGGCGAGGTTGACCCGGACGTGGATGGCGGATCGGCGATCTCCGCCCGCCTCGTGTCGCTCCAGCGCCTGCTGGAACAGGTCGTGGGCCTGGCCCGGCTTGCCCTCGTCGAGCCTGAGGAGGCCGAGGTGGTTCAGGGTGAAGGCCACGAATCGCGCCTCGCCGGCCCGCTGGAAGAGCGGCAGCGCTCGCTGGAAGGCACGCCACGACTCGCCCCCCTGTCCCAGGTGCTCCAGCGCGATGCCCAGGGCGTACTCCGAATGACCCTCCTCGCTGGTGTTCCGCAGCGAGCGGAAGGTGTCCCGTGCCTCGGCGAGATCGGTCAGCGCCCGCTGTGACTCGCCGAGCTGCTCCAGGTCCATCGCCCGGTTCTTCAGTACCAGCGCCACCAGATCCGGATCGCCGTCCTCGCGGGCGCGGGCGAGCGCCTCGGTGTAGCGGTCCACCGACGCGGAGAGATCTCCGAGATTCCCCAGCGCGACGGCGAGGTCGTTGAGGAGCTCCGCCTCCGCTGCCGGAAGCGGCGCCACGCGCCGTCGCAAAGCGAGCGCCTCCTCGAGGAGGGCGACCGCCTCGCGCGGGGCGCCCAGCTCGGTCGTCACCAGCCCAAGAGATCCCTGGCAGTCCGCCTCGCGCGCACGGTCCCCCACCGTGCGCCAGGAGCGGAGGGCCTCCTCCAGCGTGCTCCGGGCCTCGGGGAGCCGGCCCATCATCTCGAGGAGCGCGCCCTTCCGGGTGAGACTCTCGGCCCGCTGGGTCTCGTCGCCCGCCTCGGTCCAGAGCTGCAAGGAGTGATCGTAATCGGCGAGCGCCTGGGCGTGGTGAGCGGAGTCCTGTGCGGCCACGACGGCGTTGGCGTCGGCGCGGAGCTGCTGGGCACGGATCCGGAGGCGATCGGTCTCGGTGGCCGGGCTCGCCGCCCCGACTGCGAGGTGGAACCGGCCTCCTCGCGCACCGGGGGAGCGGAGCCAGACCTCGAGGCGCTGCGTCCCCCCGCGCTCGAGGACCAGGGTCAAGGTGAGCGGATCGGAGCTCCGGAGCACGTTCTCCACGCCCCCGAGAAGGTTCCCCTCCGGCCCGACCACGCGGATCCCGAGGTCGAGGTGCGGATGGTCGAGGCGCAGGTGCAGCGCCGTCCCGGCCGCGGCGTCGAGCTCGAAGGAGCGAACCTGGGCGGGTCGGATCCCGTCCTCGACCGACTGTCCGAAGCGCAAGGGGACTCCCGCTGCCGTCGCCGACGCGAGGAGGGCGCAGCACGCCGCGACGAACGGGCCCCTGCGCCCTCCGCGCTGACGACCTCGCCCGGTCACCGCCACCTCCTCCGGTCCGGGAGCTACCGGGCCGGGACCACCTGGAAACGATGCCGCCCCACCGGGGCGGCGCGTCCCTCTCCTGACACTCCGTCGATCGTGAGCACGTGGAGGCCCGGCCGGAGCAGGGCCGGATCGAGGCCCACCGCCACCACCTCCCGCGAGCTGGGCGCGAGCTCCTGCCGGAGGAGCTCGGTTCCGTCGGGGCCCCGGAGCGAGACCAGGTACTGCGAGAAGCGCGGCGGGCTCTCGCGCTCGACGAGGAGCACGGCGGGGAGACCGGGGGCGGGCAGGGCGAGCGTGGGCAAACTCGTGCCACGGGTGGCCATCAGGCTGAGGACGGGAACACGGCCCGGAGCAGCGGCCACCGCCGGCCGGTCCGCCACGCGGGCAGCCTCGATCTCGGCGAGCCGGGAGGACATCGCCTCGAGCTTCTGTCGGTCGGTGACCCGTGCCGCGCGCTCCTCGGCGAGTGCGCGCTCCATCCGGAGCTCGCGCCGCTCACCCCAGAGCAGCACCACCCCGAGAGCGGCGGCAAAGGCCAGAGGAATGGCCATCCGTCGCAGCCAGCGCGTCTGCGCCGCTCTTGGCGGCAATGCCGGGAGCTCTTCGCGGAGCCCGTGAAGCCCAACGAGGAGGCCCTGCGCCGCCTCCACCCGCCCGAGACACTCCGGGCAGTCCAGGAGATGGGCCTCGAACTCGGCTCGCTCGGCCGCGCCGAGGCGATCCGTCACGTAGGCCTCGACCCGGTCGGTCTCCTCGATGCCCTGGTGGTTCATGTCCCCACCTCATAGGTGCTTCGAGCCTGTCGATTGTCGCGCCTCCCAGAGCTCCTGGAATCGCTTTCGCGCCCGGTGGAGCACCCGGTTGAACTGCAGGCTGGTGAGTCCATGGTCGGCCTGGAGCCGTTCCTTGCTCTCCTGGCCGAGGTAGTACCGGCAGAGAAGGTTGCGGTCGCGCTCGACCGGAAGCTCCTCCAGGACGCGGCGCACCAGCGCCCTCCGCTCCGCGCGCAGCAGCTGCTCCACTGCGTCCGGGCGTTCGTCCTCGAGCCGGGCGAGACGGAGCGTGCTGTCGCCCGCCACGCGACGAGCGCGCTGGTAGTGCCGCGTGGCGAGATTGCGGGTGAGCGAGGCGACGAAGGCCGGAAGCTGCGCTGGATCGCGCACGGCTCCGGCCCGCACCCGCTCGAGCAGGACGCGCAAGGCCTCCTGGTGCAGGTCCTCGCTGACCGCACGCTCGCGGGCGACCGTCTGGAGGATGGCGCGGATGCCGCGGCTGAAGCGCTCGACCAGATCCCGCTCGGCCGCGGTCTCACCTGCGCGGATGCGCTGCACCAGGGTGTCCAAGACATCGATCAGAGCGACGCGATTCTCCCATTTCCCACCGGGCGAACTCGGTGGCGAGAGCGGACGTTCGTTGCCAGCCGTCGAGAATTGATCTGCGGGCCAGCACGCAATTCTGTTGCCCGCTCAGGGCGAAGGATGACTGGCGAGGACCGGCTCGGCCTCGCCCGGACCGGTGTCGGCATTGCAGTCGGCGACGTGCAGCGACATCTGCCCCTGGCTCTCCCCGATCGCGGTTGCGGTCTCGATGATGGCTCGCGGGGTATGGGCGGCGCGCGCGGTGAGGCGCCGTGCCGTGCCGTAGGCGAGGACCGCCAGCAGGATGACGATCACGAAGGTGTAGAGCGGCAACTGGCGGGCGAGCCTGGTCATGGAGGACTCCGGCGAGGGTTCCTCCTTTCGGGTGCGGGCAGCGCGCGGTTCATCGCATGCGACAGCGCACGCCCTGCCTGCACCCTGTTCGCCAGGCGGCGCAGGGTGAGGCCGGGGACTGTGTGCCCCGCGCCGCGGTCCGTGTTCCCGACGGCGGGCGCCAGAGGGTGGTCCGCCACTGGTGTGCCTCGATTCCGCGTGAGCGGCCGGAGTGCCGTCTCGCCGATGGAGCTTTCATGCTGCCTCGAATCGTCCTTCTCTCCGTGCTCTTCACCGTCGCCGCCTGCGGTCAGGCTCCCCAGACCTCCTCCACCGCGACCCAGGAGGTCGCGACGACCCGCGACGAGTCGCGGGTGCCGGCGCGTTCGTACCTCTGGAGCCCCAACCGCAGCGGCGTCTCGTTGACCATCGTCGCCAGTGGTGAGCCGCTGACCGAGCCGGACAATCCGTTCTTCCAGTCGCTCGGCACCAACGGACGCTCGTGCCATACCTGCCACGAGCCCCAGTCCGGGATGACGCTCAGCCCCGATCGGGCCCGGCTGCGCTTCGAGCAGAGCAAGGGAACCGAACCGCTCTTCCGCCCCAACGACGGGTCGGTGTCGCCGCTGGCCGACGTCTCGACCCTGGGCGCCCGCCGCCGGGCCTATACCCTGCTGCTCGACCGGGGCCTCATCCGCGTCGGGCTGCCGGTGCCCGCGGGCGCGGAGTTCGAGCTGGTGGAGGCGAGCGACCCGTACGGGTACGCGAGCGCGAAGGAGCTCTCGCTCTTCCGCCGTCCGCTCCCCGCCGCGAACCTCCGCTTCCTGAGCACGGTGATGTGGGACGGGCGCGAGACCTTCAAGGACGCGACGCAGCCCACCGGGTTCGCGACCATCCACTACGACCTCGCGGATCAGGCGAACAGCGCCACCACCGGTCACGCGCAGGGACAGCCGCTGAGCCAGGAGCAGCGCGACGCGATCGTCGCCTTCCAGATGCAGGTCTTCACCGCCCAGCAGTTCGACTTCCGGGCCGGGTTCCTCGACGCCCTCGGCGCGGAGGGTGGCCCGGTTCCTCTGGTGAACCAGGAGTACTACTTCGGCATCAACGACCCCCTGGGCGCCGACCCCGAGGGGTTCAATCCGGTCGCGATGACCGCCTTCCAGGCCTGGAACGGCCTCGGCGGCAACCACGGAGAGGCAGGAGCGCGCGGGGCGATCGCCCGCGGAGAGGCCATCTTCGACAGCCGGCCGATCGCCATCACCGGGGTGAGCGGCCTCAACGACGATCTCGGCCTCGCCACCATCCCCGGGACCTGCACCACCTGCCACGACACACCGAACTCGGGAAACCACTCGGTTCCGGCCCCGCTGCGGATCGGCACCGCCGAGGTGGATCCGGTGGGCGGCCTCGACGTGTCCGGAT
>JBKPMY010000107.1:0-10992 GCA_046732375.1 Myxococcota bacterium
GCGGTCGCCTCGGCGGAGACCTCCGTGTACTCGACCACGACCGGCGGTGCGCTGGAGCCCTCGACGGTGACCTCGACCGACATCGCAGCGACGATCGCGCCGAGCGCCCCGTCACTCGAGGCGTGCAGCTCCTCCCCGGCCACGTCTCGATGCCAGCCCAGGTACCGGCGCACGTCCGCCAGGACCTCGGCCAGCGCCTCCGCTCCGGGAAGCGCTCCGTCCGCCACGTTGGGTGTCCCTCCGCTCCCTGGCCCGCTACCCGGGAGCGCTCACCCTCGCATCTCGATCCGACACACCGATGTGCGCAGCGGCGGCCGGAGATCCGTGGACGGATCGTCGTGATCGGGCGTGCCCGTCAGGGCGTCGCCACGGCCGGCATCGAGCGCAGCGCGGCGATCCGGTCCCACAGGCCCGACGCCACCGCGTCCTTGGTCCCGGACAGCTCGAGCCGACCCCCGGCACGGTCGACGATGACCACCGCGTTCGTGTCCACCCCGAAACCGGCGTCGGAGCGGCTCACGTCGTTCGCCACGATCAGGTCCAGACCCTTCCGGAGCAGCTTTGCCGTGGCGTTCTCCACCACGTTCTCCGTCTCCGCCGCGAAGCCGACGATCAGCGGCCGCCGCTGGAGGCCCCGGACCCACTCGGCAGCGAGCGCGAGCACGTCCGGAGTCCGGAGCAATTCCAGCGGCGCATCGGCGGCCGGGTCTTCCTTCTTCACCTTCTGCTCGGCCCTGTACGCCGGGCGAAAGTCGCTCACCGCCGCCGTCGCCACCAGCACGTCGATGTGCTCGAGCCGGGGCAGCACCGCGTCGCGCATGTCCTCGGCGCTCACCACGTCGACCACCTCGAGCCCGGAGCGGTCCGCCGCCCCCACCGGTCCGAGCACCACCGTCACCTGCGCTCCGCGCGCCCGAGCCGCCCGGGCGATGGCCAGCCCCATCTTCCCGGTGCTCGGATTGCTGATGAAGCGCACCGGGTCCAGGAACTCCCGGGTCGGTCCGGCAGTGACGAGTACCCGCATGCCCGCCAGGGGCCCCTCGCCCAGCAGCTCGGCCGCCGCGTCAGCGATCTGCTCCGGCTCGCTCAGCCGGCCGGATCCCACCTCACCACAGGCCAGGAGCCCTGCCCCTGGACCGACGAAGCGGTAGCGCGCGTCCTTCGCCAGGACAGCCAGGTTCCGCTGCGTCGCCGGGTTCTCCCACATCGCCGTGTTCATCGCCGGCGCCAAAAGCACGGTTCCGCGGTAGGCCAGGAGCGTCGCCGCGAGCACGTCGTTCCCCATGCCGGCGACGATGCGGGCGAGGAGATCCGCGGTCGCCGGGGCCACCAGGAACAGCTCGCTCCAGCGAGCGAACTCGATGTGGCCGAAGGCCGCCTCCTGTGAAGGATCGAGGATGTCGGTGAGGACCGGGTGCCCGCTCAGCGCCTGGAACGTGAGCGGCCCGACGAACTCGGTCGCCGCCGGGGTCATCGCCACCCGGACCTGGGCCCCCGAGCGCTGCAGCGCGCGCACCAGCTCAGCGGCCTTGTACGCCGCGATGCCGCCACCGACGCCCAGCCCGATGCGCCGGCCCTGGAGCACGCTCCGGTCCATCAGCCAGAAGGCTTAGCCCCCACCCCCCGCCCCGGCAACTTCACGGCAGGATCACCCGCACCGGGGCGACGGCGCCGTCGGACCCCTCCGAGCTCGCGGTGCCTTTTGCCCCGGTCGCGGGAAGGACTGCCTCGACCTCCAGCGCGCCCGCCGGCAGCCCGAGGAAGCGAAGCGTGCCGGTCTCGTCGGTGGTCCGGTCAGCGTGGAACACCCCTGCGTCCGCTCCCAACTGGCGAACCGTCACCTCTGCCCCCGGGACCGGGCGGCCGCCGGACAGCACCGTGACTGCCAGCCCGGACCGGGCCTCGAGGCGGAGCTGCACGTCGGCAACCGGGGCCCGGACCTCCGCGACTCCGAATCCCAGGTCGGAGTGGTGGGCCTCGAGCCGCAGCGGCGTCCCCTCCTCCACGTCGAGCCGGAATCGACCGTCGTCGCCGGTCCGGCCTTCCACGCCTGCAGGCATCGCGACCACCGTCACCCCCGCCGCTGCCTTCCCGTCGCCGGTGAGAACGCGGCCCTCCACCGGGGCGCGGGCGGGCTCGGCACGCGCGCTCGCCGAGGCAGAGGCGGGGTCGCTCATCTGCGTCGGACGAGCTCTCCGGTGCACTCGCACCTCCCAGAGCCCTATCAGGAGCAGCGCGCCCGCCGCGGCGATCCACGGCCACAGGCGTCGCTTGCGGTAGGTGGGCCGGACCTCGAGGGAACGCGGGGTCACCGACCCTTCACTCCTCGGCGAACGGCTGGACCGCCTGGGCGGCGGCGAGCTCCTGGCGGATCTCGGAAAGCTCGTTGTTGGTCGCGCGAAGCCGGTCGGAGAGCACCTGGACGAAGCTCCACAGGAGCTTCACCGCGAGGATCGGCTCGCGCTTCATGAGCTGCATCAGCTCGGCGCGGGCGATGACCATCGCCCGGGTGGGCTCGAGGGCCCGTACCGTGGCGCTCCTGGGCGCGTGGTCCACCAGTCCCATCTCGCCGAAATGGCCTCCGGCGCGCAGCTCGGCCACTCCCACGCCCCCGGTCTCCACCCGGACGCGCCCCCGCACCACGATGAACAGCTCGTCGCCCGACTGTCCCTCGGTGAGGATCTCCGCGTCGGCGGGGAAGCTCCGGGTCCAGGCGATGGAGAGGATCGCCGTCTGCTCCTTGTAGGTGAGGTGGCGGAAGATGGGGATGCTCTTGAGCACCTCCATCCGGCTGGTGGTCTCCTCCAGCTCCTCCAGCGGCGCTCCACCGTCGGAGATGCCCACCACCACGACGGTGATGTTGTCCTTCCCGCCTCGCTCGTTGGCCAGCGCGACCAGCCTCGCCGGGAGCTCGCCGAGCGGGAGGTCGGCGGTGATTCCCGGCAGCTCCTCGTCGGGCAGATATCCGTGCAGCCCGTCCGAGCAGAGCAGGAACAGATCCCTCGGGAGGAGGTCCACCATCAGGGTGTCGACCTGGACCGACTCCTGGATGCCCACCGCGCGGGTGATGACGTTGCGGAGCTGCGAGGCCTGGGCCTGCTCGCGGGTCAGCGTTCCCGCCTTGAGCTGCGCGGCGATGAGGGTGTGATCCTCGGTGAGCCGGTGGGCCTGCCCTCCGCGGAGGAGGTACACCCGGCTGTCGCCGACGTGGCCCACGATGGCCTTGGTGCCGGCGAGCACCAGGCAGACGAAGGTGGTCCCCATGCCGCGCTTGGTGGGGTCCGACGACGCCAGCCGGTACACCTCGGCGCAGGCGCGCTGGATGGCCGTCTCCACCAGGGCCGCCGCCGTGGCCCGCGCCTCCGAGGTGCTGGCCTGGGCGAGGTCCTCGAGCACCTGGCGACCGGTGCTGAGCTGCTGCCGGACCACCTCCACTGCGCGCTGGCTGGCCACCTCCCCGGCGGCGTGGCCTCCCATGCCGTCGGCGACGACGAAGAGGCCGAGCTCGGGGTCGACGGCGAAGGCGTCCTCGTTGTGCTGGCGCTTCCGACCGACGTCGGTCAGGCCATACGCCTCGGCGGTCAAAGCCACTGGCGCGCTCCGCTCATCCCTCGAACCGTGCGGCGGCGGAGGATACCTCAACGCCGAACCCACGGCCGGATCGGCTAGCGCCAGTTGAAGAAGATGCCGCCGGAGAAGCCGCCGATGTCGTTCGGCGAGTAGCGCTGCGGGTCCTTGTTCCACGGCTGAAGCACGCCGAAGTTCACGCCGATCACCACGCGCCCGACCCGATATCCGCCCTCCAGGCGCCCTTCCACCGTGCCGGTGGTGGCGGTCTCCTCGTGAATGGGTCCCGCGATGGGATCGACGTAGTTGGCGCCATAGAAGGTGGCCCCGACGGTGATGCGCCCACCCACGTGCCATCCCTGCGCCCAGTCCCCCTCGTAGGCCACGCCAGCGTGGAGATGCCACTGGTGGAGCTCGGTGACCGGCGGGTAGATGTTGTCGGCGACCGTGCTCCGCTTGCCGACCGCCCAGCCACCACCGCCCTCCACGATGATGTTCAGGCTGTCGATGCGCTGCTGCACCACCGGGATGTGCCAGGCGATCCGGAGCTCAGGAGTGATGTTCCCGTTCTGGAAGAAGGTCAGGATCGCGACCTCCCGGGGCAGATATGCGGGCACCAGGGAGGGGGGTTTCTCTGCCACACGCTGAGCAAAAGCAGGGGCCCCGAGGAGGATGGCTGCCAGGAGGACGACAGAGGGGACTCGGCGCATAAGTGGGCTGCCGGCTTGGCAGTTTTCCAAGGACATTGTCAACGGTCAGTGGCGTCGATTAGAGACCTCCCTTCGTGGTCGGCACATACCCCACGATGCCGGTGCGACCCACCCCTGCAGGGGCACCAGGGAGCCGGCGCGAGGAGTTTCACCAGGACATGGCTCTCAAGACCATCAAGGCCCGTGCGGCGCAGGCCGCCGAGCTGCTGGAGTCGTTGAAACGCATGGCGCGGGTCCGGCGGGAGGCATGCAGTTCCCCCGTGCTCGTCGTCTACGGGCAGAACGAGGCGGCCAGTATCTACTTCGAGGGGGAGGACGGGACGCCGCGGAACGGGCGAACGCCCTGATCGCAAAACAGGCGGGGACGGTTGGGTTGACTGCTCCGCGCGATTCACTGTCCTTGAGTTCGCGGATCCTTGTGTGTAGAGCCCGGGGAGTTCCGAACCGACTCTCCTCTCAGGGGTTTGCGAGTTGCTGGTAGCGCTGTTGGCCCTCACCGTCGCGGCGCCCACCTGCGGCCCGCTGGATCTCCAGACAGCCCAGGCGCTCGCGCTCGCGCGGAGTGACGAGGTGGGGATCAAGCGGAGCGAGCAGGCGGCCGCCGAGGCGGACAAGGCCGTCGCCCAGGCCATCTGGTTCCTGCCCGAGTTCTACGCCAACATCCCGGTGGGGGTCGTTCCGGGCGCCCGTCTCAAGACGGTCAACGGCCAGAAGGACCAGAACGACATCACCGCCATCGAGAGCGGGAGCAACCGGGGCCTCAACGACCTGGGCGCCTTCTTCCGGGTGGAGGTCAACGCGCTGCAGCCCTTGTGGACCTGGGGACGGCTCCAGGCGGCCACGGACGCGGCCGCGGCGGGGGCGGAGGCGCGCAAGTTCCTCGTTGACGACACGTCGAACGCCATCCGCACGCGGGTCCTGCAGCTGGTGATGGGGATCCGGCTCGCCACACGACTGCTGGCGATCGGCGCGGACGTGCAGAACGCGCTCAAGGAGGCGGACGCGCGGGTGCAGAAGTCGCTGAAGGCGAACGACGGGGAGATCACGCCCGAGGACCGCTACCGGATCGAGATCTTCCGGAGCCAGCTCACCCAGCGGATCGCCGACGGGGAACGGGCGCTGGAGGTGGCGCGGGTGGGCCTTGCGGCGACCCTGGCCCTCGAGCCACGGCAGCTGCAGCTCCGGGACGACCCCCTCCCCGATACCGCGCAGATCCGGGCTCCGGACCTCCAGACCTCCCTGGCCGACGCCGAGCGAATGCGACCAGATCTCAAAGCGATCGACCGGGGCATCGTGGCCAAGGAAGCCGATGTGCGAGCGAGCCGGGCGGAGCTCTTCCCGCAGCTCGGGATCGTCGGGCAGTTCGCGTACTCACGCGCCGCCGGACGGGACACCATCACCAACCCCTACGTGGGGGACTACTTCAACGCGCTCACCATCGGCGCGGCGCTGGCGATCCGGCAGAACCTTTCCTTCTGGACCATCATCACCCGCACCAACAAGAAGGACGCGGAGCTGGAGACGCTTCGCAAGCAGCGGGCAGGGGCGGTGCGGGGGATCCGCGTCGAGGTCGAGACGGCAACCGCGGACCTGAACGCGGCCCTCACCAAGCGCGAGGCCTCGGCCAAGGCGGTCGCCGCGGGCCGGAGCTGGTTCCGCAGCGCGACCCTGAACTTCGCGGTGGGCGTGGCCGACGCACGGGACCTCATCGACGCCTACCGCGGCTACGCCGAGGCGCAGTACGGGGATGCGCAGGCGATCTTCGATCTCCTCTCCGCGCAGGCCCGGCTCGAGCAGGTCACCGGCCGGGTGCCTCCGTTGCCCGAGCTGAACTGCCAGATGCCCTGAGGCATCAGCGGGGCTGCCCGGCCTCCGCGTCCTTCACCCCGGAGGGACCGGGCGCGGGATTCGCCACCCCCGCGTCCTCGAGCTGTCCCAGCGCCTTGATCTGCGCCTGGAGGATGTCCGGCTCGGGGCGCCGGTCGAAGAGGATGAAGTCCGCGTAGTCCGCCTCGCTCCGGGAGTTGGTGGCATCCCCGTCGGTGAGCACTCCGAGCGCCACGAAATCCGGAACGTCCTCCAGCTTGCCCCCGAAGTAGCGGACGAAGTCACGCCGCGGGTCCACGGTCTCGGTCTGCCAGCTGTCAGCCGCTCCCCCGCTCCGGAGCACCACCTCACGCTTGGCGAAGAACAGGTTGTTGGCGAGCTCGCAGGTCTTGCGCGCCGGGCCCACCGAGTTCCACACGTACTTGATGACCATCACCTTCAGGCCTGCCTTGAAGGTGGCGAAGACGCCGGCCGCGGCGTCGCCGACGTCGGGATTGCAGTCGTCCCCGCCCTTGGGGAAGGCCCGGACCCGCCAGCGCCAGCGGACGCCGGCGAGGGTGCGGCGGAATTTCTCCGGCGCCTCGATGCCCCGGACCATGGTGTCGAAGGGGGGACGGTACCGGGCGGCGAGGTAGGGCCCATCGGACCCGGACTCGACCCGGTAGTAGTCGTCGTTGCCGGAGCTCTGCTTCACGACATGGAAGCTGCGGATGTCGAGCGGGGTCCCGCCGCTGGGGGAGGCGGAGAGAACGAGGCTGACCAGGACCGGTATCACGTGAGCTTTCTCGGAGACGCCCCGGCCGGCGGGCTCGCGCCCGAGACTACAACCGCGGAGCCGACCCGGAGAGTTCCGGGCAGGGCTGGCGAGCGCGCCTCGGCCGTGGTAGCCCGGCGCCCTCGCAGGCTGGACCGGCTAGGTAGCTCAACTGGTTAGAGCGACGGTCTCATAATCCGTAGGTTCCCGGTTCGATTCCGGGCCTAGCCACTCCTCCGCCCGCCGCTCGCGCGCATCAGGGCGAGAACGTTCCGTCCATCAGCGAGCTTGCCTTCTCGTAGGACGCGTTCCCGATTCCTCTCCCGAGGATTCGGCCATCGCGGTCGTCGGGCCAGACGTGGATCCCGCCCCAGATGCGCGACTGCCCTGCCTGATCCGCAGCGTCGTAGTACGTCGCCCACTGGAGCGTGGTGGTCTCCGACGGCCCGGCCTCGAAGACCAGGTAGGCGTTCGGGCGGGCGGTGAACTGGCCCAGCCCCCCAGGGAAGTACGGCGAGCCGGTGAACCGATCCATGACCCGGGCGGCCGCGCTGCTGAAGGTGCTGTGTCCCGAGACGTAGCCCGGAAAGGCCGGCGTGACGAACGTTCGCCGCTGGTACGGGATCCACTCGATCGCCCGGATCCATCCGTTGCCGCCGGCCTCGTGGGCCCGGTCGCCCGGCTCGCCGCGCCAGGTGTTGACCGCCACGGCTCCGAGGAACCAGCGGAGGTGCTCGTGGCGCTGCCCGGGCGCCGAGCTCTCCGGCGTCACGAGCTCGATGAGGCCCGGCACGAGCGGCAGGCCCTCCGGATCGTAGCCGGGTGCGCCGGGGTCACTCCGCTGCCCGCGGTGCGCCATGAACCGGATGAGCTGGATGGGGCGGGCAGAGGTGTAAAGCCGCTTCAGGTTCCACGCGGTGATCGCTGCATCGTGCACCGCCCCGTTGATGGCCAGGTACAGGCTCACATCCCACCGCAGCCGGTCCACGGGCACGCCGGTGCCCCCGATCCGGAGATTCGCTGGATCGAGGTCGTCGGACACGTCGTTGGCGATCACGTTCCAGTGGCCGGGAGGCGTCTCGGACCTCGGCCCGTCCGCCCAGAACTCCGCGAGGACGCGCCCGAAGTCCGAGCGCTTCACCACGTTGGGCGCATAAGGCAGGCCCGTGACCGGGTTCACCGGGTGCCCGATGCCGGCGTTCGACCCCACTGGGTTGTTCCCGTACGCTCCGGGCGAGATGTCCATCGGCGTCGCATCGGACACGTCGAGCCAGGACGTCTTCCTGATCACCTCGACCACCGCGTCTAGGAGCTCGGGATCGGACAGGCTCGGACGGGCGCCGCTCGCGGCGGGGGCAGTGGCGAACCACTGCACGTGACCCCAGTTCGGCCCGACGTACGCCTGCAGCCCCGAGGGGAGCACGATGCCGTTCTGCGTCTCGGCGAGCCCGATGTTGAGCGGGGTCCACAGCTCCGGGTCGGCGAGGTTGAGAACCGTCGCGTCCACCACGAGAGGCACGTTGGTCGACGTCCAGCCCGTGGTGTCGGCATATCCCGCGGCCTCGTTCGCGCCGTCGTTCGCGAACGCCTCGATGACCGCCTGCCCGATGGCATTTCCCACCGCGACCGGGTCGTCGCCCGCGACGTGGTCGTCGGCGGGATCGAGGCCGAGCTTGCGCATGAACGCGTCGTAGCAAGCGACCGAGACCGCTCCCCCGATCGCCCCTTCGTAGCGGTGGCGGAGCACGCGGTAGGCCGCGTGGGAGATGGTGATCGCCCGGTCCGCGTTCGGATCGGCGCTCGCGAGGCGGGCGCGGGGGAGATAGCCGTCGGCGGTCGTGTCGTAGGCCGCCCAGGCGTCCCACATCGCCACGCTCACATGGAAGAGGTTGCGTGCGTGGACCCCGGGGCGCGGGATGTCCCGGCGGATGGAATCGAGGAGCTGCTCGTTCCACCGCCGGGCGATGGAGCCGTCCGGGACCCGGTCGATCACGCCGGGCGGGCACACCGGTTCGGCGGGGACGACCGGAACCGGCGCATACGGCGCAGTCGCCACGTCCGTGCGCCAGATCACCCCCCGGTCCAGGGCGCCGGAGAGCACCGCGCCCCCGACAGCCCACAGGGACCGGCCGTCGTGCCACGCCCCGTGCAGCGACTCCGGAGCCTCCAGGGAAGAGGACACGGCCCTCCACTCCCCCTGCCAGTGCCAGATGCGCGCATCCGCGCCAGTGATCCAGGGATTCCCCTGCGGATCGTGAGTGACGCCCTGCAGGACCGGCGCCCCGGCCGGTGTCACGTCGGTGAGCCCCCGCTCGTCGCCGCGCAGCACCACGCCCTCGGCGCTTCCGCCCACGATGGTGACCTCGGTCTCGTTACCGGACACGGTGAAGAGCCGGGCTGTGGTGCCGGAGGGCACGACCGACCAGCCGCCGGCGTCCTTGTGGAGCACCGTTCCGTGACCGCCCACCACCCAGACGTCGTCGGGCCCACGGCCCCACACCTTGAGGAACGCGGGAAGCTCACCGGCGGGATCGAGGGGAAGATCGTCGGGGAGGCGCACGTCCTCCCAGGACGTCCCGTCGTAGTGCCAGACGAAGCCGGAGCGGCCCGCCCATCCGCCCACGGCCCAGACGTCGTCGGGAGCCGCACCCCACAGCCCGTAGACCGTGTCCCTGGCCAGTCCGGGCGTGCGGTGCCGCTGCAGGGTCGTGCCGTCCCACGACAGGATCGTCGCTCCGGCGCCGGCGAACATCACCGTCGACGGGCCGAACACGTGAACCCACCAGAGATCGAACCTCCACGGATTCGGCAGCTCGGACCAGGCGCTCCCATGCCAGTGGAGCACCTTGCCCCCGCTGCCGGGATCGGCGCCCACCACCCAGACGTCGTCCGCTGCGGTGCCGGCGACCGAGAGGAAGGCCGCGCCGGGGTGCTGCCCGGCGGCGAGCACGTCCGGGATCGTCTCCGGGCCCTCGCCGTTCCCGCAGGCGGCGAGGAGAAGCAAGACAGCCACGGCCCATCGGTGCGACATTCCGTCCCCGTCGCTTCGGAGGTATGTGTTCTCCCGCGCTAGCGCGCTGTGTCCTGGGGCGGCCGCATCGGAGGTCTCGGAGATGATTCCCCGACGATCCGCCGCGGTGCTCGCGTTGTGCCTCCTGACTATCGCAGCCTGCGAAAAAGAGCAGCCCGGGGAGACCGGTCAGCCCGCCTGTCAGCCGGGCCCGATGGAGGTCGAGGTCGGAACGGGCCAGACCACCTTCGTGCCGATCCCCGGGGGAGGAGATCTGCCGTTCTACATGGGGCCGCAGGGCGGCTTCCACGTCTGGGGAAGCGTTCGCGCGCGTGGCTACACGCCGGCTGCCTCGAACGATCCGAACGATCCCGACCATCCGGTCGTCCGTTTCACGCTCCAGCGCGGCTCCGAGACAGTCGCGGGCACCTCCCCGCTGCACTGGAACCTCGCGCCGGTTGCCGACGGCTGGCGGGAGAAGACCGGCGCGTTCGTCATCATGTCGGTCCCGGCTCCCCTGCAGCTCGAGGGTGAGGCCGTGTCGCTCGAGGTCCAGGTCACCGATCGCTGTGCGCTGGTCGGGACCGATCGTCGTGGCGGCGTGCTCCGGTTCTCAGGACCTGCTCCCGGTCCCGGAGGAGGAGGCTGACTCGTTTCCTCTCCGCCGCCGGTATGGTACGGGCCGACCTGCCGGCGGGCGACATCGTCGAGGCTAGGTAGCTCAACTGGTTAGAGCGACGGTCTCATAATCCGTAGGTTCCCGGTTCGATTCCGGGCCTAGCCACTTCCGATTCCTCACGGCTTCCTCAGCTGAAGGATCTCCCCCGGCGCAGACCCGCAGGCCTCCACGTTCAGGAAGACGCTCGCCTCGTCGTTGGCGACCGACCAGATGTTCGGCATGTCCGCCAGGAGCCGCTCGGGTGTCCCGCCGTCCATGGGTGCCCTCCAGACCTGGTTGGTGGAATCCGAGCCGGGAACCACGAAGTAGATGTGGTCCCGGTCGGCGCTGACCGTCTCGTGACTCGCGGCGCTCGGCGCAACCGTGCTCTGTCGTCCGGTAGCCATCTCGACCCTCTCCAGGCCACTCCCACCAACGAAGAAGACCTGCCCGCTCGCGACTGCCA
>JBKPMY010000108.1:0-7899 GCA_046732375.1 Myxococcota bacterium
TCTTCAGAGGCCGGCCGCCGGTGAACGTGGCTTCGACGGAGCGGGATTTCATCGGATTCACGGGAGCCGTGGCCTCCCGGCCCGGCGGCGAGCGAGGCGTCCGCCCGCGGATCATCGACCCGGGGGCCGGAAGACCCTCCCCCGGTGCGACACGGTGGCCGCCGGTCCGGAAGCCGCGCCTGGCCCCGGGTGGGACTTTCGCCCCGAGCGGCGGGTGCACACGTTTTCCAGGGAATGACTGCCCTGGAGAAGCTCCAGCAGACCGGGATCCGCCGCGTTCGTGCTGGCAAGGGATTCACCTTCCGGACGGCGCGGGGCAAGCCCGTCCCCGGCTCGGAGCTGCCGCGGATCCGCAAGCTCGCCATCCCTCCGGCCTGGACCGAGGTCCACGTCGCGCCGTCGGCGACGGCGAAGCTGCAGGCGATCGGGAAGGACAAGGCGGGACGGTGGCAGTACCGGTATCACCCGCGGTTCCGCGAGCGGCAGGAAAAGCGCAAGTTCCAGAAGCTGGTCGACTTCGCGGACGCGCTGCCGAGGATGCGCAGGCGCGTCGCCCGGGACATCCGCTTGCCGGGGCTCGGCCGGGACCGGGTCATGGCCTGCGCCATCCGGGTGCTGTCCACCTGCTTCATGCGTCCAGGCAGCGACGAGTACACGCGGCGGCACCGGAGCTACGGGCTGACCACCATCCTCGGAAAGCACGTGAAGGTGAAGGGCGACCTGGTCACCTTCGACTACCCGGGCAAGTCCGGCCAGCAGCAGCACCGGGAGATCCGTGACCGGAGCGTGGCGCGCATCGTCCGCCAGATGCGGAAGCTTCGCGGGAGGGAGCTGTTCAAGTTCCTCGCCGAGGACGGCGCGGTGGTGGACGTCAGGCGCGAGCACCTCAACGACTACATCAAGAACGTCATGGGCCCGGATTTCACGGCCAAGGACTTCCGCACCTGGGCCGGGACGCTGATCTGTGCCTGCGCCCTGGCCCGGATCGCCGAGGACGCTCCTCAGATCATCCAGGCCGCGGCGAAGGTGAAGAAGACGGAGGTGCGGAAGCAGGTGGTCGAGGCGGTGAAGGAGACCGCGGCCGAGCTGGGGAACACCCCGGCGGTGTCCAGGAACAGCTACATCGAGCCGAGCGTCCTCAGCAGCTTCGAGAAGGGCGAGGTCCTGGAGAAGTACTTCGACAAGGTCGAGGAGCTGGTCGAGCACGACAAGGCCACGCTCGCCGAGCCGGAGAAGGCGCTGAAGGAGCTCCTCGAGGAGAGCGTCGAGCCAGCGGGCCGGTGAAGCTCGGAGCGCTGCCTCAAACCCCGGGTGGTGCGGGGGCGATCAGCCCGAGCCGTAGGTCACCCTTGCGGGCGAGGCGGGCACGGTGGGCGAGGTGCCGCCACCGTGTCAGCTGCACGAGCGGCGTCCATGCGGCGTGTGTCAGCCGGCGCTCGATGAGGAACTTCCACACCCAGTTGCTCCGCTTGTAGAGCAGGGACATCGCCAGGTACGGCGCCACCGCGGACGCTTGCCTCGGCCGCCGCGCCCAGATCGACCCCAGGCCGAAGAGTCGCCGGTAGATCCAGGCGTATCCCTGCTCGAGCTCCTCGGGACTCATCCGCTCCGGCCGGAACACGCAGTGAGCCGTGTCGTAGAGCGACCAGTCGCGGTGGAGCAGCCGTCCCTCGGCCTCCATCCGGCGAAACAGCGGCGTGTTCGGGTAGGGGGTCAGGATGTGGAAGGTCGCGCACTCCATCCGCTGGGCCTCGATCCAGTCCGCGAGCTGCTCGAAGACCTCCGGCCCGTCGTGGTCGAAGCCGATCACGAAGCTGCCGTTCACCTGGATGCCGTTGCGGTGGAAGATCTCGATCCGCCGGGCGTAGTCCTCCGCGCGCGGGCTCCTCTTTCCGGCAGCCCGGATGTTCTCGTCGGAGAGGCTCTCGAATCCGATGAACACGCCCGTGCAGCCGGCCAGCGCCATCTCTCGAATCAGCTCCGGCTCGTCGGTCACGTCGAGCGTCACCGCGGCGCTCCAGATCTTCTCCAGCGGCGCGAGTGCCTGGCAGAGCGAGCGGAGGTAGCGCCGACTCGACCCGAGGTCGTTGTCGACGAAGACGCCGTACGGGGCACCGGTGACCCGGAACTCCTCGGCGACCTGCTCGGGCCGGCGCATCTGGTAGCGGATGCGCGTGTCACCGGTGGCCAGGTAACAGAAGTCGCAGCGGTTGTGGCAGCCCTGGGTCGCGATGAGCGATGCGCCCGTGAGAAAGCCCCACCGCGGCAGGATCGACCGATCCGGCGGCGGATCGGCCGCGTAGTCGCGGTACTCGGCCGAGTAACGCGGCTGGAGCTGGCCCGACTCGATGTCTCGGAGGATCCGCGGCCAGGCGACCACGCCGTTCCCGACGCAGATCGCGTCGGCGTGCGCCTGCACCTCGTCTGGACAGGAGAGCGCGTGGAGCCCGCCGAGGACGACCGTGCAGCCCTGCGCCCTGAACCAGGCAGCCAGCGCGTATGCGCGCCGGGCGAAGGTGAGGTGAACGGTGATGCCCACCACCTGCGGCAGCGGGACCACGGGCGGCGGGCCCTGGAGGAGGTTCTCGTCCCAGTAGCGCACGGTCCAGTGCCCCGGCGTCGCTCCGGCCAGGCTGGTCAGGGCGAGGGTCGGCGTGAGCACGTGCTTGCCGAAGCTCGCGTTCGGATCCTTCGGATAGAACGGATTGACCAGGAGGATGGTGCGGGGAACGGGAGCTCCGGGCCGCGGCGGTGGGAGCTCCGGGGCCACCTGCATCGGATCCTGCCGGGGCGGGAGGCTGCGCATGCGAGGGCTCCCCGAGACGGGTGAGCCCGCCCGCGCGTGCAGGCCGCGGGCCATCCGCGGCGGGCCGCGCCACCCCGCCCTGAGCAGCGACCTACACGACGGAGTACGCCGCTCCGTCGACGCCCCCCACCTTCAGGGAGAGCGGATCCACTCCCTCGAGGCAACCCACGTTCACGCCGTAGAGCTCCGGGGCCACGCGCGGGCGGTGGAATGGATAGATGCCGCAGACCTTGCAGAAGTAATGCTTCGCCACCCGGGTGTTGAACTGGTACAGCGAGAGGAACTGCTCGCCGGAGAGGAGCCGGAAGCGATCCGCCGGCACACGCGTCATCACCGCTCCGCGGCGCCGGCAGAGAGAGCAGTTGCAGCGATTCGAGGGATCCAGCGTGGACTGGATCTCGAACTGCACCTTTCCGCAGTGGCACGCGCCGCGATAGGTCCTCATCTCTCCCTGCATCGGTCCGCCTCCGGGCTCGGGTTGCGAGTGTGGCCTCACACCGTCAGGCGGTCCAGCCGGACAGGCCGGGAACGATCCGCACGCCGGCGAGGTCTGCGGGGACGGGCGCAGCGAGCCGGTTCACCCAGGTGACGTGGAACCCGAACGCGAGCGCGCCTCGCGCGTCGAACGGTGAGCCGGCCACGAAGGCGACCTCGCTCGGGGAACGCCCCAGCCGCTCACAGACCAGGCGGTACGGCGCCGGGTCCGGCTTGTACGCGCCGGCCTCCTCGGCGGTGACCACCACGTCGAACGGAATCCCCACGCAGGCCACCGCGGCCCGGCCCAGCGTGATCGAGCAGTTCGTCGCGACCGCAAGGGGAAGTCCGAGAGAGCCGAGCGCCGGGACGACGTCGGGCCATGGCCGCAGGCCGGCCCAGGCTTGCTCGAGTCGCGGCATCGCATCGGCCGGGAGCCCGACCTCGGTGGCTGCCCGTGCCACCAGCTCGAGGTAGGGACGGTAGCCGCCGACGGTCGAGGTGATCTCGAGGTAGCGCTGCCGCCAGGGGCGCCCCAGCTCGGGACGCCCCAGCGAGGTGGCCACTCCGTCCCAGACCGACCAGCTGTCGAGCAGCGCCGAGAGCAGGTCGAAGCACACCGCACGCGCACTCACTGGTAGCCCTTTGCCTGCAAGGTGAAGAGGTGCGCGTAGCGCCCGCCGAGGGCCATCAGCTCCTCGTGGGTGCCCTGCTCGACGATCCAACCCTGCTCGATGACCACGATGCGGTCAGCCCGCCGCACCGTCGAGAAGCGGTGGGAGATGAGCAGGGTGGTCCGGCCGCGAGCCAGCTGGCGAAAGCGCTCGAAGATGGCGTGCTCGGCCTCGGCGTCCAGCGCCGCGGTCGGCTCGTCCAGCACCAGGATGTCCGCCTCCTCGCGCATGAACGCGCGGGCGAGCGCCACCTTCTGCCACTGGCCGCCGGAGAGCTCCGTTCCCTCCTTGAACCAGCGGCCGAGCGGGGTCTCCAGCCCTGCAGGAAGCGTCCGCAGCACCTCGTCCGCCCCGCCCCGATCCACCGCGCGCCCGAGCCGCTCCACGTCCTCGGAGTGCTCCACGCTCCCGAAGCCCACGTTCTCCCGGAAGCGGAACTGGTACTGGTTGAAGTCCTGGAAGATGACCCCGATGCGACGGCGGAGCGTTTCCTCGTCCCACGTCCGCAGGTCCCTCCCGTCGAGCAGGATGCGGCCCTCGGTGGGCTCGTAGAGCCGGGTGAGGAGCTTGATGAAGGTCGTCTTGCCCGCGCCGTTCTGACCGACCAGCGCCAGGCTCTGACCGCGGGGGATGAAGAGCGAGACATTGCGCAGCGCCCAGCCCTCGGCGCCGGGATACCGGAACCCCACGTCCTGGAAGCGCACCCCCTCCTCCTGACCCGACGGAAGCGCCGCGAGCTCGGGCGGGGGAGCCGGACGGCCGGTGGGGATGGCCAGGTACTCGAAGAGGTTCGACATGTAGAGGTTGTCCTCGTACATGCCCCCGATGGCGGTGAGGATGCTCTGGAAGGCCTGCTGTCCCTGACGGAAGGCGACGATGTACAGGGTCATCAGGCCCAGCGTGAGCTGGCCCGCCGCGGTGGCGACCGCCATCAGCGCGTAGCAGACGTAGAACGCGCCCGTGCCCACCAGGCTCAACGCCGTGCCCCAGCCCGCGCGCTGCACCGCCAGCTTCCGGTCCTCGAGGTAGAAGCGCTCCCCCATCGAGCGGTAGCGGTCGAGCAGCATCGGCCCGAGCCCGAAGAGCTTCACCTCCTTCGCGTGCTCGTCGTTCGCCAGGACGTACTCCAGGTACATGAGCCGCCGGCTCTCCGGGCTCCGCCAGTTCCGGAGCCGGAAGGCGAGGGCGCTGAAGCGCATCTCGGCGACGGTGGCCGGGATCGCCGCCACCACCAGGCCCAGCACTGCCCAGCCCGAGAAGCGGACCAGCAGCGCCACATAGCCGGCGAGGGTCAGGACGTTCTGGACCAGCTGAAAGGACTCGGTGACCACCGAGATCGGCCGGCTCGACGCCTCCCGTCGCGCGCGGGTCAGCCGGTCGTAGAACTCCGGGTCCTCGAAGTGCCGGAGCTCCAGCGACAGCGCCTTCTCGAGGATGCGCTCGTTGATCACCAGCCCCAGCCGTGCGCCGAGGAGCTGGCGGACCAGCCCCAGCCCGCGGAGCACCAGCGCCTGGAGCCCGACCACTCCGAGCTCGGTGAGCACCCAGCGGAGCGTCCGCGCGCCGTCGCGGGCGACGACCGCGTCCATGATCTCCTTGCCCACGTACGCCACCGCCAGCGGGACCACCGCCGAGACCAGGGTCAGCGCCGCAAGGACCAGCGTGAGGCGAGGCGAGGCCGTCCACACCAGGGCCAGGGTGGCCCGGGTGTGCTGGAAGCTCTCGCGCAGGACGGAGAGCCGGAATCGTGTGACGTCCTCGGCCACCGGTGAGCATTCCGGTAACCCGTTGCACCAGGCATCGCAAGACGAGCCCGGCGGCCGATCGCACGGAGCGACGAGGCGGGGAAGGCGATCCTCTCGATGCCCCGTGCGGCGGAGACCGCGTCAGCAGGCTCAGTGAACGCGCGCCGTCTTCGGTCTGCTTCCCTCCTTGGCCAGCAGATCCGCCGGGGTCAGGGAGAGTAGCCCGGAGAAATCGTTCACCCGGACGCCGGCGAGCTCGCTCCGGAGGAAGCGGGAGGTCCCCGCCGGGGTACCGGCGTCGCGCGCGGCGATGTGGGTGAAGAAGGTCAGGGTGCCCCCGCTGGGATTCTGGTTCTCCCAGCGGTGGCAGCCGTTGCAGGTGGCCAGACCGAAGAGGTGACGAACGTCCTCGGGGATCCCGGCGTCCGCAACGCCCCACTCCACGCCGTTCGGCACGGGCGCCACGCCGCCGAGCATCGCCTCGGGGACCTGATGGATGCCGGCCCGGATGGACGCCTGGTTCTGGAGGAGGAAGTCCGCGAGCTCGCGGGTGCCATTGAGGGATAGTTCCGGGTTCTGCTTCACCGTGGAGGGCTGCAGCCATCCCCCCGCGCCGATCACGAATTCGCGCAGTTCCCATACCTTCTGCGTCGCACCCGGATTCACCGGGTCGAGGGGATGCAGGGCCAGCTCGTTCGTACGGATCTGCGAGAGCGCGCTGCCGTTCGGACGGCCAGGTGCGGCCCCTGCGCCGGCGAACTGGTCGGTGATCCTCTGCAGCGCCCCGTTGAAGGGCTGTCCCGGATGACGTCGCCCGAGCCTGTGGAACCGGTCAGCCCAGTCGAGAACGTCGAGGGCTCCTCGTGGCATAGCCAGCAGGTATTCGAAGATGACCGTGAACGGCATCGCCTGCCCGCGGGCGTCGAAGACGCCGAACACGAAGCGGCCCTCCCCAGCCTTGTTCTCCGGGAGGCTGCGAAGGTCGGGCCGATAGACGATCGCGCTTAGGCGGAAGGGGGACCGCGTGAGGTCCAGCTTGCAGGTCTCGTCCGTCGGACTGCAGCCGCTCCGCGCGCGCCAGGGTCCGATGACCTCGGTGTCGATGGGCGGCCGTGCAGGGACGAGATATCCATTCACCAGCTGTTCGGTCCGCCAGGAGGCGAGCCAGCGCATCACGAACGCCCGAGGGTCATGCGCTCCAGCCATCTCACGAATCAGCCGGTCGAAGCTCCAGCTGCCCCCCGGCGCGGTACGGACCGGATCCTCGACCACGTCCAGCGCCGTGATCACCAGCTCGCGCGTCGGCACGATCTCCGACGGGTCGACTGGCCCAATCCCTCCGCCATCCGATCCTGGAGGGATGGGTGGACCCGTGGGAGGCTGGCCCTTGCCGCCGGACGCCGCTGCGCCTCCCGGCGATGCGCCGAGTGCGCCGCCTGCAGTCGAAGCCGCCTCGACGTTCGAATCCCTGCCACCGCAGGCAGCGACCGCCGCCGCGCACAGAAGAAGGAGCCGGCGCGCCCGGAGTGCCATGGTGTCCCACCTCCCGCCTGCCGAAGAAGCGCAGGGCCCGAGGTGGTACCGCTCCGCTGGCTCGAGCAAAAGCGAGGGTCGGTCGCCTGATCGCTCGGGCGCAAACCAAGCCGGCCGACGCGCCACTCCCCTGGATCAGCTCCGGCCGGGCGGAACCGCCGCGGTCCCGACCCCGACCACCCGTCCGCCGGGCTCCTGCACGAACGCCACCACCCGGAGCTGATCGCGCTTCCACGACGGTGACAGCCCGAGCCGGACGTGGTGCTCGGTCGCCACCGGTCCCTCGGTCACCAGCAGCCGCGCCACCGGCGCATGCGCGAGCGTTAGGCCGCGGTTCTCGCCGCGTTCCACCTTGCTCGAAAGCCGATCCTCGGAGAGCGCCACCATCAGCCGGCCGGAAAGGCCCGCCGGCGGCCGCACCACCACCTCCAGCCCGCTCCGCCCCGACGTGACCAGCACCTCCAGTCGCGCCTTGCTCCGGCCCGCTGCCTTCTCCACCCCTCGCCGGAGCGAGCCCGGAGACGCGACGCCCGAGACCCAGCCGTCGATCACCATCTGCGGGGTGTACAGACCGTCTCCACCGAGGAGCTGCGCGTACTCCTCCTGGCGCGCGGTGAACTCTGGCGCGGAGAACGGGTCGGCCCAGCCGAGGTGGTTCCAGTAGTCC
>JBKPMY010000109.1:0-12934 GCA_046732375.1 Myxococcota bacterium
CCCACCAGCCGCGCGATGCCGAGGCCCCCGGGTTCAGCGACCCCGGCGCCGAGCGGAACCAGCGTATAGCTTCGGGCCACGGCGCGGACGATCACCGGGAGCGCTCCCGCCGCCACGGCGAGCGACACCAGCAGCTGGTGCAACAGATCGCCGGTCACCGCTTCCCGGTGCCCGACTCCCGGAAGCGCCGCCTCCGCGGAAGTGCCGCGCACCAGGTCGATCAGCCGTCCGCCGATCCGGGCCGCGTCGAACGGGAGCGCCGCGCCCATGCCCACCAGGAGTCCCACCGCTGCCTCGCGGGCGCAGCGCTCGAGGATCTCGAGCGAGACCGCCGGCACGACTCCGACCACCGGACGCAGCGCAAGACCGAGCGCGCCAGCCACCGCGAGTCGCACGGGGGCGGCCACCAGCGGTCCTCCCAGGACCGGGCAGAGGAGCGTGACCGGGAGAACCCGCATGGATGCGAGGGCCCAGGCCAGCACCTCCGGCCGCGCCGCCTCGGCGAGCACGGCGAGCTCGCGGATCACCGGACCGCCCCCACGCCCTGGAGGAGCGCGGCGGTGAAGCGGAGAAGATGTCCGCCGATCCAGGGAAAGGCCACGGCCAGCGCGAGCAACGCGGCACACAGCCGCGGGACCACCGAGAGCGTCGGCTCCTGGACCTGGGTGACGGCCTGGAGCAGTCCCATCCCCACGCCCACGACGAGGCCGGCGAGGACCGGGGGCATCGAGGCGAGGACCATCAGCACCAGGGCCTCGCGCCCGACGGCCAGCAGCGCCTCGGTGCTCATCCCCGGTATCCCTGCACCAGGCTCCGGGCCAGGAGCGCCCAGCCGTCCACCGAGACGAAGAGAAGGACCTTGAAGGGGAGGCTCACCTGCGACGGCGACAGCGACTGCATGCCCAGCGCGAGGAGGACGTTCGCCACCACCATGTCCACCACGAGAAATGGCAGGAAGATGAGGAAGCCGATCTGGAACGCCTGCTTGAGCTCGGAGAGGACGAAGGCGGGCGCGACGACCGCGAGATCGCTCTCCGACGCCTCGGTCCCTCCGCGAAGCTCGCGCGAGAGCGCGGCGAACTCGGCGCGGAGCTCGGGGCTGCCGTGCTCGAGGAGGAAGGCGCGGAGCGGCTCGGCGGCGCTCCGCACCACCCGCAGCATCTCCGGCCCCGGGGTCACGGGTATCCGCTCGCCGTGGACGCGGGCGAGCATCGCCTCCGCGACCGGGCTCATCACCACCAGCGAGAGCACCGCCGATAGACCGGTCAGCACCACCGCGGGAGGCGCCTGCTGCGTCCCCAGCGCGGAACGGGTGAGCGAGAGGACGACGCTGATCTTGGTGAAGCTGGTGAACATCACCATGAAGAAGGGCAGCAGGCTCATCCCCGCGAGCAGCAACAGCAGGGACACCGGATTGGGGCCCGGCTCCGGCAGCGAGAAGGCGGCGAGGAGCACAGGGGCGCCGGTCACTCGACTTCCTCCAGCGGCAGAGCGGCGACGGTTCCCCCGGTGGCGACCAGGTACCGCCGCCCGCCCGTCTCCACCAGCACCAGCATCTGCCGGGGTCCCACCTGGACTCGCTCGAGTACTCTCAGGGACGCGACCGTGGCGGGAGTGGAAGCGCCGGCGCGAGCCGCGAGCGCCAGCGCACCGCCAGCGGCAAGCACGGCTGCGGCGGCCCCGCGCAGGTTCGGCCCGAGCACGCCCAGCATCAGCAGAGCGCCCCCCAGCGCGGACAGGAGCGCGAGGGGGCGCCGGGCGAGGGCAGCGAGCGCCGGATGTCCCGCGCTCACGGAAGGAGCTCCAGAACTCGGGCGGCGACCTCGCCTTCCACCTCCACCAGCTCGGCACGAGCGATCCGGTGATCACCGGCGCGCAGGAAAACCGGGTCTCCCGCGCTGACTCGCAGGGGAAGGATGGCGCCGGGCTGGAGCGCGCCGACCTCGGCCAGGGAAAGAGAGAGTCGGGCGAGCTCCACGGCGAGCTCGATGGGTAGCTCCGACAGGGTGGGATCCACCTGCGTGACCTCCTGGGAAGGCAAGTGCCGCTGTGCAGTGGCGTGACGGAACCCCGCAGCTCCGAGCGTTCCGATGAGGGTCACGCCCGGCCGCACCAGGGAGAGAGGTCCCTCGAGCGCGCCGCCGGCGAGGTGGGCACCCGGGAGTACCACCCCGGCCCCGGCGAGGCCGGCGATCTCGGAGGCCCAGACGGCGCCGCAGCGGATGCGTGGAGAGAAGTCGAGCCGTGCCTCGCCGAGGACCGAGCCCGGAGGACCACGATGCTCGGGCACGCCGAGCACAACGGCACGGATGGCCAGCTCCGGAAGGTGCACCGCCAGCCGTCCGCGCACGGTCGTACCCTCGAGCTGGATCTCGACCAGCAGGCACCGGCCGGTGCCGAGCCGCCGCTCGGCCTCCGCACGGCCGATGCCCACCTCGACGAGGCGGGGTCGCCACCGCGCCTCGGCCGCGCAGATGTCGCGGAGCGCGGCGAGCGCGCCGAGCAAGAGCTCGGCCAGGAGGGCACGCTCGAACCGGGTCGCAGCGAGCACCGGGACGTCCGGACCGGTGCCGCCGGTTCGCAACGCGGCGAGCGTCGCAACGAGCCGTGGATCCAGCTCGAGGATTGCCTCGGTGCCGGGCCCGTCGAGTGAGACGGCGCAGAGGACCGCGCTGTGCCCGAGTGCGCGCGAGGGCTCGACCGGGGCGTCCGCCATGCGGGCGGTGAGCCGGATCTCTGCCGAGAGAGCACCGGAGATCGCCCCCGATGCCGCCCGGAGGAGAGCTTCCATCTCGGCGGCGAGCGCGGGCCTCCGCGCCAGGAGCAGGCGTGCCCGACTCACCCTCCGGGTGGCGATGCGAACAGGCGGCGGTCGGGTGCTCTGGACGGAGCGCGCATGCATCGGATGACGGCAATTGCGAGGGTCGGGCCAGGGAGCGGTCGAGAGCCGCCGCGTCCGCTGTGTCCACCGGTTGAGACGGGTTCAGCGCCGGCGCGAGACGGTGCGCCCGCTCGGAGCGGCGCGCCCGCCCGGTCCGTGCTCGCGCCTCGGGCCCACAACCCCTGCCGTGTGAGCGCGGGACTCGCCCGGCAGCGAGGGACCGAAGCACAGCGTCAGCTCGGCAGCCTCCAGCGCTTGGGCGGGGGCGGCGCCGGGATCGCCGCACGCGCGGTCTCGGTCCGCGCTCGCCGACGCTGCAGCTCGAGGGCGAGCGACCTCTCTCCACGCGCCATCGCCCAGCGGTGGTTCGCGGCGAACACCGGCTTCAGGAGCCACGACAGCGATCGAAGGATCGGCTTCCGCGCGCGGATCCTCCAGTCGTAGGTGACTTCCACCGCGTCACCAGCTTGAACGAAGGTCCACACGCCGCGCCCCTCGAAGTCGCCGGTGGCTTCGAGGGTGAATCCATCCGGTCTCGCCTCTGTGGTGACGAATCGCCAGCGCAGCCGGTACGGCAGCCATCCCTGGGTGAGCAGTTCCACCGTCTTGCCCACGCCAGCCGCATCACCGGGCACGAGCACGCGCACGTCGAGGTACACGGACGGCCACCACCGCGGCAGCGATGCGGCGTCGCCGAGAATCTCCTTGACCTCGGCCACCGTTCCGACGACCTGCCATCGAGTCACGAATGCATAGTCGTTCGTGGCCATGCGCGACACGTGCTCCCTTTTCCGACACCGGAACTGGTTCCCGCACTCGGCCCGAAGGTAGTGACGGACCCAGGGCGATCCCGACAAAGGATGGGGTCACCGTAACTCGGAGCTCTCTTGATCATTCGCAGGGGCTGGTGGCTGGTGGTGGTGATGGGGGCGACGGCTGCGTGCAGCCTCGGGAGCTACTCGGGAGACGAACCGGGCGCCGGAGGTCCCCCCGGCAACACCATCGGCGATGCCGGCCCGATCGCCGCTCCCACCGACCTGCCGTGTGACGTCGCGAACTTCCTGGTCGCGGACTGCCTCCTCTGTCACGGCCCGGTCCCGAAGAACGGCGCGCCGAACCGTCTCGACACGCTGGCCGCCCTGAAGGCGCCTGCGTACACGCAGCCGTCGAAGTCGAACGGGGCACTCGCGCTCGAGCGCATCCAGAGCGCCAGCTCGCCCATGCCCCCCGCGCCCTATGCCAGCGCGACCTCCGCGCAGATCTCCAGCTTCGCCAGCTGGATCAACGCCGGGATGCCGGCCGGCTCCTGCGCCGCGCCGTCGCCCGACGCGGGGCCGCCACCGCTCGGTGACGCAGGCCTTCCTCCGACGGACGGCGGAGTGAGCAACGATCTGCCCTGCGGCATCGCCCGGACGCTGGGGACCTACTGCACGGGCTGCCACGCCTCGCCCCCCACCAACGGCGCGCCCATCGCTCTCGACTCGCTCGCCGCGCTCCGCGCCACCTCGTCGGCCTACCCTGGCCAGACCGAGGGGCAGCGGTCCGTGGCGCGCATGAGGAGCACCACCTCACCCATGCCGCCCGCTCCGTACGCCGGCGTTCCCGCCGCCGCGGTGAGCGAGTTCTCCGCCTGGGTGTCGAGCAACATGCCTGCGGGCAGCTGCACGCCGCCGGCCGATGCCGGTCCTCCACCCGTCGCGGACGGGGGCGTGGACGCCGGACCTTCGGACGCGGGCGTCGCCGGAGACCTCCCCTGCGACGTTGCCGACGTGCTGACCAGCTCCTGCACCAGCTGCCACGGGACTCCACCTACCGGCGGCGCGCCGATGCCACTCACCTCGCTTGCGCAGCTGCGCGCCTCGTCGCCGAGCAACGCGGCGGTCACCAACGGCCAGGCTTCGGTGCAGCGGATGGCGAGCACCACCTCTCCGATGCCACCTTCACCCGCCGCTCCGGTGGCGACCGCAAAGCAGAGCGCCTTCAGCGCCTGGGTGAGCGCCGGCATGCAGGCCGGGAGCTGCGGGGTGGACGCCGGAACGCCGGATCCGGCCTTCACCGGACCCGACACCTGCACAAGCCACACCTACTGGACGCAGGGGAACAACGGCAGCTCGAGCATGCACCCGGGGCGAGCGTGCATCGCCTGTCACAACAGCGGTGAGGGACCGAACTTCGCCATCGCTGGCACCGCGTACCCGACCGGACACGAGTTCGACGAGTGCTACGGGAGGGCGGCGCAGGGCGCCACCGTGACCGTGACCGACAAGAACAACGTGAGCCGATCCTTCACCGTGAACGCCGCTGGCAACTTCTACGGATCCTCGAGCAGCGGCTGGCCCGCGTTCCCCATCCGCGCCCGGGTCACCTTCAACGGGAAGACCCGGGCGATGAGCAGCGCGGTAAACAGCGGTGACTGCAATTCCTGTCACACGCTTCGCGGAACGTCAGGGGCGCCTGGACGCATCGCCCTGCCCTGAGGAGGCCCCAAACGTCGCCCGCTCGGTATTCAGGCGAGCAGCTGAGCGTGCGACGGAGAACCTGATGACGGCCCCGGTGGGTTCAGGGCAACCCACCCCCGAACCCTCGGGGGCCGTCACATGTCCTGGAAGCGCTGGAGCTGGGTCGCCGGACTAACCGTCGTCGGAGCCTGCAGCTTCGGCACCTATTCGGGTGGGGATGACGGCACGGGCGCGCCGCCAGGGACGGGCACCGGCCCGGACGACGCCGGCGGCTCGAATCTTTCCGACCTCCCGTGCGAGGTCGCCGCCATCCTGGAATCGACGTGCCTCCTCTGCCACGGGCCCGTTCCGGCCAACGGCGCGCAGGACCCGCTGGACAGCCTCTCGGCGCTGCGCGCCCCGTCGCGCTCCCAGCCTTCGAAGAGCTATGCCCAGCTCGCGCTCGAGCGGATGCAGAACACGGCCTCCCCGATGCCGCCCGCCCCGTACGCCCCGGCGACCGCGGCGCAGATCGCCCAGTGGTCCGCCTGGGTCAGCGGCGGAACGCAGGCCGGGAGCTGCGTGCCCGACCCGGACGCCGGCGTCCCCCCGGTGAGTGACGGAGGCGTGGGCGGCCCGACCGATGCCGGCGTGAGCGGCGATCTTCCCTGCGACGTCGCTCATCTGCTCGGCACCTACTGCACTGCGTGCCACGGCTCGCCCCCGACGAACGGGGCACCGGTGGTACTGAGCTCGCTCCAGGCGCTCCGCGCGCCCTCCCCGGACCACCCGTCGCAGAGCGAAGGCGAGCGGGCCTCGTTCCGGATGAGCCCGGCGAGCAGCGCGCAGCCGATGCCACCCTCGCCGTACGCCTCCGTCCCGGTGAGGGAGCGCGACGCGTTTGCGAACTGGATCGCCGCAGGGATGCCGGCCGGCAGCTGCACCGCCCCGAATGATGGAGGAGTTCCTCCTGTCGCCGACGGTGGAATCGACGCCGGCCACACCGATGCGGGCGTCGCGGGAGACCTGCCCTGCGGCATTGCCGGGACGCTCGCAACCTACTGCACCGCCTGCCACGGCTCGCCGCCGACCAACGGGGCACCCTTCTCCCTGAACTCCCGCGCCGCACTCCTGGCCATGTCGCCCACCTTCCCCGGCCAGACCCGTGCGCAGCGCTCCCTGGTGCGGATGCAGAGCTCGACCGAGCCCATGCCGCCCGCTCCGTACGCTCGGGTTCCCACGGCGAAGGTGAACGAGTTCTCCGGCTGGGTGAGCGGTGGGACCCCCGCGGGCACCTGCACTGCACCGGCCGACGGTGGTTCGCCGCCGCTGGGCGATGCAGGCGTGGATGCCGGCACGCCAGACGCCGGCGTCTCGGGTGATCTCCCCTGCGACGTGGCCGACGTCCTCACCAGCTCCTGCACCAGATGCCACGGCAACCCACCGACCGGCGGCGCGCCGATGCCGCTCACCTCCCGGGCCCAGCTCCGCGCGCCGTCCCCGAGCAACGCCTCGCTGAGCACCGGGCAGGCCTGCGTGAACCGGATGGCGAGCACCACGGCCCCGATGCCACCGCCGCCGGCCGCTCCGGTGGCGGCCGCGAAGCAGTCCGCGTTCGCCTCCTGGGTGAGCGCCGGGATGCCCGCCGGGGCGTGCACGGTGGACGCCGGAACTCCGGATCCGGTGTTCAGCGGCCCACCGACCTGCACCAGCGGCACGTACTGGACCCGCGGCGAGAGCGAGAGCCCGGAGATGCATCCCGGCCGCGCGTGCATCGCCTGTCACCAGGGAGGCGGCGGCGGTGAAGGGGAAGGCGAGGGGCCCGACTTCGCCATCGCCGGCACGGCGTACCCGACCGGCCACGAGTACGACGACTGCTACGGTAGCGCTGCCCAGGGCGCCGTCGTGCGCATCACCGACAGGAATGGCACCAGCCGTTCCTTCACCGCCAACCGGGCCGGCAATTTCTACGGCTCGGCGAGCGGCGGCTGGCCGGCCTTCCCCATCCGCGCGGAGATCATCCTCGGCGGCAAGACGCGGGCGATGAGCGGCGCGGTGAACAGCGGCGACTGCAACTCCTGTCACACGCTCCAGGGAACCTCGGGCGCGCCCGGGCGGGTCGCGTTGCCCTGATTCCTCGACGAGCGGCCGTTCCCTGCCCCGCCAGTCGTGAGCGAGGGCGTCCCGGGGCATGCCTCACGGAGCGGCGAGCTCGAGCGCGAGCCGCCGCGCCCAGCGCGCCATGACTCCCGCTCCCGACGCACCTCCAGCGGTCACGCCCGGGGCGAGACTCCTGCGGACCTCGGCCCCGAGCTCACCCGGAATGCCCTCCGCCGACCCGAGGGGCGCCCGCCGTGGCCCGAAAGCGCTCGCCAGCCGGGCGTGACGGTCGGATCGGCTGGATCGCTCGAGCCGCCGGAGGATTCCCAGCGCCGAGGGACGGAGCCCCTCGCTGAGGCCGGAGAGGAGCGCGGCGGCACGCGGTCCGTGGAGAGCGGCCACCGTTCGTACGACCTCCTCGAGGCATTGAACGTCCTGCGGGAGGACCGCGCGACTCCGCCGTTCCGCGAGCTGCCCACGCCGCTTCATCCGACCTCCCGCCGCGCGAGCGGCCCCTGGACCACCGGCCGGAGCGCGAGTGTCGTCGGGGGCGTCGCCGCCTGGCTTCCCTTCAGCCTCCGCCGGCGCATCCAGAGCAGGCCCGCTGCACCGAGGCCGCCCAGCAGGAGCACGCCCGCGCCCAGAAAGGCGGGCGCCCAGCTCGAACGGACCGGGGCTCCCGGCCTCGGCGGAACGGTGGAGATGACCTCGGAGACCACCAGCGTCACCGCCGCCGGCTCGAGGCCCTCGACGGAGCCGGCCACCAGCGACCGGAGCTCGTCGCGCATCGCCTGGAGATGGGCCGCCGCGGCAGGCTGCGTGCGGAGGTACACCGCTGCCTTGGTCGGCGCGGTGGACACTCCTGCGCGCGTGGCCTGCGGCCGGACCAGGTGAACCCGTGCCGATACCACGCCGTCCACCGCTTCCAGCGTTCGTGCGAGGTCTCCGGACTGCGCTTCGAGGAGAAGCGCGTGCTGCTCCATCGGGTCGGGAACCAGGCCCGGCTTCAGGAGCTCGCGGACTCCAGCCGGCCGCGCCCGAGGCAGGCCCAGCTCGGCGAGCACCCGCACCGCATCGGCCGCATCGGCGGATGGAACCTCCACCGCCCACGTCGGAGGCCGGCCGTCCTCAACCACCTTCCGCGCGCGGAACCCTCGCTCCACGAGGACAGTCTGGATCTCGTTTGCCTGCCGCTCGTCCAGCGCGTGCTGAACCCGCCCCGCGCAGCCCGGACCGGCCAGCAGGAGCCCCGGCAGGAGGAGAGCAAGCCCGGTCGGCGAGCCGGAAGGCATTCCTAGACCTGCGTCTGGAGCAGCATCTTGATCCCGCCGCTCACCCGGTCCAGCACCTTGCCTGCGAGGTCCACGGCCTGGCTTGCCTCCGCGACGCCCGCCTGCAGCGAGAGCAGCTCCGCAGGGGAAAACGTTCGCCCGGAGGCGGCGAGCGCGAGGATCCGATCCATCCGCGCCTGCGCCGCCGCGACCTTCCCGAGCCACGCCCCCGGCTCCACTGGGGAGCGCCGGGCCGGGACCACCGGCCGCGGCTCCACCTCCAGACGCCGGGGCAAGCTCGCTGGACGCTCCAGAAGCTTCGCCTCGAACCGTGCCGGGGAGCCGATACGCGGCCGCTCCTGCGCAGGGACGAGAGCAGCGCTGCCGATGCGCTCGATGGTCATGGCTACCGGATGTTGTTGATGGCCGCCTTCGCCGAGTCCGATCGTACCTTCAGGATGTTGGACACGGCGGTGAACTGCTGTGCCTCGGCCTGCATGTACTGCTGGATGCGCAGGTAGTCCTGGCTGCTGAGCTCGCCCGGCTGCGAGAGAAGCGCGAGCAGGTCCGCATCGGAACGGATGGGTTGCGGGCCACCCCCGCCCCCGGCAATGGCAGACACGGCCGACGCCACACCGGAGACGATTCCCCCCATCAGCGCCGCCGGCGGCGACAGCACCGACAGCGCTCCCCCCGCTCCCCGGGCAAAACCTCCCAGCGCCGAGCCGAGGATCTCCCCGAAGCCTCTCTTCTGCGCCGGTGGCGCCGCTGCAGCCGGCGTGATGACCCGTGTCTCCATCCCGTCCTCCTCCCCCCTGGTGGGGGTGACCCGGAGAGAGCCCGTTCACGGCGCATGCCGGGCGGCAACGAGAGAGCGGAGGAGCCTGGAGGCTCCGGCACCCGGGACGGAACGCCCAGGGAACGGGACGGCGCGGCCTCCGCCGCGAGTGCGCGCTTCCTGCCCGGCCTCACGCGCGACATGCGGGTCCCGGCGCCCATCAATGCGGGTAGAGATCGCGCATCGCTTCGGCCCACAGGCGCTGGACCGAACGTGCGCCCTCGTCGTTGGCGTGGAGCCCGTCGCGCAGTTGGTCCGGGTGGGCCTTGAACCAGGCATAGAGGTCGGGGCCCGGGTGGAGCTTGAACTTTTTCACCACCGCATCGACCTGCTCGTTGAGGTTGCGCACGTCCTTCCCGGTAGAGAACGGGATCCGCGCCAGGACCGGCCGCTTCCCCGCCGCCTGCAGCTTGGTGACGATCGCCTCCAGGTTACGGCGGAAGTTGCTCAGCTCGTATGGCTGGGCGTTGGGCTCGTTGCTGCCGATGAGGATCGCCCACTGCCGGATGTCGGGGTTGAGCGCCAGCCAGGCCGGAAGCTGCTCGAGGAGATTTGCGCTCTTGAAGTAGCCGACCCCGGCGCGGAGCACCACCGGGCGGTAGGCCGGAGCGACCTTCTTCACCAGCTGGGGGAAACTCGGCTGGTGAGCCGGGGTGAGCCGGAAGACTTCGGCGGTGAAGGAGTCACCGATGAAGATCCAGCTGTCATCAGTCCCGTTCGAGACGTCGTGCAGCAGGATCTCGTCGAGCTGGATCCCGTACTTGTAGGTCTTCGGGGTGGGGCCGGTGAGCACCAGCCGGGCCCAGCGCTGCGCGGTGAAGTCGAACGAGTGCGCCCGGTTCATCACCAGATTTCCGGTCACCGTCACCATCGTCTTCCAGGTGCCGTTCTTGCCATCGGTCGAGTCCGCCGAGGTCTCGATCCGGTAGCTCCCGGGACCGCCGTAGGTCGTGTCCAGATACTCGGGATTGCCGCTGGCGACCCAGGAGAGCAGGAGCCTGCTCGGCCCACGGCCGACGTCGACCGCGGCCATGGCCGGGGAGTCCGGGCTGGGCAGCTTCGCCTGCCAGGCGCCCTTGCCGGGCTGCCCGGAGAAGGCGATCTGGGCGTCCGCTGGTACCGAGACCACCCGCACGCCAATGGAGACCACCGGCGCGGCACGGAAGTCCGGCGACTCCTTGGCGGCCGCCCGCGGACGGGCCGTGTCCGAACCACCACTGGGGAACGAGAGCACGCAGACCGCAGTGGTGGCGATGAGACGAAACACAGGCTTGAGTTCACTCTTACACCAGCTAGACGATGGAGGGCGCCGGGCGAGCAGGCGAGAAGCTCCACGCGGGCAGCGCAGCCGCGCACTCTTCGCTGCGAAGGGCGTCGCTCGCAGCTCTTTCCCGTACGGCCCCGCTTCCCTCGCGGCCGAGAGTGTTCAGAAAGTTGCCCCCAAACCCAGTCTCCCCCACACTCCGCCCGGTCCCATTCCTGAGCCCCGCGATGCCGGACTCCCCCGACCTCGATTCGATCCGCGAACGACAGCACCCGCGCGTCGCCGCGAATCTGCCGATCGAGGTCAAGGCACCGGGAATGATTCGCCAGGCGGTGGCCGAGGACATCTCGCTCGCCGGCCTGCGCGTGCTCGGCCTTCGCGCGCCCGTCGGTCAATCACTCCTCGTGGCCCTCGCGCTGCCAGGCGACCGGCGGGTGCAGCTCCGGTGCTCGGTGGTGCGCCAGGACGCGACCGGAGTCGCGCTCGAGTTCGACGGGCTGGACTGGGACGACCTGTTCGCCCTCGCCCGCTTCCTCCACCCGCGGCTGCCTTGACCTAGCCGGCGCCGGGAGCGTCGGCCTCGCCGGTCCGCAGCCGTTCCACCAGCTCCATCAGCTCCGAGCCGCGGAACGGCTTGTGGATGTACCCGTTCGCCCCGGCCGCGAGGGCGGCTTCGAGATCCGCCCGCCGCGTCTTCGCGGTCAGCATGTAGAGCGGGACAGAGGAGGTCGAGGGATCGGCCTTGAGCATCCGGCACACGGTGAGCCCGTCCATCCCGGGGAGCACCACGTCCAGCAGCACCAGGTCGAAGCGCGCCTCCTTCGCCCGGCGGAGACCCTCGGGCCCGGTCCCGGCGGTCTCCACCTCGACCGGTCCGTCGTCGAGCATGCTCCTCACGAGCTCCCGGATGACGGGCTCGTCCTCCACGACCAGGATCCGAAACGGAGAGCGGGGGTCCACGAGGGTCGGAGCACGCGATCTAGCACGTCCTCCGCGCCCGCGAGGCCCCGTCTCAACGCAGTGGCGAGACGCCCGCAGGGTCGGTCCAGCCCTCCAGACCGTTCGGTAGGCGCACACGGACGAAGTCGCCCGACCGGTCGAGCATCCGGAGCTTCACCCCCGGATGGAGCTCGAACGACACCTTGCTCCGCGGCTCCGGAACCTCGTGGACCGGCAGGGTGCGCGCCAGCACCACACCTTCCTGGACCGCCTCGTGACTGTAGAGGTGCGCGCCGAGCACCGCTGCGGCCGGGATGCTGAGGACCAGCGCCGAGGCCGCCCCTCCGAGGAGCCACCCCCGCCACCGGCGCATCACCAGCCGGACCGCGAGGAGGAGGAAGCCCAGCGCCCAGAGCCCGGCGAAGAGCCCCCCGGCGAGGGCCGGGGAGGTCGCTGCCGCCACGCGCTCCACGAACGGCTCGTCGCCCGCCGTACCCACCAGCTGATCCAGCTGCCGGCCCCGGGCAATGGTGAGGTTCGCCTCGACGTCCGACCCGCCGCCGGCCCGCCGCGCCTGCTCGAGCGCGTACACCGCCTCGCCGATCTTCCCCTGCGCGAGCGCGGTGGTGCCGAGGTTGTAGAGGACGTCCGCCCCGTCGTGCCCTTGCTCGACGAGGGTGCGGAACACGGCCTCCGCAGCCCCGACGTCGCCCCGACCGTAGGCCTGAAGCCCTTGCTGGAAGAGCAGCTGGGCGTCGCCGGCCATCAGGCGTCCCCCCACCCGGCGGCGAGCGCCTCGGCGTCGGCGAGCACCGCCGCGCGATCCATCCGCGAGACGCCAGGCGCGAAGCGGACCTCGTCACACGAATCCTGGATGCGCGCCACCCGCGCCTGGAGCTCGGCAGGCGCCCCCGCGGCGGCGAGGCGGGCGCGCAGCGCGTCCCGTGTGAGGCCGATCACCGGCGTGCCGAGCCGGAGCGAGAGCAGCTCGCCCACCAGGCCGTCCACCTCGTGGGAGAAGGCGACGTCGTCCATGCCCTCCCCGGAAGCGCGAAGCGCCGCGAGCCGCGCACGGATCCGGTGCTCGCGACGGCGCTGTTCCCCGCGGGGATCCGATCGCGCCCGGTGCCGCTGCACCGCCTGACCGGCGAGCACGCCGGCGAAGGCCAGCGGCGGAAGCGCGAGCAGCGCGAGGAACCACCC
>JBKPMY010000110.1:0-13301 GCA_046732375.1 Myxococcota bacterium
GGGCGGAGATGAAGCCAATCGATTTCGACGGCGAGGACACGAGCCTCACGCAGGAGCAACTCGCGGCCCTTCGCTGACGGAGACCTGGAGCACCGGGCGTCGCTCGACGCGCAACGCCGAGCTCGCCCGGTGTCGTCCGGGTAGACGGGTCACGGACCGAGGGGGCCCGGCCGTCCGCTCTCCGTTGGGAGCCGTCCGATGCTGCACCAGACCCCCTCGATGCCCTCCTCCTGGAGTGGCCGCGTTCGCGCGCTGCTCAGCCGGCTCTTCCACCTCACCCGGCGCGACGCACCTCCCCTCGCGGTCCGGGGCGAGATGCAGCCCATCGACTTCGAGGGCGACGACACCAGCCTCACCGAGCGAGACCTGAAGATCATGAAGTGAGCTCGCCCGGGAGGAATCGCCCCGGAGTACTCCCAGGTCAAAAGCGGGCATGTCGAGGTCGCGGCTCCCGGGAAGCCGATCCAGGTCGACTCCGGGACGGCCGGCGCCTTCTTCCACTACGTTCCACGGAGGACCGCGGCATGGGCACTCCGCTGGACACCAACGCGTACCCCCTCGGCAGCGCCGACATCGATCTCGAGCCCGAGCGCCTTCATCGCCAGGCGGTCTGGGTGGCTCCTCACACCGAGCACCTCTTTCGCCGGGCGGGGATCGGACCGGGGCAACGGGTGCTGGAACTGGGCTCGGGCGCGGGGGACGTCTCGCTGATCGTCGCGCGGCTGGTGGGCGAATCCGGCGAGGTGGTGGGCGTGGAGCGCGATCCGCGCGCGGTCGCACGGGCGTCGGCGCGAATGGGGGAGCTCGGGCTAGTCCAGGTTCGATACGTGCAGACCGATCTGCTGGAGCTTCCGGTGAGCCAGGGCTTCGACGCCGGGATCGGCCGATACATCCTCATGTACGTGAAGGACCCGGCGGCTGTGCTGCGGGACGTGGCACGGCATGTCCGCCCGGGCGGGGTGATTGCCTTCCTCGACACGTCGTTCCAGTCCTTCCTGGACGCCTGCCAGGACCTGCCGCTGTGGCGGGACGGGGCCAGGGTGATGACCGAGGCGTTCTGGCGCAACGGGACGAACACCGAGATGGGCAAGCAGCTCTCCGCCGCGTTCGCTGGCGCCGGGCTTCCGGAGCCGGAGACCGAGACGTACACGCTCACTGGCTCCGAGCGATGGATGTCCGACTGCCTCATCAGCCTGCGGCCGCAGATCGACGGGGTCGGGATTCGACGCGAGCACCTCGGCGACCTGAGCACCCTGCAGGAACGGCTGATGGCGGAGCTGCAGGCGCAGGGGCGAACGGTTCCGCTCCCGCAAATGGTGGGAGCCTGGGCCCGCGTCCCGCCAGGACGCGTTGCTCAAACCAAGAAGTGACTTCGGTGCCGATCAGCGCGAAGCAGATTGGAGCTCGACGAATTCGAAAGGCACATCCGGGAGGAACTCTCGCGCGTCGAGTGAGCTCGGTGGGGGAGTGTCCAGCACCGTCAGCCGGATGATCCCCGAGCGAGGTACGCCTCGAGTCGCTCCAGAGCCTCGGGCATGTTCTTCCGGCCGAAACCGAACCGGAGATGACCCGGCTGGTCGTACACGTTTCCGGGGAGAAGCAGGACACCGCTCGCGGCGACGACCGCCTCGCAGAACGCTCCGACCTCCTCGCCGGTCAGCAGACGGGGGAACCCGATGGGGCTGGCCGTGGGACGAACCCAGGCGAACCGATCGCGATGGCTGGCGAGGAACGACTCCAGCAGTGGCAGGTTGCGCCGGATGATGCCGAGGTTCCGGTCCAGAAGCTCCCTGCCATGGCGGAGCGCCAGCGCGGTGAGCAGCTCGCTCGGGGCACTGGAGCAGATCGAGGTGTAGTACTTGAAGTTCAGGATCGCCTCGAGCACCCGGTGGTCCCGGCACACCAGCCACCCCAGCCGCAGGCCGGGCAGTCCGTAGCTCTTGGACATGCTACCCAGCGACAGGCCTTGCTCGAGGACCTCGCAGCCCGCCGGCAGACGGGTGGCCGGTTCATGCTCCAGGTCCCGGTACACCTCGTCGCTGAAGAGCACCAGGTTCCGCTCTCGAGCGAGCTCGGCCAGGCGGTCGAACACCGCGCGGGGCATCTGCGTCCCGGTCGGGTTGTGCGGCGTGTTGACGTAGATCAACCGGGTGCTGGGGCGGAGGAGCTTCTCCAGGGCCCGGAGATCGTGCGCCCACCCCTCCTCGAAGCGGCGCCGCCACTCGCTGATGTCGGCGCCGGTGCTCCGGGCCAGCTCCAGCGCTGACTCGTAGCAGGGCGTCTCGACGATGGCGTGATCTCCCGGGCGGAGGAGGGCATGGTAGGCGACGAGAATTCCCTCCTCGGCGCTGGAGACGACCAGAACGTCATCGGGGTCGATTCCGCGATAACCGGCAGCGATCGCCTCGCGAAGGTACGGAGCGCCGGGTGACTCGGTGTAACCACACCAGTGACCGAAAAGCCGTTCCTGAGCCTCGGGCTCGAGCTGGAGGAGCTCGCCGATGGTCCGCGACTCGCAGTCGCTGCTGGAGAGCATGTACTGCGCGGTGAACTCGTACTTCCCGTAGTACTGCTCGATCCGGAAAGGCTTCAGCTCCATGACCGCTCCTCGTCCCGGAGGTGAGGTCCGGGTGCAGAAAGCCACGCCAGCGCCCGGTACAGTCAATCCCCGGGGGAGCGGGGACGGGCTGCGCACCCGTCCCGGGCGCGCCCTCTCGGTTAGGCTGACGCGCTGTGCAGCTGACGCCCGGTCTGCAGGTCGGTCCGTACGAGGTGATGGCGGTGCTCGGCACCGGGGGGATGGCCGAGGTCTACCGCGCTCGGGACACTCGCCTGGGCCGCGAGGTCGCCCTCAAGGTGGTCAAGGCGCCGATGGCGGCGAATCCCGAGCTGCTGGAGCGCCTCGAGAAGGAGGCCCGGATCGCCGGGTCCCTGAACCATCCGAACCTGGTCACGGTCTACGACGTCGGGCAACACGACGGGACGCCGTACTTCGTCACCGAGCTCCTGGAAGGGGAGTCGCTCCGGAGCCGCCTCTCCCGGGGCAGGGTGCCGGTCCGGACGGCGCTGGAGTGGGGAGCACAGCTGGCACGAGGGCTTGCCGCCGCTCACGCTCGGGGAATCGTTCACCGGGACGTGAAGCCGGACAACATCTTCGTCACCGGCGACGGTCAGGTGAAGCTGCTCGATTTCGGCATTGCCAAGCTGTCGGAGGTCCAGGACCCCGGTGGCGCGCACGGGCTCATGGACGCCACCGTCACTCCCGGCGGAGCGGCGACCACTCCCGGCGCGGTGCTCGGGACGCCAGGGTACATGTCGCCCGAGCAGGTGCGGGGGGAGGCGCTGGACGCCCGCAGCGACGTCTTCAGCCTCGGGACGGTGCTCCACGAGCTGCTCGGCGGCGGACGCGCCTTTCCCGGCGAGTCCCTGGTCGACACGGGCTACGCCATCGTGCACCACGACCCGGCCCCGCTTCCTCCGGAGCTGCCTCCGTCAGTGGGTCCGGTGGTCCTCCGCTGCCTGGAGAAGGAGCCCGGACGGCGTTTCCAGTCGGCGAGTGACCTCGCCTTCGCCCTCGACATGCTCCGGGGGAGCACTCGCTCCGAGCGGCTCGAGTCGCCGCGCCGTCGAGGAGAGCGCGGAAGGTGGTGGCTGGCCGCGGCTGCGCTCGGCATCGCGGTGATCGCCGGTGGAACGGGAGCGGTGCTCAGCCGGAGCCGGACCCCCGCCCGGGGGTTGCCGACCATGGAGCAGGTCACCCGGCGCTGGGGCAGCGTCCAGGCTGCGCGCTTCGCCCCCGATGGTCGGGTCCTGTTCAGCGCCGCCTTCGAGGGTGCCCCGGAGGAGATCTACGCGCAGCCAAAGGGGAGCCCTGCGGCGCAGACGCTGGGGCTTCCCAATTCCCGGCTCGCTTCTGTCTCCAGTACCGGGGAGGTCGCACTGCTGCTCGATACGCGGAGATCGATGATCCGGACCGTGCGCGGGACCCTGGCCAGGGTTCCCGGCGTCGGGGGCACGCCCCGGGAGATCGCCGAGAACGTCGAGTGGGCTGACTGGTCCCCGACAGGCGAGCTGGCCGTCGTCCTGGGCGGGGACACCAGCAGGACGCTGGAATATCCGCGGGGCAAGACGCTCTTCCAGACCAGCGGGTGGCTCTCCAATCCGCGGTTCTCGCGCAGTGGAGATCGCATCGCCTTCATTCATCACCCCATCCTCGGCGACGACATGGGGGAGATCACCGCGGTCGACCTCCAGGGTCAGACCAAGGTCCTCACCGGACGCCTCCCCACGACGGTGGGGCTGGCCTGGGGAGGAGACCGGGAAATCTGGTTCACCGCCGGCCAGGCCAAGATCGACACGATCCACGCCGTCGATCTCGAAGGTCGACGGCGCGAGATCTATCGCGCACCGGTCGACATCCATCTCGACGACGTCGCCCCGGACGGGAGCGTGCTCCTCACCAGCCGGTTCGACCGCACCGACGTCATTCACGTCTCCGCCAGCGGACAGCAGAGATTCATGTCCTGGAGCGAGTGGAACTACGACGTTGGCGCCCTTTCCAGGGACAAGATCCTCTTCTCGGTCACCGACCCCACCCCGACCGCCGCGGGGCTGCAAGGCTCGCTGGCGCTGTTGCGGAAGCTCGATGGGAGCCCGGCACAGATCCTGGCCGAGGGCGCCGCCGACGACCTCTCACCGGATGGACGCTGGGCTCTGGTTCGAAGCGGAGACGGACGAGGCCTCCAGGCCATTCCCACCGGTCCGGGACAGCCGCGACGCTTCGATCTCGGAGATCTGGAAGTACGCTCTGCACGCTGGCTCCCTGACGGTCGTGGAGTTCTGGTCGCCGCCCGGAATCCCTCGTCACCGGCCCATCGACTCTTCATGCTCGGTCGAGAGGATGCGCGGCCGCGCCTGGTCTCCGAGGCCCCCGTGAGCTCCCGAGCGTTCCTCAGCGTCTCCCCGTCGGGACGCTCCGTCGCCAGCGTCAACCCCGAGGGAGAAATCCTGGTGATCTCGACGAGCGACGGCTCGGCGGCCCCGATCCGGGGCATCGGACCCGGCGTGTTCCCGAGCGGATGGGCCAGCGAGAGCCAGCTGTGGCTCAGCCGGACCGCAGAGCGACCTCCCGCACAGACCACGCTGATCCGGGTGGAGGTCTCGAGTGGCCGGCAGCTCGAGGCCCGAACCGTCGGTCCGGTCGAGCCGAGCGGCACCATCGCCTTGGGGCGGGTCGCCATTGGTCCGGATGGAAGGGAGCTGGCATTCAGCTTCAACCGCACCCTGGGATCGCTCTACCTCCTCAAGGGCCTCGAAGGCCGATGAGCTCTCCGCGTCGGGGACTCCGTGCTCATCTGAACTTGTAAGCAACACCAAGCAGGGCCTGAAACGTGAAGTCGGTTCCATACTTGGTGAAGATCATCGGCCCGGTCCGAAGGCTGAAGGTCACTGCTGTGGATCTGTCCAGGAAATACTCCACGCCTCCGCCGAAGAGGATGGGAACGGTGAGGGTGCCGTAGTCGCCGAAGGTTGCGAACAACGGGAGATCCAGGTTGAGGGCAATATTGAAATGGTCCCCCGCGGATACTCCGAAGACCAGACCGGTCGGGAATGTCACACCGAACTGCGTTCCTCCGCCGCCGGTGCAGAGGTTCGTGACGCCATAGACGGTGACACCGACGCCGTAGGTCGTCATGACGACGGGGCTGCAGAAGTTCTGGCCCAGGAAGTACGCGAGCATGCCCGGCGCGAACCAGAGGCCGAGGTTGTACCTCCCGCTCTTCAAGAGCGTGCCCTTGAGATAGCCCTGCACCTTGATGCCGGGGAACGAGGCCCTGACATCGCCCTCGTAGTTGTAGTTGAAGGTGAAGACCCCTCCGAAGTCGAAGCCGGGACTGGAGCCGTGAAGCACGCTCACCGAGACCCCCGGCCAGGCCGCCTGCAGGTGAAGGGACGTCGCTCCCCCGCCGATTGTCTGCCCGGTAAGGACCGACCATCCCTGGCCACCGGCTGCCAGTGCGTGCCCCGGCACGAATGCGAGCACGGCCAGGAGCGCACACCGCTGAAGAACTTTCCTCACTGCAGACCTCCCGAAGCCCCTGAAGTCGAACTGCAAAGGAGGCGCCAAGAAGACCTCGGCCGGCCACGGGCGTTTTCGTCGATGAGCGCGCGACGCCCACATCAACAAGATGTCGACGTTCGACAAGTTGTCGAAGCATGTCGAGCAGCTGCCAGATGCTGACCTCGTCAGCGGCCGGGCCGGAGATCAAGGTCCTTTGGCGGATAAGGGAGCCACCCTCCCGGTCTCTTCGTCGGCGGCGACCAAGGCATCGGCTCGCCGAATCGAGCCGCAGTTTCCAAGGACGACACAGCCCCGACCACGGAGCACGTTCACTTGATCAAACTCAGAGTCGGCTTGCCTGAGAAGCTTCGTGACCTTGACGGCCAAGTCACTTGCACGGGACTTCGCCCCGACAAGATCCTTCTCGAACCATGCCGACCGTTCCAACCATGCTTGCGGAACCGACCCTACATTCGCGGTGATGGTTGCGACGAGCCGCTCTCTCAAGGCGATGCCATGACTTTCAAACGCTTCACAGCGACGGTGCTGATTGAAGAAGGCATCGAAGCTCTTGCGCGCGTGACCTTCGGCACGAACGAGCGGAACGACGTTCGCGTAGTTTCGAAACATCGTTCTCTGGTGAGTGTCGTGGAGGAGCGAGAGCTCGCGAGCAAGGGTGTCACTTCGCTCGTCCAGGGCTCTCAGGCACTTCTGTACCTCGACCTCGGTTCGCGAGAGTTCGGTATCCAAGCTGGCGAGAAGATCCGCGGTTGCCTTCGTCTTCGAATGACACCCGAACAGCGCCACGATCAGGAATATCGGCCCGAGACCGGCTCTCATTGACTCCTCCGTCAGTACGGTTCCTTCAGTCGTATTCGGCTCCCTGAGGGGATGCGCCCGCGGTCTGCGCTGGCTCGTCGTCGAGCGTCTACCGAACGCGGTCGCACGTGCGGTTGTTCTCGATGCAGGAGCCAGACGTCCGCTGGGACCATGAAGGCCAAGAACAAGTGGTGCACGGCCCAGAATCGTCCGTCAGTTTGCGTGATCGGACCACGGCGACCGCCGGCGCCCGGTGTGTGCCGCTTCATTCAGCCCTGCTGAATGGTGGGCGGTACGGGCCAACTCGGGCGCGCCTTGCTTCTTCGAGCCTGACGCCCCTCTGGCAGTCGTGGCCGAAGCGAGCCCGACTTCAACCAACGCTACAATGCAGCCGGCACGGTGGTGATGCTCCGGGCGGTCTGCCGTCGAGAAACGAGCAGGTAGAACGCGACGACGTGCGTGATCATCAGCAGCGGTACGTAGAGCACGGGGATCACGTAGGCCGCGCCCAGCTCGCCTGCCAGCCGAGGAAGATCCAGCTGAACGGCGTGCAGGTAGTCCAGGACTAAGTCCGTCGCTCCCACGGCGTTGAACGCCACGACGAACGCCCAGAACAGCGGACGTCGCCTCACCGTGAGAAGGGCCAGGATGGCCAGCACTCCCGTCGCCAGGTCCCAGTAAGCCGCGAAGGGGCCGAAACCCGCGGGCAGATTGGGGCCGACCACGCCTGGCACGATGAAGACCAGCCCGAAGATCCGGAAGCTGTGCAGGGTGGCGATGGCCCGGTGCGCTGCAACGGCATCCATCGCCTTGAGTCGGGGCCAGACATACGCCGCGAAGCAGAGCAACCACGCGACGTAACCCAGCACCAGCTGCACTCTGAAGACGGTTTCCAGCGACATGGCTATCGACTCCTCTCGGAAGCTCGACGAGGCGAGCAGGGTTCCAGCCCACCCCTCTGATACGAGCCACCCGGGGAGTGATCATCTGCGATAATGTGGATTGGGAATGAAGCAGAGCTTCACGGTCCGGCGTGGCGCACTCGATGGAGTGGAGGCGTTCCTGAGCGTCGCTCGATTCCGGAGCTTCCGCCGGGCCGCGGCGGAGCTCGGAGTGACTCCGTCGGCGATGAGCCAGACAATACGGGCTCTCGAGGCGCGCCTAGGTGCGGTCCTCTTTCTCCGCACCACGCGCAGCGTGGGCATGACCGAAGCCGGCGAGCGGTTCTTTGCACGCGCCAAGCCCGCCTTCGAGGAGCTGGTCGCGGCAGCCGAGGCCGCCCGGGACCTCGGACGGCGGCCGGCGGGACTGTTGCGCCTCACGGTGCCCCGTGCGGTGGTGCCGATCCTGCTGGAGCCGCTGATCGCTTCCTTCTGCCGGGCCTATCCTGATGTGGAGGTGGAGATCGCCGCGAGCGAAGAGCTGGTGGACCTCGGTACCAAGGGGTTCGACGCCGGCATCCGACTGGGTGAGTTCATTGCCGCGGACATGGTGGCGGTCCGCTTGACGGCACCTTTTCGCCTCATCGTCGTCGGAAGCCCCAGCTATCTGGACAGCCGAGGCAGGCCGGTGCGGCCCGATGACTTGCGGCGCCACGCCTGCTTGAGGGTGCGGCGGACCAACGGGGAGATCGCGCCCTGGTCACTCATCGAGGATGGTCGCCGGATCGAGATCTCCGTGGCAGGGCCTCTCATCGCTCACGACTTTTCCACGCTGCTCGGCGCAGCCACGGAGGGCGTGGGTCTTGCCCAGCTCCCCGAGCCGATCGCTTCCGGACCGGTGGCGAGGGGAAAGCTCGTGCGCGTGCTCGAGCGATTCGCTCCCACGGCGCCGGGGGTGTTTCTCTATCACCCCGATCGTCGGCAAGTTCCCCCGAAGCTTCGGGCATTCATCGACCACGCGAAGCGAGCCCTGACGACCGCGCGCAGGAAGGCGAGGGGCTGAGCTGGGGACTCGACGCCCGTGCCGACCCACCGGCCAGTGGCACCAGTGCCGTGGCCCATCTCGAAGGGCGCTCAGGAGAGCGGACCGGGCCTTCGTCCCGGCCGACGCCGAATACCGGTACTCCGCGCCTGATCGCCGCCCGACGGAACCCTGATCAGTCTTGGGGTTGCTCGCGCCGCTGGGCCCGGCGCTGGCTGACCCCCGGAGGTCAGCTCCGCTGCCCACGGCGCCAGCGGCGGAAGGTCTGGAGCAGCTCGGCCTCGACGTGGTCCGGGAGGGCCGTCTCCGAGATCCGCCCGGTCGCGCCGATCGTCAGCCGGAACTGCCGCAGGTACTCGGTGCAGTCTGGGCAGAGCACCAGGTGCTGCTCGATCTGAGCCCCCGTCTCGCGATCGAGGGCACCTTCCAGGAAATCGGTGAGGAGCTCGACGACCTCCTGGCACGCGAGGTCCTTGGCGCCAGCCGTGCTCATGCAGGCACACAGAGCACGAGGACGTCGGCGCGCGCCAGGCCTAGACAGGCGAGCGCCGGTGGATTGCCCACCCCCATGCGACAGGGGTGTGCCCGTGGCGGCCACCCGTTACACCCGGTCACCGCTGCCTCGGGACCCCCTCCGGGGCCTCGCCCTGGCAATCCCCTGTCATCTGCCGCTCTGCGCGACCGCCGCTCAGCTCCGCAGATACTCCTCCACCGCGCTGCGGACCTTCGTGCGAGCACGATGCAGCAGGATCCGCTGGTTGACCGCCGTGAGCTCGAGGGCGGAGCACGTCTCCGGCCCGTCGCATCCCGCGACATCCCGCATCGTCAGGACCGCCCGTTGCCAGGGTGGCAACTGGTCGATGGCCCTCAAGATGGCGCTCAGGACCTCCCGGCGCTCGAAGCTGTCTCCGCTCCAGAGATCGCTCGAAGCCGGGTTGCAGGAGCCGCTCCCCAGATCCGGAAGCTCCCCATCGGGGAGGGGCACGGTGCGCGATTCGCGAGCCGCGTGGGAGCGAGCCCGGTTGGCGACGATCCCGTAGACCCAGCTCCGGAGCGAGCCGCGCCCTGCCCACTGCTTCAGATTGCTCAGCACGGCGATCCAGGCGTCCTGTGCCACCTCCTCGGCAAGGGCATCGGTGCCGACGTGCAGGCGGGCGAGGTGGATCATCGCCCGGTGGTGGCGCCTCACCAGCGCGAGGAACGTCGCCTCGTCTCCAGCGAGCAGCGCGGCCACCGTCGCGTCGTCGCCCGACCCTTGGGCAGCGCCTGCAGTGGCTGTCCGACCGTTCGAGAGCACCCGAGCCTCCCGGACCGCCCAGGAAGCAAGAGCGAGGCCCGAGACCATCCGGCAGGGAAGACGAAGGTTTGCCAGGCCACGGAGAGCTGGGACTCCGGGCGCCTGCGAAATCTCGTGGGCTGGCGAGGCGGACCTACGAGGTTTCGAGGTCGCCGCGCCGGATCCCCAGCGCCTTGATCCGGCTCCGGAGGGTGTTGGGGTGAAGGCCCAGCTGCTTGGCTGCGCCGCGCTCGCCCTCGATGACCCAGTCAGACCGCTGGAGCGCGGCCAGGATGTGGTCACGCTGCAGCGTCCGGAGATCCTTGCTCGGCGTGGGTTCGGGAGAGGGCGGCTGGCGGGCGGCTCCACCGAAGGTCTCCGGTTCGATTCGCAGCACGGGGTCGGTGGCGAGGATCATCGCCCTCTCGATGAGATTCTGCAGCTCGCGAACGTTGCCGGGCCAGCGATAGGCGACCAGCTGCTCCAGCGTCTCCGGGGCGATGGTGTCGATGTGCCGGTCGACCCGGACGGCGTACTTGTCGACAAAGAAGCGTGCCAGGAGGGGGATGTCTCCGGACCGCTCGCGCAGCGGCGGCAGCTCCACCGGAAAGACGTTCAACCGGTAGAAGAGCTCTTCCCGGAACGTGCCCTCCTGGACGGCGCGCTGCAGATTCCGATTGGTCGCGGCGATCAGCCGCACGTCGGTCCGGATGGTCTGGTTGCCACCGATGCGCTCGAACTCGTGCTCCTGGATGACTCGCAGGAGCTTCACCTGCGCGTCAGGAGGCATCTCCCCCACCTCGTCGAGGAAGATGGTGCCGCCGTTGGCCAGCTCGAACCGCCCGAGCCGCCGAGCCAGGGCACCGGAGAAGGCGCCCTTCTCGTGGCCGAAGAGCTCTGACTCCACCAACCCGGTGGGCAGGGCAGCACAGTTCACCTTGATCAGCGGCCGCTCGCTGCGGCGGCTGTTGGAGTGGATGGCGCGAGCGACCAGCTCCTTGCCAGTTCCGGTCTCACCGGTGATGAGAACGGTCGCATCGGTGCTGGCCACGCGGTCCACCTTGGCCAGCACCGCGAGGAGCGCCGGGCTCCGGCCGACGATCTCCTCGAAGTTATGAACCGACTTGATCTCTTCCTGCAGGTAGAGGTTCTGCGCCCGGAGCTTGCTCTGCTCCTGTTCCATCAGCACGTGAGCGGTGATGTCGATGAACATCGTCCGGGTGTACTTGCCGTTCGGCTCGGGCCTGGACCACCACTGAAGCCAGACTGGCCGCCCGTCGTTCTTCCTCCGGAGCTCGAGGACGACGCCGCTGGTGTCCGTTCCTCGCCCGATGGATGCCAGGGCTTCCTTCACCCGGCGCTGTGCATCGGGGGTATCGGGGACCAGCGAGGCACCGAGGATCCCTGGGACGTCCTTCGGGTCCAGCCCCAGGATGCGCAGTGCCGTTCGATTGGCGCTGATCAGTCGCGAATCGAGGTCCTCGCGGACATAGGCGATGGGCGCCTCCTCGTAGAGGTCGCGGTAGATCTCGATCTCCTCCAGCGCACGCTGAAGTCGCTCGCGGTCGTGTCCGTCGCCGCTGACGCCTGACGCGGAACTGGCCCTGGGGACTCCCGGTGCGCCCTTCGTCGGCTCGCCCATCGCAGCCCTCGAGAACGACGCGTTGCGCCGCCACCCACGAGATCTCGTAGCACCTCCGAGAAACGGTGCATAGGCGGCGATACAAGCGCGGCGCTTCCGGAGAGGGCAGGCCGGATCCACTCGGCCCGCAGTTTGCTCTGGATGTCGACGTGCTGCGGATCACGTGGGAGGAGACCGGAGGGACGGGCGTGCTGCGAGTGGAAGGGCGACTCGCCGGTCCGTGGGTGGAGGAGCTGCGCTCGGCCTGCGAGCGGCACGGCTCGCGCGCTCTCGATCTCCGCGGACTGCAAACGGCCGATGCCGGGGGCCTGCTCCTGCTCCGTCAGCTCGCGAGCGAAGGCAGGTCGCTGCTGCACCTTTCGGGCTACCTCACGGTGCTCCTCGAAGCGCGTGCCTGACGGCGATCGCCTCGGGTGTCGAGGATTGACCTCGGGATCGACCCCCGACGCGATCTCCAGCGCGGAAGAGACGTACAGGAGGTTCCTGCGCAAAGCCTCGTCGCGTACGCCCGCCTGTGACGAGCGCTCGAGTTCCTCCATGGCCTGGGTGACGCGATCGGTGAATTCGGTCGTGAAGCGCTGCAGCCCGTCCTGAAGCTCAAGCGCGGGCAGGTTTGAGCCCACGGACATCTCCGGATCGAGATCACGCCAGCCATCTGCCCTGCCTCAAGGGATGCAGAGCCAGAGCGTTCACAGCTGGCGCGAAGCCTGACCGTGGCTCAGACGAGTGGTTCGATCCGAAGTACACCACTCGCATGGAATGGCTCTTCGATGACGCTTCCATCGACTGGGCGGAGCTCTCGGAGCTGTATCGAGTCGCTCCGCTGGGGAACAAGGAAGCGAGGCATCTCCAGAAGGTCTTCTCCAACAGCCGGTACAAGTGCTTCGTCAGGGCCGACGGTCGACTGGTCGGGGCAGGGCGCGCGCTGGCCGACGGGGGCGACTGCTCCTATCTCTGTGACATTGCCGTCCATCCCCGATTCCAGGGAACGGGGCTGGGCAAGGCAATCACCAGCCGGCTGAAGGAGCTTTCAGCCGGTCACAAGAAGATCATCCTCTACGCCAATCCGGGGCGAGAGGGCTTCTACGAGAAGCTCGGCTTCCGCCGCATGCGCACGGCGATGGCGATCTTCGCGGATCAGGAAGCAGCGCAGCGAGGCGGTCTCATCGACTGACCCCGAGTCGGATGTCTCCACGGGACTCTCGAGTCGGAGCTCTGCATCCGGTCGTCCGCGCCGGGGCGTGGAATGACCGACGCGCTGTGCGCCCCACCTCCGACGGGTGGCGCGCATGTGCGCGTCCTGCCGGCACGCGCCCCGTTGCCCGGGAGGTGACAGCGCCCCCCACGCGCGTTGCTCGCCAGTCATGGAGGGGGCTGTGCGCCGCGCCCTGGGTTCCGCCACTTGCCTGGGGCATCCCCGCTGCACTGTCCCCGGCGAGCAGGTGGACACCCCACGAGGACCAGCGATGAAGACCGACAACCTTGCCCGCAGAGGTGCCGCGGGCTCTCAGCGAGGGCGCCCGGCGCCGAGCGTGGCTGTACTCGGGGGCGGGGTGGGCGGCATGAGCGCGGCCCACGAG
>JBKPMY010000111.1:0-9827 GCA_046732375.1 Myxococcota bacterium
GTGCACGACTACCTCACCGCGCACGCCGACGGGAACGCCACCACCGAGGATCTCCTGGCCGCGCTCGACCGGGTGGACCCGAGCGTCGGACCCTCCTTCCGGACGTTCATCGATCAGCCCGGCGTCCCCCGGGTGACCGCCGAGCTGTCCTGCGAACAGGGTCAGGCCCAGCTGGCGTTGCGGCAGGAGCGCGCTCTCCCGGAGGGTTCGCGGGCACGGCGAGATCTTCTCTGGCGGCTGCCGGCGTGCGTCCGCCTGGAGGGCCGAGACGCTCCGCTCTGTACCACCCTGGAAGGGCCATCGCAGACGGTTCCAGTTTCCGGCCGCTGCCCGCGATGGGTCCACCCCAACGCCGGCGCGACGGGCTACTACCGGTGGCTGCTTCCGCAGGCCGGACTCGACGCCCTGGTCGGCCGCGGATGGACAACGCTCTCCCGGGCGGAGCGCATCTCCGCTGCCGACGCGGTGGTCTCCGCCGCGAAGGACGCCGTTCTCCCCGTCGACCGCGCGCTGGCACTCCTCCCGCGCTTCATCCGGGACGCCGAGCCGGGCGTGACGATGAGCTCGTTGACGCTGCTCGATCACGCCTGGAAGCGCTGGGCCAGCCCGGACAATCGCCCACTGCTCGAGGCGCGGATCCGCGCCCTGCTCCGGCCGGCGTTAGATCGCCTCGGGTTCACCCCGAGGTCCGGCGAGTCCACCCGCCAGGCACGCCTCCGGCAACATCTCGTCGAGATGCTCGCGCTCCACGCGGGCGACCGTCAGATCCTCTCGCGAGCTGCGCACCTGGGACGGGCCTGGATCGGCGCCGACGGGCGCATCCATCCCGAGGCCGTGAGCCCCGATCTCCGGGACGCCTGCGTCGCGGCGGCGGCCCGGACCGGCGACATGGCCCTCTTCGACACCGTCCTGGCGCGGCTACGGACGACGGAGATGGGGACGGAGCGCAGCGCGCTGGTGCGCGCCCTGGCCGAGTTCCAGCAGCCCGAGCTTCAGGAAAAGGCCCGCGCGTTGACCCTCACTCCCGAGCTCCGCCTCTTCGAGAAGGTCGCGCTCCTCGTCATCCAGGGGAGGAACCCTGGGGACCCTGATCGCTGGCGCGGCGCCTGGGACTTCACCGTCGCGCACCAGGACGAGCTGGCGCAGATGCTCCCGGAGAGCGCGATGCGCGTTCTGCCCTACGCACAGTCCGCCTGTACCGAGGCGGATGCCGCGGCCATCTCCCGTGCCTTCGCCGGTCGAGCGGACCGTGTGCCGGCCGTCGCCTACGACGCCTCCAAGGCGGAGGAGATCGCACGGCTCTGCGCGGCCACGCGACACCGGCAGGCTCCGGCGCTCGACCGGGCTCTCCGCGCGCAGCCTGGCCGCAAGACGGGCGGATCGGGACCTTCCCCGTCCGGCGCTTCCCGAGAGTGAGCCGTCAGTAACCCGCGTCCAGCTGCGCACCCATCTCGGCGATCCGGTCTTCGACGTGCCGGCCAGCCAGCCACTCGCTCAGCTCGAGCAGTCCTTCCGTGAACGACACCCTGGCCTCGAAGCCGAGCGCCTTCGCCGCGAGCGTGGTGTCGGCAAAGCAGTGCCGCACGTCGCCGATGCGGTACTTCCCGGTGATCTCCGGCCGGAGCTGTCGGCGGCCCAGCGCCTCGGCCATCTGCGCGGCGACGGTCCGAATGGTCATGCTGGTCCCACTGCCGACGTTGAACGCTCGGCCCGCGGCCACGGGGGACTCCAGCGCCAGCCGACACGCCCGCGCCACGTCGTGCACGCTCACGAAGTCCCGCTGCTGCAGTCCATCCTCGAGGATGAGGGGAGGGTTCCCCTGGAGGAGGCGAGAGGCGAAGACCGCCATCGCCCCGGCGTCAGGCTTGGTGAGCGACTGCCTCGGCCCGTAGACGTTGAAGAACCGGAGCGCAACGGTGGGGATGCCGCGCGCCTGGCCGATCAGCAGGCAGATCCGCTCCTGGTCGTGCTGGTCGAGGGCGCGGTCCGATCCGAGGGTGGGTGTCCTGGTTTCGGGGGTGGGAGCCGGCTCCAGCTGCTCGCCGCCCGGCCCGGTGGGATCCCACTGGCCGGCCTGGAGTTGGTGAAGGCTTCGCTCCCGGACCTCCACCAGCTCGCCCTCGGCGGTGCAGTAGGCCCCCTCACCGTAGAGGCTCATCGAGCTTGCAATGATGAGCTTCTCCACCGGCCGCTTGCTGAGCGCGTCGAGCAGCACCGCCGTCCCGAGGGTCCGAGCCACGTCCACGCCCGCTGCGAGGTGGAACACGACATCCACCGACTTCAGCGCCCGGTCCACCGCCCGCCGGTCCCGGATGTCTGCCTCGATCAGCTCGACGTCCGTGGTGAGGTACCCGGGGCGGCGGCGGTCCGTCCCGTGAACTTCCGGCACCAGCGAATCCAGCGCCCGCACCCGGTACCCCCGCGCGAGCAGCTGGTCGGCCAGGTGCGAACCGATGAATCCTGCTCCCCCGGTGATCAGCACCCGCTTCGTCGCCATCTCCGGCCTCCCCCGTCGCGAGCTCCCCAGCAGTTCCGGAAGGTACGCACGCCTCGTCCGGGCGGCAGCTGGCCGCCGCCAACTGTGAACAAGCCAGCGCGCGGATGCGGCGAATCCCCTGGGCAGGGCGTCGGCCGGAGCCCAGGAAGTCCAGAATTCAAGGAACGTCCTGACCTTGCGAGGTGGGTGTGAGTACGCCCTGACAGGCCGATTGCCCGAATGGGGTGGCTCGCGTTCCGAGGAGCTGTGCGAAGAGCAACCTCGGAGACCCGAATGACTCGTTCCGTCCTGGCTGCCGTGCTCCTGAGCGCCGTCCTCGCCGGATGTTCCAGCGACCCGGGCAGCAAGGGGGTTCCCAGCCCTCGGGGCATCGACCGCAGTCCCCTGCTGACCCAGGTCACCAGCTGCAGCCAGCTGGAGACGGCCATCGAGGACGCGCTGGTCCTGGAGATGAAGAGCAGCCTCGAGCAGCTCCGCAAGTACGACTACTACATCGGAGATCGGGGGATTCCGGTCGGTGCCGGCGTGCCGGGCGGCCCTGTTGCCGCGCCGAGTGCCGGCGACGCGCCCACCAGCGTCAGCACCACCAACAACCAGGTCGCGGGCGTGAACGAGGCGGACTTCGTCCAGAACGACGGCACCCGCATCGCGGTGCTGGCCGGAGGGAAGCTGCACCTCCTCTCCTCCTGGCCTCCCGAGGCCATGGCCGAGCGCGGGAGCCTGACCATCGACGGCTGGCCCCGGGACATGTTCCTCGTCGGCGATCAGGTGGTGGTCTTCAGCAACGTTTACGTTCCGCGGAAGATCGAGGGGGACCATCCGATCTGTGCTCCCGGCGTGGGAATCGCGGCGGACGCGTACTGCGGCTACTGGGCGAGCGACGTCACCCAGATCACCACGGTGGACGTGAGCGATCCGTCGCAGCCGAAGATCACCGCCGAGATCCTCCTCCCCGGCTCGTACCTGTCCGCGCGCCGGATCGACGAGCGGGTCCGGGTGGTGATGTCCGACACCCTCCCCTTCCCCGACGGGATCCGGTACTGGCCGGACCTCCCACCGGGCACGACGCCCGAGCAGCGGAACAAGGCGTTCGACGAGCTGGAGGCTGCCAACGAGGCGCTCATCCGCAGCCGCTCACTCGAGGACTGGCTGAGGAAGGGCGAGGTCCGCATCCCCGGCGGGCAGACCACGCCCATCGGCTACCAGTGCTCGGAGTTCGCCCTCAGCTCCGCGCCGACCCGGCCGGGCCTGCTCACCGTCGCCACGGTGGACCTGACCACCGAGTCGCTGAAGAGCCGGACCTCCGTGCTCGCCGAGCCGGGGACGGTCTACGCCTCCAAGGACACGCTGTACGTCGCCACCTCCCACTGGTGGTGGTGGCCGGAGATCGGCCAGTCCGATGCGACCTACGTCCACGGCTTCGACCTGCGCGACCCCGACAAGGCGCCGTACATCGGCTCCGGGACCGTCGACGGGTCCGTGCGTGACCAGTACTCGATGGACGAGTTCGCCGGAGCGCTACGGGTGGCCACGCACCTGACGACCCGCGTCGCCGACGGCACCCCCTGGGGCACGCTCAAGGGAGCCAACCGGATCTCGGTCCTGACTGCCGTGGGGGGCTCGCTCCACCTCACCGGGAAGACCGCCGACTACGGCGCGGACGAGCAGACCTTCGGCACCCGCTTCCTCGGGCCCCGGGGCTTCGTCATCACCGCCCGCCAGATCGACCCGCTCTTCACCTTCGACCTCAGCGACCCCGCCCACCCCACAAAGATCGGTGAGCTGGAGATGCCCGGGTTCATCGCCTACCTGCACCCGGTCGACGACACGCATCTGGCAGGCATCGGCCGCGAGCCCGGCGCCGGCGGGATGATGCAGCTGAAGGTGGCGCTCCTCGACGTGACCGACCTCTCGGACCCGAAGCTCCAGGCCGTCCAGCTGGTGGGTCAGGGCTGGTCGTACTCGGATGCGCTGTGGGATCCGAAGGCCTTCACCTGGCTTCCGGCGCAGAAGATGCTGGCCATCCCCTTCGCCGACTACGGGGTCCAGGACTTCGTCTCCGACCTGCGGCTGTTCCAGGTCGATCCGGCGGCCGGCACCATCCAGGCGCGAGGGGCCCTCTCGATGTCCGACGTCTACCAGACCTGGTCCGGCCAGGGCTGGACCTACAGCTGGTCGCCGTGGATCCGCCGCGGCATCCTCGCCGACTCCGCGGATGGTCAGTTCGTGTATGCGATCAGCGACGCGGGCGTGCGCTCGGCCAAGGTGGCAAGCTTGCCGGCGTGGCTCCAGACGGTGAAGTTCCCGCCGCTCGTCTATCCGTGAAGCGCACCGGAGCGACGCTCGGCGTCGTGTTCGCGGCGATGCTGGCCTGCGATGCCCAGACCGATCCCGGATACCGGGGCGAGCCCCTGGTGACGCTCCGCGGCCGGGTTGAGAGCAGCGGGGAGCTCCCGCCGCTGGAGGCGGCGATGCTCTGGCAGCGGGGCCCGCCTCCAGGAACCGACGATCAGGAGCTCGCGACTCGCGCGCCGGTCACCTCGGGGTTTCCGGCCACGTTCACCCTGCGCCTCTACACCCCGCCTCCCGGGGCCGCGTTCCGCGAGCTGAACACCGGTGCGCCGCGCTGGGCCCGGGCCAACGCCGCGGCCGTGCCCTTCGGCCTCTCGGCAGACCAGGTGCCCAGCCTCCCGGTGTCCCACAACCCGAACTACACCTACGATCCGGACCACTGGGTGCTGTACCTCGAGTCGGACGTCCCCCCGAGCTCGCTGACCGAATGGTGGCTCGGCGAGGCGCTTGGTGCCGGGTACCACCTGCTCCGCGTGGTTGCGCTGTCCGGCTGCCTCCCCCCGGCCCAGCTCGAGGCGTGCGTCGCCGAGCTGGTCCAGCGGGGCGTTCCCGACGACGGCACCGATGCGGCCGGCACCGCACGCGGCTTTTGCAAGGCGCCCTACCGGCTCCAGCCCACCACCCTCGACGAGGCCATCGTCCTGCGGCTCGGCCCGCCGGACGGCGGGGCCGGCGCGACCTGCCCATGATCCTCGACGCTGCGGCCATCGCCAGCCTGTACCGCTCGCACGGTCACGTGGTGCTCCGCCGCGCTCGCACCCTGCTCGGCAGCGAGCACGACGCGCGCGAGGCGCTCCAGGAAATCTTCACCGAGCTGGTGCGCAACCCGGACGCGGTCCGCTCCGCCGGCTCGATCGTCGGCTGGCTCTACCAGGCCACGACCCACCACTGCCTGAACCAGCTGCGCAGGGCCCGCACCGGCGCCCGGGTGCTCGAGCTGCACGTCCGCCCCGGTCTGTCGGAGAGCGGAGGCCCGCGGGGGGAGGCCGCCGCCGAGGTGCGCCGGCTGCTGGCGCTGCTGCCCGACGACGTCGCGACGGCCGTCGTCTACCACCACCTGGATGGGATGACCCACGCCGAGGTGGCCGAGCTGCTCGGCTGCTCGCGGCGTCAGGTGGGCTACCTCCTCGAGCGCGCCCAGGGACTCTGGGACCGCGCGGAGCAGACCGTATGAACCTCGCAGCCACCCCGCTCAGCTGGAACGCCTGTCTCTCCGGTCTCCGCCTCGACCGGTGGATGATGGGAGAGCTCGACACCACCGACGCCGAGACCGTCGGCACCCACGTCTCCTCCTGCGCCGCCTGCAGCGCCGCCGTGGCCGGCATCCGCGGCGTCCGCGAGGAGGTGCGCGCGCTTCCTCTGCCGGCCGCGATCGGCCGACCTGCCCCGCGGCGTCGGATCCCCGGAGTAGCCGTGGCCGGGCTCGGCCTCGCGCTCGCCGCCTCGCTGGTCGTCGTGCTCCGCCTGCCGCCGGGCACCGAGCGGTCCAAGGGCGGTGGCATCGGGCTCACCATGTTCGTCCAGCACGGGAACGAGGTGCGCCGTGCCGCGCCGGGCGAGACCGTGTCGCCGGGCGATGCGATCCGCTTCGCGGTGAGCACCCCCACCACGGCCTATGTCGCCGTCCTCAGCGTCGATCCGCTGGGCAGGGCCTCGGTGTACTTCCCCCAGGCGGACCGGGCGGCCCAGGTTCCGGCGGGGACCGAGGTCCCGCTGCCGCTCGGGACCCGCCTCGACGCCACCACCGGCGAGGAGCGGCTGCTGGGCCTCTTCTGCGCCTCGCCCGTGGAGCTCGAGCCGATCCGCCTCGGGCTCGAGCAGGGCCAGGACGGCGCACCGCTGCCCGCCGACTGTCAGGGTCTCCGGTGGAGCTTCGTCAAGCGCTGACCGCGCTGCTCGTCGTGCTGCTCCCCACCGCCGCGCAGGCGGAGGTGGATCGGTACGCGGTGGTGGTCGGCAACGACGTGGGTGAGCCGCCCGACGTGGCGCTCCGGTACGCGGAGATGGACGCGGCGCGCGTCGCCTCGGTGCTCCAGGAGGTGGGCGGCGTCCGCCCGGAGAACACGGTCCTGCTCCAGGGGAAGGACGCGGACACCGTCCGCAGGGCGCTCATCGCCGTGAACGAGCGCGTGCGAACCGCCGGGCGCCCCACGGTGCTGCTGGTCTACTACTCGGGCCACGCCGACGCCGGTGCGCTCCACCTGGGAGGCACCCGGTTGGAGCTCGGCGAGCTGGAGCAGCTGGTGCGGGGGTCGGCGGCCAGGTTCCGGCTGCTGGTGCTGGACGCCTGCCGCTCCGGAGCGTTGACCCGGGTGAAGGGCGGCACGCCGATCCCGCCCTTCGAGATTCACCTCGGCGAGCGCGTGGCCGGCGAGGGGGCGGTGTTCCTCACCTCCAGCTCGGCATCGGAGGACAGCCAGGAGTCCGACGAGCTCAAGGGAAGCTTCTTCACTCACGCGCTGCTCTCGGGCCTCCTCGGCGCGGCCGACGAGAACCGCGACGGTCGGGTGACGCTCGACGAGGCCTACCGGCACGCCTACGAGGCCACGCTCCGGGCCTCGAGCCGCACCCTCGCCGGCACGCAGCACCCCACCTTCCAGTACGACGTCCGCGGCTCGGGAGATCTCGTGCTGGCGACCCTCGATGCCCGCTCCCCGACCCGGGCCTGGCTGGAGCTGCCGCCGGGGAAGAGCTGGCTCCTCTTCCAGGAGAACGCCGACGGAGCGGTGGTGGGCGAGGTGGCGAGCGCGGACCGGGTGCGGAGGCTCTCCCTGCGGGGCGGGCGGTACTTCGTTCGCGGCCGCGGCCCGGAGGTGCTGCTGGAGGGAACGGTCGCCGTGGCCCCGGGAGGCAACGCGGCGGTCGACGAGTCGAAGCTCCAGCGCACGGCGTACGCGCGCCTGGTCCGCAAGGGCGAGGGCGACAAGGACGCGGTGGTGTCACTGGAGGCCGAGGCGCGCTTCCGGACCTCCCTGGTGAGCGATGCCGGCCTCTGTCCCGGCGTCGCGGTGGGAGTGGCCATCGCGCTGCGGCCCATCACCCTCGTGCCGCGAGTGGCCTGGTGCCGGACCGGCTACACCAACGACGGGCTCGCGGCGACCACCGACCAGTTCGACGTCGAGCTGCAGGCCTCGCACGTGTGGGACCTGAAGCCGCTGTCGATCGAGGTCGGCCTGACCGTGGGTGCCGCACTGCTGAACCAGTCCTTCAAGACGCCGGGCGAGGCCCCGCCCCGGACCACGGCGGCGCTGCAGCTCACGCCGGCGGTGGCTCTGAGCCGCGACCTCGGCTCGCGAACCTACCTGTACCTGACGGTGGCCGGCGCGACGTACCTCTTCAAGAACGAGTCCACCACGACGGGGACCACCGACTTCGGGCCGTCGTTCGCCGTGCGCGTGGCGATCGGGTTCGGCTGGAGGCTCTGAGAGGGCCAGCTGGTCACGGCTTCTGCGTCGCGAGTGGCGCCTGCGTCAGTGCGCTACGTCCACCGGGGTCTTGTTCTGAAGTCCGGTCAGGATCTCCTGAGGCCGGCGCTGCGGCAGCTCCCAGAAGGGGCTGCTGTCCTTGTTGAGCTCGGCGAGGAACGTCGGTCTGCGCGGCTCAGCCGACGGTGCGGTCGTGGGCGTAGGCGACCCAGGCCAGCGCATCGAAGCTGGGGACCTCGATCCGGGCACCGGTGCGCTTGCGCCAGCGCCCGGCCCAGATGCGGAACGCCTCGAGCTGCTCCGCCGCGGGCGAGATGACCGGTCGGGCGATCTTGAGCCGGTTCATCGCGTCGAGCGGTCCGATTCCACCGGCGACGAGGACGCACAGGGCAAGGAGGACGCTCCTCCCGATGCCGTGCTCGCAGTGGATGAGCACGCGGGTGCCAGCGTCGAGCCGGGTCCGGACCCAATCCACCCCGTCGTCGATCATGCGGGGCGTGATGGCGCAGCAGTCCTCGGTGGGAAGGTGGAGGAAGTCGAGCCCGTGCACCCTCAGCGCCGCCTCATCGTCACAGTTCTCCACCCGGAGGTCGACGATGGCCCCGATTCCCTGTCGACGGGCGAGCTGCTCCGCCGCGTCCATCGGGAAGCAGCCGCCTACCGCCAGTCGCTCGTCGATCCAGTCGAAATTGAAAGCAGGACGCATCACCAGCGCACAAGCTACGCACGCTCTGCACAAAAATGCGACGCGCGGGTCGCCCGCACGGCAGCTGACCGTTGCCGCGCCTCGGCAAGCCGGTACTGGTGGATGGCTGGGCGGAATGGTGCACGGCCTGCAGGCTGATGGATCGGCAGACCTGGTCCGACCCGGAAGTCCGCCGCGAGGTCCAGAGGCGCTTCGTTCCCCTCCGTCTCGACTTCACCGACGACACGCCAGGGAGCGACCCGAGGAAGGACGCCTACGGGGTGCGGGCCTCCCCACCGTCCTCTCCTGTCGTGCCCGGGGCTGCCCCGCAGCCTCGGCACGGCGAACCACCGGGTATCTCCGGCCAGCGGAGATGCTGGCCTTCCGCGCCGCACAGCGCTGAGAGCACGGAGCGCTCGGCGCCTGCGGATGGTCACGGCTTCAGGCCGGCCGCCTCACGCGCCTCGTCGGTGTCCATGACTCCCTCGAGGTCCGGCACTGGGCTGAGCGCCACCAGCTGACGAGCGACCGCCAGCCCGCTCCGATCGCCGCGCCTCAGCAGCCATTGGGCGTGCTCCGCGGCGAGCGCGAGCTGCAGCGACCGGCCGACCGCCATCGCGAACCGGCGCGCCCCACCCTCCAGCTCGGCCGGGCCAGCCTGGTTCGCCACGCCGAACCAGGCGCCGGCGGCGTCCATCAGCGCGCGCGCCCGGGACCGGACCGGCCCGAGTGCCTCGTCGGCGGCGATGCCGAGCGCCCGGCTCAACTCGGCGTCCACGTCGCGCAGCCCCGCCTCGCCGGTGAGCGCCCGCAGCAGATCCAGCGAGAGAACGTTGGTCGTCCCCTCCCAGATCGGGAGCACCTGCGC
>JBKPMY010000112.1:0-7625 GCA_046732375.1 Myxococcota bacterium
CACCGGAACCGACTACGCGGTGCTCACCTTCCGGGACGGGAGCCTCTCCATCGGCGTGGAGGACTCGATTCTCCGGAAAAACCACTTCCGCTCCCCGAAGGAGGAGCTCACGCCCCGTGAGCTGCTGGCCGCCGCGAGCGAGGCGCGGGCCGCGGGGAAGAGCCCGGCTCCTTTCCTGACCGCGTTCCACGTCCGGCTCGCCCAGGGGCTCGCGCCCCTGGCCTTCGCCCTCTTCGGCGTCCCCCTGGCGATGTCCTCGCGCGCGGCGCGGACCCGGGGGTACTTGCTCGCGCTCGGGGCGTACGTCGCCTACTACGTGGTGGAGCGGAGCTTCGAGAACCTGGGGACCGCCGGGCGGCTCGCGCCCTGGCTGGTGGGGCTGGCACCCAATCTGGTGTTCGGCGCGTTCGGGACCTGGCTCTTCGTCCGCCTCACCCGGCGGGGACTGGTGGCCTGATGCGCGGGCTGCTGCTCCGTCACGTGCTCCGGCGCTACCTGGTGCTGGTCGGCGCGGTGCTCGCCGGGCTGCTGGTGGTGTTCCTGGTGGCGGACTTCGTCGACCGTGCCCGCGCGTACACCGGTCCCAACTGGGTGCGGGACGTTCTGGAGCTCTACGGGTGGAAGGCAGTGGTGGCGACGCACCAGCTCGCGCCGGCGGCGCTGCTCCTGGCCAGCGCCTCGCTGGTCTCGCTGCTCCGGCGGAGGGGGGAGCTCACCGCCATCCTCGCGCTGGGTTTCGGCCGGCGGGCGCTGATCCTCCCGGTGGGGGCGGTGGCCCTCGCCGCCGCGCTCCTCCTCGGGCTGCTCGACGAGCTGGTGGTGGGGCACGCCAGCCGGCGGGTGGACGAGATTACCGCGCTCCGCTTCCATCGCTGGGGCGACTGGCGATCCTACTTCGAGCGCAAGCAGTGGTTCCGGCATCAGGATCGCATCCTTCATCTCGAATCTGGCGACGTGGAGTCCGGGTTCCGCGGTGTCACCGTGCTCCGCCTCACGCCGCAGTTCGAGCTGGCGGAGCGCGTGGACGCCGCGGGCATGGAGCACGCTGGAGGCACGCGGTGGCGACTCCGCGGGGTCACGCGCCGGGCATTCGACCTGCACGGCGGGCTGAAGCTGACCGAGCTGACCGAGGAGACGGTGGACCTCGGCATCCGGGCGTCGCTGCTCGCCATCCGGCCGGGACGTCCGGAGCAGATGCGACTGCCGGTGCTCCGCCAGCAGATCCGGGCACGCCGCGAGGTCGGGCTGCCGGACCGGCTTTTCCTCCTCGCGCTGGGCAATCGCTTCGCCTATCCGCTGGCGGGCGTTCCCGCGGCACTGGTGGCGGTGGCCCTGGCGCTGCGACCGGGGCGGGGAGGCTCGCTCACCGGGGCCCTGGTCGAAGGGCTGGCGGTCACGATGGGGCTGTGGGGGCTCACCGTCGTCGCCCGCGCGCTGGTGAACGCCGGGCGGATGGCGCCGTTCGTCGCTGCCGCGCTCCCGATCCTCGCCCTGACCGTGGCCCTCGCTGCCCTGCTCTGGGTCCCGCCCGGCTGGGCCCGGCGCCTCCTCCGCCAGCGAGGGTGGTCCGGAGCTCGGGCGTGACCCCGGCCCGGGTCGCCACCGTGCTCCTCGCGGCGTGGGCGGCCGCCTTCTGGCTCGCCGAGGGCTTGCTCCAGGGCGTCGCCGATGTCGCGCTGGTCGTCTCGGCGGTGCTGGTCCTCCGCGGCGCGGCGCTTCCGCCGGATGCCCGGCTGCCGGCGCGCGCGGCTCTGGCTCTCGGGGGATGGCAGGCCGTCTCGCCGCTGATCGTCCGCGCGGCCGGAGCGCCCGGGCTTCCCCCCGCCGCGCTCTGGCTGCACTGCCTGGACACGGCGGCCCTCGCCGCCGCCGCGCTTCTCGGGGCGCAGGTCGTCCGCTGGACCTGGCCGGCGTCGCTCTTCGTCGCCGGAGGCCTGCTCTCGCTCGGGCTCTCGGCCGTGCAGCACGCGGTGCGCTGGTCCATCCCCGTCCCCGCCTTTCTCCGGCTCCCGGTGGGACGCGTCCACGAGACGTTCGGCGGGGAGGACAGCTACGCCGCCGGCGGCTTCTTCTTCCACCGGCTGCGGCTGGCCCATGCCTCGGTGGCGGCGCTCGGCCCGGCGGTCGCCACCGCGCTGCGACCGGCGGCGGTGCGGACCCGCGTGCTCGCCGCGGCGCTCGCGCTCTCCTGCCTGGGCTGCATCGTGCTCTCCTATGCCCGCGCCGCGCTCCTGACCGCGGTGTTGCTCGTGGCCCTGGCAGCGGTGTCGGTGACGCGGAGCGCCCGGGTGCGCAGCGTCCTGGGAGCGCTGGTGCTGGTGCTCGGCGCGGCGGCGCTGGTCAGCCCCGGCTGGCATGCCCGGATGGGCGCGGCGATGGAGAACTTCGCCGGGGGAGAGCGGGCGCGGGCGCGTGGCGCCGGCTGGGACCTGGTCCATCAGCACCCGTGGCTCGGGGTGGGCTTCGGCAACTACCGCACCGCAGCGCTCGCAAGGGCGAGCGTCACCGGAATCACCGATCAGCTCTCGCGGGACGCGCACTCCATCGCCCTCACCACCTGGGCGGAGACGGGACTGCCGGGGCTCGTCCTCTGGTTCTTGCTTCACGCGGCGCTGCTGCTCGCGCTGCTCCGCCGGGCGCGGGAGGGGAACACGGTGGCGCTGGGCGCGGCGCTTTCGTGGATCGGCTACCACACGCTCGGAATCGCTCACCACCTGCCCTTCCATCCCAGCGTGGCGCTCGGCTTTGCGCTGGTCTGGGGCGTGGGCCTCGTGTACCCCGGCTCCGCTCTGCGCGGATCAGCCAATGGCCGCCCGGTAGACGCCGAGGGTCTGCCGGGCGCATCGCTCCCAGGTGTAGGCCCGGGCGCGCGCGCGGCCGGCGGAGGCCCAGCGGGCACGTAGGCGCGGATCGGCCACCAGCGCGCTGCTCGCCGCGATCCACGCCTCGGGGGCGTCGGGGTCGAGCAGCTCGGCGGCGCCGCCGGTGACCTCCGGCAGGGAGCCGGCCCTGGCGGCGAGCACCGCGGTGCCGGTGGCCATCGCCTCGAGCGCGGGTAGACCGAACCCCTCGTGGAGAGAGGGAAGCAGGAGCGCCTCGGCCCCCCCGTAGAGCGCGGGCAGGTGCTCCTCGTCCACCTCGGAGAGGATCCGCGTGGGGTGGGGGAAGATCCGCGCCGCGCCCTCTCCGGCGAGGAGGACCAGCGGCAGGGGGAGCCGCGCGGCGATCCGCGCGAGGAGCGCGAGGTTCTTGTGCGGCTTGGGGTTCCCCACCGCGAGCAGGTAGCGCGGCGGGAGCGCGTACCGGGCACGGGCCGCGAGGCGCTCCTCCGAGGAGGGCGGCCGGAACCGGGCATCCACCCCCGGCGGGACCACGCTCCAGCGGGACTCGGGCACGCCGAGGCGCCCGGCCAGCTCGCGGCGCGCGAACTCCGACACGGTGAGCAGGGCACGCGCCCGGCGCAGGGTGGGGCGCACCACCAGCCGGTAGTAGAGCGCGGTCAGCGTGCCGAACTCCTGGCTCCGGACCAGGTGGGCGGCGTCGTGGAGCGTCGCCACCAGCGGCCCGCGCCACAGGAGCGGGACGGAGAACGAGGTCGCGTGGAAGAGCGTGGGCCGGAGCCGGCGGAGCACCGCCGCCAGCGCCGGCTGCTCGAGCGGCGAGAGGAAGCCGGCCGGTGCCGGGTGCACCGGGAAGGCCGGGGTGAGCGGCCCGAGCTCCGGCAGTCCCCCGGGAGGCCCGAGCCCCTCGAAGGCCAGGTCCGGCGCCAGCGCGGGGATCACCCGGGCGAGCTCCAGCGCGTACCGGGCGATGCCGTGCAGCCGGCCGGACACCATCCGGAGATCGATGAGGACCCGGGAGGCCATGCTAGATGCTACACGGAAGCGGCTCCACCGCCCCCGCGATGCGCGTCGCTCTCGTTCATGACTGGCTCACCGGGCGCCGTGGCGGAGAGCTGGTGCTCGCGCAGCTGGTACGGCTCTTTCCCGCCTCGGAGATCTTCACCCTGCTCCGGGTTCCGGGGAGCGTGGGTCCGGACGTCGAGTCGCGCCCGGTGCACACCTCGCCGCTCCAGCGCGTGCCGGGCATCGAGCACCGCTACAGGGCGCTGCTGCCGCTCATGCCCGCGGCCCTGCGCTTCCTCGACCTCCGCGGGTTCGACCTGGTCATCTCCTCCAGCCACTGCGTGGCCAAGGGAGCGCGGGTCCCGCCGGGCATTCCGCACCTGGCCTACGTGCACTCGCCCATGCGCTACATGTGGGATCAGTTCGACGCCTACTTCGGCCCGGGACGGGCGAGCCTTCCGGTGCGCCTGGCCGCCGCGGCGAGCCGTCCGGCGCTCCAGGCCTGGGACCGCCGGACCGCGGCCGATCCGGATGCGCTGGTGGCAAACAGTCACCACGTGGCGCGGCGCATCGCGCAGTTCTGGGGCCGGGAGGCGGACGTCATCCATCCGCCGGTGGACCTCGCTCGCTTCGGGATCGCGTCCCCGCACGCCCAGGCTCAACGCGGGTACTTCCTCTGGCTCGGCGCGCTCGCTCCGTACAAGCGGGTGGACCTCGCGGTGGAGGCGTTCCGGCGGACGGGGCAGGTGCTGTGGATTGCCGGTGACGGGCAAGACGCGCGGCTGCTCCGCGCGGGCCTTCCGCCCAACGTCCGCTGGCTGGGCAAGGTGCCCGACGCCGACGTGCCCGAGCTGTACCGTGGCGCGCGCGCGCTCGTCTTCCCCGGCGAGGAGGACTTCGGGATCGCCCCGCTGGAGGCCCTCGCCTCGGGCCGCCCGGTGATCGCCCTCGCCCGCGGTGGGGCGCTGGAGACGCTCACCCCGGAGACGGGTCTCCTCTTCGACAGCCCGGAGCCGGAGGCGCTGGTCGAGACGCTCCGGCAGTTCGAGTCGTTCGAGCGCAGCTTCGAGCCGGCACGGGCCCGCGCCCGCGCGGAGATCTTCTCCGAGGAGCGCTTCCGGGCTGCCGTGCAGCGGAAGGTGGAGGCGCTGGTCGCCGGCCACCCCGACCTGCGCGACCGGCTTCCGTGGTAGTGCAGGGACCGTGTTCAACCGGCTGCAGCGGTTCTGGACATCGATCAAGGTCGCCATCGACGTGGCGGTGCTCGCGCTCGCCTTCGGGCTGGCGTACGTGACCCGCTTCGACCTGCTCGGAGGCTGGCCGCTGCCTCCGCCGCGGGAGACCGTGGTCACGCTCCTCCTGGTGCTGGTGCTCTTCCCGGTGGCCTACCGGCAGTCCCGCCTCTACGTCACCAACCGGGTCCGGACGCATCTGGAGGAGGTCTTCGAGCTCTTCAAGGCCACCATCACCGCGAGCCTGGTGCTGGTCGCCCTGACCTACTTCACCCGTGAGCGCTACTCGCGGCTCACCCTCGCTCTCTTCGCCGGGTACTCGTTCGTCCTGGTGGCCGCGACCCGGGTCGGCTTCCGGCTCTGGCTCGAGTCGGTGCGGCGGAGAGGGCTGAACCTCAAGTCGATCCTCCTCGTGGGCGCCGGAGAGCTCGGCGAGCGGGTGGTGGAAACCATCGAGCACCACCGCGAGCTGGGCTTCCAGGTGACCGGGGTCCTCTCCCGCGATGCCCTCCTCCCGGGGACGACGGTCCGGGGCGCGCCGGTCATCGGCACGACCGAAAACCTGGAGACGATTCTCCGGCAGAAGCCGGTGGACCAGGTGATCCTCGCCCTGCCCTCGGAGGACATGCCGTTGATGAAGTCGCTGATGGAGCGGCTGGCGCTGCACACCGTCGACGTGAAGATCGTCCCCGATCTCTTCCAGTACGTGACGCTCTACGGCGGGCTGGAGGAGTTCGGCGGCCTGCCCATCATCAGCCTGCAAGGCGGTCCGCTGGAGGGCTGGAACCTGGTCGCCAAGCGTGTCTTCGACGTCCTGTTCTCCGCGCTCGCGCTCCTGCTGCTCTCGCCCCTGATGCTGGCCATCGCCCTGGCGGTGAAGCTGACCAGCCGGGGCCCGGTGCTCTACACCCAGGAGCGGATGGGGATGGACGGCGCGCTGTTCGGGATCCTCAAGTTCCGGACCATGGGGGTCGGCTCGGAGGATGCCGGGCCGCAGATGGCGACCGCCGGGGACGACCGCCGCACCGCGGTGGGCGGGCTCCTGCGCAGGACCTCGCTGGACGAGCTGCCGCAGCTGTTCAACGTCCTGCGCGGGGACATGAGCCTGGTGGGTCCGCGGCCGGAGCGGCCGGTGTTCATCGAGGAGTTCAAGCGGCAGATCCCCAAGTACCACCTGCGGCACAAGGTGAAGTCGGGGATCACCGGCTGGGCGCAGATCAACGGCCTCCGCGGCCAGACCTCGATCCAGAAGCGGATCGAGTACGACCTCTACTACATCGAGAACTGGTCACTGCTGCTGGATCTCAAGATCCTCCTCCGCACCGCGCTGGGAGGGTTCCTCTCGCGCAACGCCTACTGATGGCGGAAACCGAGGTCTCAGCCATGGGCCCTCGCCGCGTGGGCGGAGGTCCGGGCGAGCAGCTCGTGGAGTGTCCGTCCCAGCCGGGCCATGCCGAGCTCGATGTTCTCGACGCTCTGGTTCGAGAAGTTCAGCCGGAGGAAGCCGTGCTGCGGCGGGCCCACGAAGAACCCGCTCCCGGGCACCACCGCGACCCGGTGCTGGATCGCGGCCTGGAACACCTCCTCGTCCCGGAGCCCGGGGGGCAGCTCGAGCCAGAGGAAGAGACCGCCGTCCGGGGTCGACCAGCGCGTGCCGGGGGGCATGGTGCGCTCCAGCGACCGGAGCATCGCCTCGCACCGCAGGCGGTACTCGGCGCGGATCCTCCCGAGGTGCGCCTCGTAGTCGAACGTCCGGAGCAGCTCCGCCACGGCGTGCTGGACGAGCGTGGCGGTGTGGAGATCGCAAGCCTGCTTGGCGATGGTCAGCGTCCGCATCATCGCGCGGGGCCCGTGGACCCAGCCCAGCCGCAGCCCCGGGGCCAGGGTCTTGGAGAAGGTGCCCAGGTGGAAGGTGAGCTCCCCGGCGAGCGCGGCGATGGGAGTGGCTGGGCTCCCCCGGAAGCGGAGCGCGCCGTAGGGGTCGTCCTCCAGCACCGGGACTCCGTGCCGCAGGGCGACCGCGGCTAGCTCCTGGCGACGGGAGGAGGCGAGGGTGGTGCCTCGCGGGTTCTGGAACTCGGGGACGACGTAGAGGAGCGAGGGCCGGTGCTCGCGGATGGCGTCCTCCAGCAGGTCGGTCCGGAGCCCGTCGGCATCTCCAGGGAGCGCGACGACGTCCACCTCGTAGGCCGCGAACGCCTGGAGCGCGGCGAGATAGCTGGGGTTCTCCACCAGGACCGTGGCACCCGGGTCCAGCAGCACGCGGGCGGTGAGGTCGATGCCCTGCTGGCTACCGCTCACCACCACCACGTTCTCCGGCGTCGCGGCGATGCCGCGGGCGCACAGTCGGTCCGCCACCCACGCGCGCAGCGGGAGGAACCCTTCGGTGATGCCGTACTGCAGGGCCGCGCCGGGGTTCTTCCGGAGCACGGCCTCGAAGGCCTGGCCCAGCTCCCGGGCCGGGAAGAGCTCCGGGGCGGGCAAACCGCCGGCGAACGACAGCACGTCCGGGCGCTCGGCCACCTTCAGGATCTCCCGCACCGCCGAG
>JBKPMY010000113.1:0-5945 GCA_046732375.1 Myxococcota bacterium
GTGCAGGCGCTCGCCGGGCCGGGCATCGAGGTGGTGGGGTTCGTCGAGGACCTGCGCCCTCACCTCGCGTCGGCAGCGGCGATCGCCGTACCGCTGCGGCTCGGCGGGGGGACCCGGCTGAAGATCGTGGAGGCGATGGCCATGGCCCGGCCCATCGTCTCCACCACCCTCGGGGCGGAGGGCATCGAGGCCGTTCCCGGACGAGATCTGATGATCGCCGACGACCCGCAGGGCTTCGCCTCGGCGGTGGTCCGGCTGCTCCAGGATCCAGCCGCCGGGGCCCGCATGGGCGGAGCCGCCCGCCGGCTGTCCGAGGAGCGGTACTCGTGGACCGGAGCGGCAACGGAGATGGAACGATTGTTTCACCGAGTTATCGAGGGGAGGCAGACGTGAGGGCGGCGTTGATCGGCGCGGGGCAGATCGCCCGGCAGCACCTGACGTGTCTGGAGGGCATCCCGGGAGTGGAGCTGGCCGCGATCTGCGACCTCGCTCCCTCGGTGGCGGAGTGCGCGGCGGAACGGCACCGCATCTCCCGCTGGTACACCGACCACCGCGCCATGCTCGCCGAGGTTCGGCCGGCCGTGGTGCACGTCACGACCCCGCCCGGCTCCCATCTGCGGCTGGCGCTGGACGCGCTCGAGGCCGGCGCCCACGTGGTGGTGGAGAAGCCCGTCACCTCTACCCTGGCCGAGCTCGAGCAGCTCGCCCGGCGAGCGGAGCAGACCGGACGGGCGCTGATCGAGGACTACAACTACCTCTTCAACCGGGCGCCGCGGGAGATCCTGCGCCGGATCGAGACCGGCGAGCTGGGCAACGTGGTCCACGTCGAGGTGAGCATCTGCCTCGACATCCTCGGGCCCGGGGGATTCGCCGACCCCAACGCCCGCCACCCCGCGCTCGCGCTTCGCGGCGGCGCCATCGCCGACTTCCTGCCCCACCTGGCCTCCCTGGCCCACCTCTTCGTCGGGCGGCACCGCTCGGTGCGGACCCTGTGGCTCAAGCGGTCCTCGAGCGTCCTCCCCAGCGACGAGTTCCGCGCGGTGGTGGAGGCCGAGCGGGGCACGGCCGCGCTCTCGTTCAGCGCCTCGTCCCAGCCGGATTCCTTCTGGCTCCGGGTGCACGGGACCCGGATGCAGGCGAGCGCCAATCTCTTCGAGACCCGGGTGACCTTCGACGGGCTGCGCCCGGGCCCCAAGCCGCTCCGGCCGTTCGTGAACGGGCTCGTGGAGGGCAAGGACGTGGCCCGCGCCGCGGTGGGGACGCTGCTCCGGAAGTTCACCGGCGGGCCGGGGAGCTACGAGGGGCTGTTCGAGCTACTCGCGCGGGTCTACCGGGCGCTGCAGAACGGCACCGAGCTGCCGGTCACGCTCGAGCAGGTGCTGGAGGTCAATCGCCTGGTGGATGCCCTGAAGCCTGCCGGCGAGGAACCCGCGGCACAGCCGCTGCGGCTCGCCGGCGGACGCGAGGGAGGGCGGTCGTGAAGGCGCTGGTCACCGGCGCGGGTGGTTTCCTCGGACGCCACGTGGTCACGGCCCTGCTCGGCAGGGGCGCGGAGGTCCGGGCGATGGTGAGGCCGGCCGCGCGGGTGGAGTCGCTCGGCTGGCCGGAGTCGGTGGAGGTGTACCGGGCGGACCTGCGCTCCTCCCGCGACCTCGAGCGCGCGTTCGAGGGCGTGGACGTCCTGGTCCACCTGGCGGCAGCGGTCAGCGGCGGGGAGGACGCCCAGTTCGCCGCCACCGTGGTCGGCACCGAGCGGCTCCTCGAGGCGATGGCCGGGACGCCCTGCCGGCGGGTGGTGCTGGCGAGCAGCTTCAGCGTCTACGACTGGAGCGCGATCGACGGCACCCTCGACGAGGACTCGCCGCTCGAGCCCATTCCCGACCTCTACGCCCGCGACGGCTACTCGGTCGCCAAGTCCTGGCAGGAGCGTGTGACCCGGAAGGCCTGCGCCGCGCACGGCTGGGACCTGACCGTGCTGCGCCCCGGGTTCATCTGGGGGCGCGATCACGCGTACCTCGCGGCCCTGGGGATCCAGGTCGCGGCCGTCCACCTGGTCATCGGGCCGTTCACCCACGTGCCGATGACCCACGTGGAGAACTGCGCGGACCTCTTCGCCCTGGCCGCGGTGGATCCTCGCGCCCGGGGAGAGACGCTCAACGTGGTGGACGGCGAGGGCGAGCGGATCTGGTCCTTCCTCGGCGACTACCTCCGGGGCACCGGACGGCGAGGGATCCGCATTCCCGTCCCCTACCGCCTGGCGCACCGGGTGGTGCAACTCGCCTTCGGCACGTTGTTCCGGCGAAATCTCAAGCTGCCGCAGATCCTCATCCCTGTCCGGTTCGAGTCCCGGCTGAAGCCACTCCGGTTCACCAACCGCCGAGCACGCGAGGTGCTCGGGTGGACTCCGCCACTCGATTTCCAGACGTGTCTGCAGCGGACCTTCCAGCCCCTCGGGCCGGAGCGGACGGCCGCCTGAGCGCACGCCGGCAGGGCGTGAAAAAAGGCAACCGGGCGAGAAGGCGGGTCGCGAGCGACCCGACGCCGTCGGAACATCAACGCGCTATACGCGGGTCATCGCGCTCTCGTGAGTGTCCGAGAAGGGATGGGACGGGCGCCGCGTTCCGGCGAGCCGCGGCGCGATCCACTGGAGAACCGTCATGGACCGAAGGCGATCCGCGAGTCCCGTCCTCCTGATCCTGCTCGGCGCGTCGGGGATCGCCGCCTGGGCCTGCTTCGGAACTTTGGCCGCGCCAGGAGGCCCCGGTGGAGGCGGGGGCGGTCTGCAGCTGTCGCTTTCCGCAACCAGCGTCGTCCTCGCTCCCGGCGAGAGCTTCACCTTCTCGGCAACGGTGAGCGGCGCGAGCAGCGGGCAGTCCACCGGGGTGTCCTGGGCGGTCCAGGAGGGGGCGGCCGGGGGAACCATCGACGCGAACGGCAGGTACACCGCGCCGAACACCGACGGCACGTACCACGTCATCGCCACCAGCGTGGCGGACTCCTCGATCACCGCCGCCGCGACCGTGACCGTCACCTCGCTGACCGCGCTCGGCGCCGATCGGCGGACACTATGGAATCCCGGAGTGACCGGCGGGATCCCCGCCCGCGCCACCGTGTGCCGGAACGTGGACGCGGCGACCTACGGCAACGGCAGCTCGGACGCCACGGCCGGGATCCAGGCCGCGATCGACGCTTGCCCGGCCGGACAGGTGGTTCTGCTGTCCGCGGGCACCTTCACCATCAACGGCGGGAACTTCCTGCTCCTGAACAAGGGAATCACCCTGCGCGGCGCGGGCCCGGGCGCGACCACCCTGCAGAAGACCGACGGCGCGAAGCCAGGCCAGGAGCAGACCGGCCCCAACCCCTCGCCGCTGGTGATCCTCGGCCCGGCCCAGTACGGCAGCGGCTCCGGCAGCTCCACCAATCTCACCGCCGACGCTGCGAAGGGCGCGACCTCGGTCACCGTGGCCAGCGCGAGCGGGTTCAGCGCCGGTCAGTTCGTGCTCCTCGACGAGCTGTCCGGGGCCGGGTGGCAGACCGACCCGGCGGGCCGCGGGCAGATCTGGGCCTCGTCCGACTTTCGCGTGGTTTGGCAGCGGCACAACCCGGATCAGGGGACCGACGATCCCTTCCCGGACGCGCTCAGCTGGTTCAGCCGCACCGATCGGCCGACCAACGAGATCAAGCAGATCGACACGATCAACGGGAACACCATCTCCTTCACCACGCCGATTCACATCTCCTACCGGACTTCCCACACCGCGCAGCTCTCCAGCTTCGGCCAGACCTTCACCCAGGGGGCGGGGGTCGAGGAGCTGAAGGTCATCGGTGGAGACCAGGGCAACATCCGCTTCCACTGGGCAGCCAACTGCTGGGCGAAGCGGATCGACAACACCGTCTGGCACGACGAGGGATTCGCCCTGGAGCGCTCGTTCCGGGTGACCATCAGCGAGTCCTATGTCCACGACGCGGCGTGGGCGCAGCCTGGCGGGGCGGGCTACGCGATCAGCCTCTCCGACGGAGCGTCGGAGGCGCTGATCGAGAACTCGATCATCGTCAAGGCCAACAAGGTGATGGTGGGTCGATCGGCGGGGACCGCGTCGGTCTTCGGCTACAACTACGTCGACGACGGCTACATCAACACCAACACCAACTGGATCGAGGTGGGCCTCAACTCCTCGCACATGGTCGGCTCACATCACGTGCTGTTCGAGGGGAACTACGGCTTCAACTTCGACTCCGACAAGACCCACGGCAACGCCATTTACCACACCGTGTTCCGGAACCACCTGCGGGGGGTCCGGGCTAGCTTCGGCGACGCGACGAGCGGCAACGGCCCGAAGCGCTGCGCCGGAGCGACCTACTACTCGTACTGGCACACCTTCGTCGGCAACGTGCTCGGCGCCCCGGGTCAGATGGCGGGATGGGTGTACGAGTCCGGGGACCTCGACACCCCGTCTCTCTACAAGTTCGGCTGGGACGACTGGGCGCCGTACCCGGTGGACCCCAAGGTCGCGCAGACCGCGGTGCGGCACGGGAACTACGACTACCTGAACAACGCCGTGCGCTGGGATCCGGCCTTCCCCGAGCGCACGCTGCCGAGCTCGCTGTACCTGAGCCAGAAGCCGGCATTCTTTTCCGCCGGCAAGGGCTACACCTGGCCCTGGGTGGACCCCACCGGAACCACCACCCAGCTCCACGAGCTGCCGGCGAAGGTCCGTTACGACTCCGGCACTCCCTTCGTGCAACCCTGAGCGGGTGACGCGCGCGTCGACATGGGGCCGGTGGGCGACGGCCCGTCGTGGCCGCCTGGTGGTGGTGGCCTTGGCCGTCCTGGTCGTCGCGCTCGGCGCAGTGGTGGGCACGGCTCCCGGCCGCCGCCTCGCGCGTCGGGTGCTGGGTGCCTGGGCGGAGCGCCAGCGCGCGCAGCTGGCCGTCCCCGAGGACCCGTTCGGGCTGCTCGCCGCCTCCCAGGTCGGCTACGCGCCGGGAATGGTCAAGCGCTTCAGCTCCCCCAGGGCGTTCGACCGGTTCCAGGTGGTGCGGGAGATCGACGGAACGGTCGTCCTCGAGCGTGGTCCGGACTGCGAGCAGCCGGTGTCCGGTCTCGGCCCGGTCACCCGCGTGTGGATGGGGGACTTCTCGGCCCTGACCACCCCGGGCCGCTACCGGCTGGAGGCGGCGGGCCTCCGGAGCCATCCCTTCGAGGTCGGGCCGGAGGTGTTCGACGATACGGTGCGCGCCGTGGAGCGCGCCTTCTACTTCCAGCGCGCGTTCACCGCCGTCGAGCCGGTCCACGCCGAAGGTCCGTGGATCCATCCCAGCGACGCCGAGCTCGCGCCCCCGGGGGTGCGCGGCGGCTGGCACGACGCCGGCGACTTCTCGCTCTACAGCGCGTCCCTCAACTCCGCCCTCTTCTGGCTCCAGCTCACCGCCGCCGACTTCTCCCCGACCGACGACGACCGGAACATCCCCGAGTCGGGCAACGGCGTCCCCGACGTGCTCGACGAGGCGCGCTGGGGACTGGAGTGGCTGCTCTCGATGCAGGACACCAGCGGCGGGTTCCGGAACACCACCTGCCAGGAGCACTACGGGCCCTACGGGACGAACCTGCCCCAGAGGATGCCCCCCTACCGAAACGGGGAGGTGGGGACGCTGGCCACTGCCCGGGCGGTCGGAAACCTGGCCACCGCCGCCGCGCTGTTCCGTGCTCGCGACCCGGCCTTCGCCGACCGAGCGCTGGAGGCGGCCTGGCGCGGACAGCGCTACCTCGATGCCAATCCCGGAACCACCGACGGTCCGACCTGCCCGGCCTACCGCGCCGATGGCAACGAGGCGCTGGGAGGCGAGGCGCGCACCTTCGCCGCGGCGGGGATGCTGCTCGGCACGGGCGATCCCCGCTTCCAAGTGGACTTCGATCGCTTCTTCACTCCGATGGACACCGACCC
>JBKPMY010000114.1:0-7035 GCA_046732375.1 Myxococcota bacterium
GAGGACGTGGTGCAGGAGGGGTTCCTCCGCCTCCACCGGGCGCGCGCGGGCGGCGAGCGAATCGAGTCGCCGCGCGCCTACCTGTCGACGGTGGTCTCGCGGCTCTCGCTCGACCACCTCCGCTCGGCGCGGGTCCGGCGCGAGACCTACGTGGGCGAATGGCTGCCGGAGCCGCTCGTGGCCGGCGCCGACGACGATCCCGCCCGCAAGGCCGAGATGGCGGACTCGCTGTCGCTCGCCTTCCTCGTCCTGCTCGAGAGCCTGTCGCCCGAGCAGCGCGCCGCGTTCCTCCTCCGGGAGGTGTTCGACGAGCCCTACGACCGGATCGCGGAGATCATCTGGACGAGCGAGCCGAACGCCCGCCAGCTCGTCACACGGGCCCGTCGCCACGTGGACGAGCGGCGCCCCCGGGAAGCTGGTCGGCGTGATGAGCCTCGACGTCGCGGAGGGCCAGATCCAGGGGGTGAGCTCGATCGTCAACCCCGACAAGCTGCGGCACCTGGGGCCCGTCGCCGACCTGCGGACGCTGCTGCGCGAGCGGCGATAGCGCTGCCAGCTTGAGGCGAGTCGGATGCAGACGGCTCCTTTGGATACCGTTCCCGCATGAAAGTCGCCCGCATCGCCTGGCAGGGAGCAGTCGTCCACGGCATCGTCGACGCCGAGGCGGGGACCGTCGCGCCGCTCGGTGCGTCCGTCGACCTCTTCGCGGCACTGGGCGGCACCGGCACCCCCGGCGCGCCGGTTCCGCTCGACGATGTGCGCCTGCTTGCGCCGCTCGAGCCGGCGAGCTTCCGCGACTTCATCACCTTCGAAGAGCACATCGAGGGGCCGTCGCTGGCCCGCGGCGGGATCCCCTCCGAGTGGTACGAGATCCCGACCTTCTACTTCACGAGCGTCGCCGCGGTCACCGGGACCGGCGACGACATCCCGGTGCCGCCCGGGTGCGAGCGGTTCGACTTCGAGTGCGAGCTGGCAGCGGTCATCGGCCGCGACGGCGGCGACCTCACGCCCGAGCAGGCGCGCGAGCACATCGCCGGCTACACGATCTTCAACGACTGGTCGGCGCGCGACATCCAGATGCACGAGATGCGGATCGGCCTCGGTCCGGCGAAGGGCAAGGACAGCGCGAACACCCTCGGGCCATGGATCGTGAGCGCCGACGAGATGGAGCGCTACCGGCGCGACGACAGGCTGCACGTCGAGATGGAGATCCGGCGCAACGGCGAGCTCTTCGGGGCCGACACCGCCGCGAACATGCAGTGGTCGTTCGAGCAGCTGGTCGCCTATGCGTCACGCGGGACGCAGGTGCGCGCGGGCGACGTCATCGGCTCGGGGACCTGCGGCGCCGGCTGTCTGCTGGAGATCTGGGGGCGCCGGGGACGGCAGGACCCGCCCCCGCTTGCGCCGGGCGACGAGATCGAGCTGCGCGTCGAGGGCATCGGCGCGATCCGCAACCGCGTCGTCGAGGGTGTCGCGAAGGTCGACATCGGAGCGGGCCGCGCGCCGGGGTTCCGGCGCGAGCGCAGCTGGTGACCCCCGCTGGAGGTAACGTCGCGCCATGGCCGACGACCCCACCGTCATCGTGCAGACCCTCCGCGACGGTCCCGTCGCGCGGCAGCTCAGCGACGCCCGACCGCCGTCGGTCGTCGTCGAGACCTTCGCGGCCGACGACCTCCCGGCCGCCGGCCGTGTCGTCATGTCCGTCCTCTCGCCCGAGAGCCTGCGCCGCGAGCGCGCGGAGCTCGACCGCGCGCTCGAGGTCCGCGGCACGGAGCCGCCGGTCATCGTGATCGAGGCGGCCGAGGAGCTGCGCGAGGACGAGCTCGCGGCGGTCGTCGAGGCCGCGCGCCACCGCGACGTCGACGCCGTCATCCTCAGGATCGAGCGCTCCGCCTGAGCTCAGCGGCCCGCTACGGTCGATCCGTGCCGATGCATGGCGAACCCCTGCGTGTCATCGGGCTCGGGGAGCACCGAGTGGTCAACCCGCCGCCGGGCGAGCCCGACCACCTCTCGGCCGCCTCGGGCGTCGCGTGGTCCTCGACGCGGCTGTACTCGGTCGGCGACGACCAGGCCACGGTCGCTGAGTACGAGCTCGAGCCGGACGCGGTGCTCGAGGCGCTGCGGGCAGGGGAGGACACCGACATCCTCCGCCCGGGCGTCGCGGAGCGGATCATCCCCGACGTCCTCCCGATCGACCCGAAGGAGCGAGCGTCCAAGAAGGCGGACTTCGAGGCGCTCACGCTCGTGCTCCGCGCCGACATCGAGGGGCTGAGCCACCCGGAGCGCGACGAGATCCTGCGGCGCTTCCCGCACGGGCTGCTCATGATGTCCGGCTCCGGCGGGATGAGCTGGGAGGGCTTCCGGCGCTCCACGTGCGTCGTGTACTCCCTCGACGACCAGGGCCACATCTCCGGACTGCCGACGAAGATCTCGCTCGAGGCGCTGCACGAGTCGCTGGAACGCAGCGACCACGTCTCCGGCGACCTCAACATCGAGGGCATGGCGGTCTACGGGGAGGCGCTGCTGCTCGCCCAGCGCGGCAACTCCATCGACCCGGACGGCAACCCCGCGCAGAACCTCCTCATCCACCTCGACCTCGGGGAGGTCCTGGAGTCGATCTACACCGACCTCTCCGTCGGCGGGCTGGAGCTGCGTGGCGTGCAGAGCCACGACCTCGGGTGCGTGCCCATCGAACACGGTGGGGAGACCCACGACGTGAAGCTCGACTTCACCGACCTCGATGCGGTCACCGACGATCCCCGTCGGCGGCTCGTCTTCACGGCCGCGGCGGAGGGGCCGGACGGCTCGCCGGTGCAGAACGTCATCGCGGGATCGGCCGTCGGCGTGATCTCGGCCGACGGCGACATCGATGCCATCGCGCCGCTCGAGGACCGCAGCATCAAGCTCGAAGGCGTCGACGCCCGCTACAACCCCACGCTCGGCAGCATCGACCTGCTGCTCGTGTCCGATGCGGACGACCCCGATGTCCCCGCGCCGCTGTTCGCCGCCCGGCTGCTGCCCTGAGGCATTGCCCGCGCCTGAGGACCGTCGCTGAATGGCCGCCTACGACGAGGACCTCGCCTACATCCACGACCAGGGCTACTCGCAAGTCGCGGAGGGCGCGGCGGCGAGTGTCCTGGAGTTGCTGGAGCCCCACTCGTCGATCGTCGAGTTCGGCTGCGGCAGCGGCGTCACGGCCCGCCGCCTCACCGACGCCGGCCACGAGGTCCTCGGCATCGACCAATCGGCACCGCTGATCGCGCTCGCCCGCCGCAAGGCGCCGGAGGCGGGCTTCCGCGTCGGCTCGTTCGTGAGCGAGCCGATCCCCGAGTGCGACGCCGTGCTGGCCATCAGCGAGGTCTTCAACTACCTGTTCGACGAGGGCAACACGCGTGCGACACTGCCATCCCTGTTCGCGCGCATTCACGCCGCGCTGCGGCCGCGCGGGCTGCTGGTCTTCGACCTGGCCGCGCCCGGCCTGGTGCCCGGAGGCCACAGCCGCGCATGGACGACCGGTCCCGACTGGGCCGTGCTCGTCGAGAACCACGAGGAGGGTGACCTCCTGACCCGCCGCATCACGAGCTTCCGCGAGCACGGCGCGGGCTACCGGCGCAGCGAGGAGATCCACCGCCAGCGCCTGCACCGGCCCGGTGAGATCCTCGCGCTGCTGCGCGCCGCGGGCTTCCGTGCACGCACGCGCCGACGCTACGGCGAGGTCTCGCCGGGCGCGAAGCGCCACGTGTACGTGGCCCGAAAGCCAGGCTGAGTGACAGTGACGTCGGGTCGAGGCGCAGGACTTCCGGTCGGCTGTCGCCACGAGGCCGCGCGCAGGTGACAGCTCAGTACCAGCGCAGCAGTGGCATCGCTCTGCGTGAGCGTCCAGGGTCGTCCCGACCCACTTCCTCCTGTCACTGACAGGTCATCGGCGTACTCCCCCCGATGGAAGGAGGAGGCATGCCAGACCTTGACCTGGCCCCGGTTCCGGACGGTGCGACGAGCCGACAAGGCGAAGCTCGGCCGCTGGACCGGTGCCGCCGGTCTCGGCCGCGTGGCGCCGGATGTGCGGATGCGCCCGGGCGACCAATTTCGGGCCGGCAGCATCGTGAAGCCGTTCGTGGCCGTCGTCGTGCTGCAGCTCGCCGAGGGCGGCCGGCTGTCGCTCGACGCGCGCATGCCCGAGGTGCTGCCTACAGACGTTGTCGGCCGCTTCGCGAACGCGGCCGACATCACGGTTCGCATGCTTCTGGGCACCGCGCCGGGATCCCGGATCGGGCCCTCGACGAGCAGGTCGCGCGTGATCAAGCCAAGGTCTGGACGGTCGCCGAGTTCCTCGATCTCGCGGCTGCAAAGCCGCCGCTGCTCGCGCCGGGAACGAGCTTCTCCTACGCCAACACCGACTACACCCTGCTCAGCCTGGTCATCGAGCGGATCACCGGCCGCTCGTGGCGCCACGAGGTGGCCGGACGAGTGCTGCGCCCGCTGCGTCTCACGCACACGCACCTGCCCGCCCCCGGGCAACGGTCGATCGAGCGCCGGCACGCACGGCTACGTCGAGGTCGACGGCAAGTTGGTCGACGTGAACCTGGACCCCTCGTTCGCCGGCGCCGCGGGCGGCTACGCGCTGCTCACCAGGGCGACGAGTCGGTGAACGCGCCAAAACGGCGACAGGCGGTGCCCGCTCGCGGGTCGTCCCGTCCTCCCGTCACTGCGGGATGCGCAGCTCCTGTCCGACGAAGATCTCGTCGGGGTCGTCGAGGACGCTGCGGTTCGCCTGGAAGATCGTTCTGAAGCGGTCGGGATCGCCGTAGAACTCCTGTGCGATCGACGACAGCGTGTCGCCTGCCTGGACGGTGTAGACCGTGAAGCCGTGGTAGGGGTTCTGCAGCGCGCGACCGAACAGGATCGGAACCACGCGCTTGAAGATCTCGCTGCCGTCCTCTGCTGATTCCTCGAAGATCTCGAGGGTGCCGCGCGGCCTGTTCGGTACGCCCGGGACGTCGATGCGGAAGAAGAAGCTGCCCCAGATGCCCGTTCCCCCCGCCTGGAAGGATCGTTTCGCGATCTCATCGCCTGCGGCATTGCGCAGGCGAGCGACGAGCGTGCCCTCGAAGCCGGTTCCGACGCCAGCGACCTCGACCGGATCGTCGACGATGTCGTCCGCGCGGGGGTGACGAACGCTGATGTTGGGGATGGCCATGCGTGCGATCCTCCCAGCCGGCGAGGTGCAGCCTCAAGACCGGTTGGTTCGCGCCTTCGCTGCTCCGTTCGTTGGAGGCGAGAACCGACGCGCTGGTCGGGGCCGCTATGGCTCCTCGCGCGGAGCGGTATTCATACTCGTCGCGACGGTCAGTCCTCGGGAAGAGCCGCGAACGCCTTCTTCGTCGCTCTGTACCACCCAAGTCCCGAGATGGGACGCTTCCATCGTCCCTGCATTGCCTCGAGAGCGCTCCTGTGTGTCTCATCGCCGCTGGCGACCATCTCCTTGAGATGGGCATCCTGCGCCTTGATGACGTCATCGGCCTTGTTGCCGTGGAACTCGGCGTCACACGGCCCACCCATCTGTCTGCATGTCATCGTCTTCATGCGGCGATGCTAGATCCGGCGCGGGATCGGGAGCTTCTCGATTCCTGATCAGTTGCGAGCGTCCGCACGAGGCGGTCCCGCGGCCGAGTGATCAGATTCCTTTCTGTGAGGTTCCTCACCGGGGAGGCAAGTGTCGCCCTGGTCTCATAGCTCCCTCGTGATCGGTTCCGCGGTGATGTAGGCCCGCCGCCTGGCCGGTTCAACGGGATGACCGGATGTGATCAGGTTCACCTTGTTGGCGATCATGACCTGGTCTGCGATGTCGATGGCCGCGTGGCCCGTGAACATGCACTCGTAACCGATGAAGACGGCCCGCCCGACGGTGATGTTCAGTCCATGATCCGCATAGAAGGGCGGGATCAGCGTGAAGGCGTCACCGACCGGCTTCCCTATCAGCTCCTCGAAGGCCTCGCGGATCTCCTCTCCTTCGTCGACGCAGTACGCGCTGAGCTTGGACGACAGCCGAGTGGCCACCTTGACGCGTTCGAACAGATCGCGGGACTCCTGCGATCTGGGCTTGATCCACCACCACTGCCCTTCGTTCATCCGGTGTCTTCTACCATCGCCCTCGGCGGTCACCAGTCGGACGGCCACAAAGTCGCAACTGCTGATTTCGGGTGGACGGACGTGTGCGGGTCGCGGTCGTGCGTCGTGCGCGCGCGGCTCGCCGGGATGCGCGCAGCATGTTCGTCATCGATCGAGCAGGCTCGGCGATAGTGACAGTGAGGTGACGGCGTCCGGTTTCCGGTTGCCGATCGGGCTCGATCACGGGTGCGCCGCGAAGACGTGGGCGACGGCTCCGCCGCTGAAGACGGTGGTGCTCATCGGCTCGATGGTGAACGGTGCCATGAAGATCCGCTCGCCCGCGCCGAGGACGACCGGGTGGACGACCAGGCGGTACTCGTCGATCAGGCCGGTCTCGACCAGCGATCGGGCGAACCGTGCACCGCCCAGAGCGAGCAGGTACCCGCTGGTCTGCTCCTGCTTGAGTCGCGAGACCGCTTCGGTCAGGTCGCCGGAGGCGATCGTCGTCTCGGCCCAGTCGGCGGACTCCAGAGAGTCCGAGAACACGACTTTGGGGATGTCGTTCATCGGCTTGGCGAACGGCCCTGGGGTCTTGGGCCAGAAGCGGGCCCACCTGGCGTAGGTGTTGGCCCCCACGAGGTGCGCGCTGGCGTTGCTCACGGTCTCGAGGACCCAACTCGCGCCATCGGGGGAGCGGCCCGCGCCTTCCCATTCGCTGCTCCCGCCGGGTGGTGCGACGTAGCCGTCGAGCGAGACGGACATCTTGAGGACCAATGAGCTCATGTGATGCTTCCTTTCCGCGGGGTCAAAGTCTTGCTGCGAAGGACTGCGCCGACCTCGAAACCTCATCGGTGGGACCGTGAGGGCGAGGGCACGGGTCAAGCAGTGCGCCGCTGGAAGGTGCGCATCGTGCGACCTTCCCCACCG
>JBKPMY010000115.1:0-9936 GCA_046732375.1 Myxococcota bacterium
GGTGCGTTCCTGCTTCTGGCCCGACTTGTCCGTCCAGCTCTCGCTCGTCGCGATGCGGAAGTTGGCGACGGCTTGCCCGCTGGGCGTGAAACGCACCTCGGGATCCGCACCCAGGTTGCCGACCAGGATGACCTTGTTGACTCCTCCAGCCATGTTGATGAGACCTCCGTTCGAGAACCGGACCGTTGCGGCCCGGTTGCTGAGTGACGTCTCTAGCAGGTCTGCCTGACAGGAAGGTGGCCCGTGGCCGAGCCCGCGTACCAGCTCTATTACTGGCCCGAAATTCAGGGACGAGGCGAGTTCGTCCGGCTGGCCCTCGAGGAGGCCGGCGCCGACTACGTGGACGTCGGGCGGCTAGCCCGGAGCAAGGGTGGAGGGGTGGACGCCATCCTGCGCGTGCTGCGTGGCGAGCTGGGTCCACACCTGCCCTTCGCTCCGCCGGTGCTCCGCGCCGGGAAGGTCGTGGTCGCGCAGACCGCGGCGATCCTCCACTTCCTCGGCCCGCGGCTCGGGCTCGTGCCCCGCGATCCGGCGGCGCGGCTCTGGGCCCACCAGCTCCAGCTCACCGTCACCGATCTGGTCACCGAGGTTCACGACACGCACCACCCGATCTCGACCGACCTGTACTACTCGCAGCAGAAGCGCGAAGCCCGGCAGCGCACGAGACACTTCCTCTCCGCGCGCGTTCCGAAGTTCCTCGGCTACTTCGAGCGGGTCCTCGAGCGCGCGGGCGGCCGATGGGCATTGGGAAGAAGGTTCAGCTACGTCGACCTGTCGCTATTCCAGGTGATGGAAGGGCTCCGCTACGCCTTCCCGCGAACGATGGAAGCGCTCGCTCCGCGCTTCCGGCGCCTGCGAGCCGTCAGCGAGGGAGTGCGGAAGCGACCACGCATTGCCTCCTACCTCGCCTCGGAGCGGCGGATCCCCTTCAGCACGGAAGGCATCTTCCGCCACTATCCCGAGCTCGAGCCAGGCGGCCTGGACGGACGGAGACGCCGCGTGGGACGCGCTCGGCGGACGCACGTTCGATCCCCGGCATGAGCCACGCCTCGACCTCGGCTCAGGCGAACACCTGAACAGCGGGGTCCGGGTGACCCCAGGGCTGGTCGCCGGAGGTCTGCTCGCGGGATCCAGCCACGTGTGGGATCTCGCTTCGTTACGTCGCCCCTCCGATCGCCGGCGTTGCGAGGACACCAAATTTTCCCACGCGCCTCGGAGGCGACGTGCAGCGAGCCATCATCTGGTCACGAGTTCAGCGTCGACAGGAACGGACCCCACGTCGACTGTGATCGTCCGGTGACAGAGACCCATGAGGTGTGACAGACCCATGCGGATGTCACAACAGGCGTGTTGACCTCCGCGCTCTTTCGAAACAGAGTGGCGCTCACGCCCTTGGGGGTTGTTCAGCTGCGCGAGATAGCGCGAGGAGGGGCGATGGTTCGCAACATCTTCCGTGTGACGCTGGGCCTGGCAGCACTGGTCATGATGCTGAGCGCTTCACCAGTGCTCGCCAAGGGCGGCCCGGGCCCCAGCAAGGGCCCCGGGAAGCATCACGCTCCCGAGTTCGACATCGCCGCGGCCGGCGCGGTCGCCGCGATCGTCGCAGGCGGCGGCGTCCTGCTCGCCCGCCGTCGGAACCGAGCGCAGTAGCCGTTCCTCGCGGCCTCACCCGGCAGACTCCGCTGGAGAACACCCAGCTGCTTCCCAGCTTGGCGGCGCCGGACGTGGAGCATCCGGCACGTTCGGCGCTGCGCTGGACGGTTCCCGCCGCGCTCCTGCTCGCCGAGTATCTGGTCCTCTCCTTCCTGGTCGACTTTCCGACCTCGGGGCCCGCGATCCGCTTCGTCCAGGCCGTCCGGCTCGCCGTGCCGGTGGTCCTTGGCTCCATCGCCGCAGGCTGGATGCTGAGGCGAGGCGCGCCCGCACGGGCTGACCTCGGAACCCTGCCGCCGTGGAAACCCTGGCCGGCGGCCGCGCTTCAACCAGTCGCTTTCGCTGTCACCGCCCTCCTGGCGTACGGAGTGTTCCGTCCTGGAGCACCATCGCCCTCGACACCGGCGGTCGCGCTCGTGCTCGCCTCGGCCGCGATCACCGGGCTCATCGCGCTCTGGATCGCCGCTCCACCGTCCTGGTTCGCTGCGGTCCTCCTCCACGGCTGGGCATATCCACTCCTCGCAGTCGCGGTCGGCGCCCTCACCTGGCGCGCTGCCGCCGGCGCCGAGGAGCTCTGGGGCGTCCTCTCGGAGACCACCCTGCGAGGTGCCGCGGTGCTCCTGCGGCTCGTCTCCAGCGAGGTCTCGGTAGGACCCGAGCCCGACGTCATCGAGGTCGGCGAGTTCGGCGTCGTCGTGACGCCGATCTGCTCCGGCGCGGACGGGCTGGGCCTGGTGGTCCTGCTCCAGGCCACGTGGATCGCGCTCGCGCGCGAGCGGCTCCTCATCCGGCGCGCCATGCTCCTGATCCCGCTGGGGATGGCCCTCGCCTTCGGAGCGAACGTGGTTCGCCTCGCGACGCTGCTCTGGGTGGGGGGCTCCGGACACGAGGAGCTCGCCGCGGGCGGCCTGCACTCGAAGCTCGGCTGGATCCTGTTCATCGGCATCGCGCTGGGGACCATCGCCATGGCGGAGAGGATCCCCTGGTTCCGCCGAACGGGCGACGACGAACGAGCCGACCTCGCCGCCCTCCCCGCTGCGGCGGCTGCCTACGTCGCCCCGCTGCTCGCAGGACTCGTCGTGGCGCTGGTCACGAGCATCTGGAGCGAGGACGGACTGGACCGGTGGTACGTGGCCCGGGTGCTCGCGGCGGCGGGCGTACTATTGCTGGTCCGCCGGGATCTGCCCAAGCCCTCGATGACCGTGACGTGGTTCCCGGTTCTCGCGGCGGGAATCAGCTGCGCCGCGTGGATCGCCTTCGTCCCCGTCGATCCGGTCGCGGGGGGACGCTTCCTGGCCGCGCTCCAGGGTCTGGGCACGGCGGAGCGGTGGGCCTGGCTCGCAATGCGGGTCGTCGGATCCTGCCTGCTCGTCCCCGTGGTCGAGGAGCTGGCCTTCCGCGGTTTTCTCCTGAGGTGGCTGGTCTCCCCGGAGTTCGAGCGCGTCCCACCGCGCGCCTGGACCTGGTGGGCGGTCCTGCTCTCGTCGATCGCCTTCGGCGCGCTGCACTCGCACTGGATCCTCGGAACGCTCGCCGGGCTCGCATTCGCCGCCGCCCGGCTGCGCCGCGGTCGCCTGACCGACGCCATCCTCGCCCACGCGCTCGCCAACGCCGGCATCGCGGTCGCGGTGCTCGGGTTCGGACGATGGGACCTCTGGGCGTGAGCCAGCGCACGGGCGCGCCAGCGATCACGCTCAGCCCCCCGAGCCCAGGGGGACGCCCGAGGAAGCGCGCAGGGGCGCGCCAGCGATCATGCTCAGCCCCCCGAGCCCAGGGGGACGCCCGAGGAAGCGCGCAGTGGCGCGCCAGCGATCATGCTCAGCCCTTCACTGCCCCCACGGTGAACCCGGAGATGAACCGGTCCACGAACAGGTTGTAGAGGATGGCGATCGGAACCGAGGCCAGGAAGCACGCGCCCATCAGCGAGCCCCAGAAGTACACGTCCCCGCGGACGAGAAAGGTCGGCACTCCCACGCTGACAGTCAGGTTCTTGCTGCTGGTGATGAAGGTCAGCCCGTAGACGAACTCCTGCATCACCAGCGTGAAGCTGAAGATGATGGTGGTGAGGAGGCCCGCCACCGACATCGGAAGGATGACCCGGAAGAAGGCGCCGAGCCGGGAGTGCCCGTCGATCATCGCGGCCTCCTCCACGTCCTTGGGGATGACCTTGAAGAACCCCATCAGGAGCCAGGTGCAGAAGGGCACGGTGAAGCTCGGGTACACCAGCACCAGCGCCCAGAGCCTGTCTTGAAGTCCGAGCGAGGCCACCAACCGCGACAGCGGGATGAACAGGATGGTCGGCGGCACCAGGTAGGTGAGAAAGATGCCGATGCCCAGCTTCTCCCCCGCCGCGCCGGTGAGGCGCGCCAGGCTGTAGCCCGCGGGCACCGCGAGCACGAGCGTGATCAGCACCACCAGCACCCCGACGAAGAGCGTGTTCCCCACCCAGTGCAAGAAGAGAGTGTCCTGGAACAGCACGCGAAGATGCTCGAGGGTGGGTGGAGCGTGGTAGACGAACGGGTTGTGCGCCGGGTCGAGCAGATCCCTGGTCTGCTTGAACATGGTGATGACCATCCAGGCGAACGGGAACGCGGCGAACGCGGTGAACGCCGCGATCACCCCGAAGTTCACCACCCCTCCGGCGATCTTCTTCGGGTCCGCCATCACACCACCTCCGCCCGCCTGGCGAGCCGGAGCAGCAGCACCGCGCATACCGCGAGCACGGGGAGCAGGAACAGCGCCACCGCGGCGCCACCGGAGAGGTCTCCTCCGTCGATGCTCTTGAAGAACGCGAGGCTGGCCAGCACCTGGGTGCTGTCGAATGGCCCCCCCCGGGTGAGCACGTAGACCACGATCATATCGGTGACGCTGAAGACCAGGCCGAACAGCACCGCGACCAGGAGGATGGGCAACACCAGCGGCAGGGTGATGACGAAGAGGTGGCGGAAGAACCCCGCCCCGTCGACCTCCGCCGCGTCGTGGATGTCCTGGGGAATCGACGACAGGCCACCGAGCGAGATGATCGTGGCCAGGGGCATCGTCCGCCACACGTGCACTCCGATGATCGAGGCCATGGCCAGGTTGGGCTGGCCGAGCCAGACCGGCCAGGTGTCGGGGCCGAAGATGCCCACGTGGCGCAGGGTCCAGTTGATCACGCTGTAGACCGGGTCGAAGATCCACAGCCACCCGATGCTCCCCAGCGAGATGGGCGCGACCCAGGGGAGCAGGATCAGCAGCCGGACCAGCCACTTCCCGCGGAACTTCCGCTGCAGCGCGATGGCCAGGATGCTGGCCAGGACGATGACCAGCGTCTGCGACACCAGGGAGAAGATGGCGGTGTTCCCCAGCGCCTTGAGGAACGCCGGGTCCTGCAGCGCGCTCCGGAAGTTCTCCAGCCCGACAAAGCGAGGGGTGGAGGTGCCGATGGTGACGCTGGAGAAGCTGTAGCCGATTGCCATCAGGAACGGCACTGCCACCACCAGCCCGATGTAGAGCACCGCCGGGGCGAGCATCAGCCGCCCCAGCCAGCGCGCGCTGTCGCTCACTCCAGCCGCGCGCTCGACGAAACCAGGGCGGGCCAGCGCCGGAGCGGTCACGCCGACCTCCGTGCCGGCAAGGGCCGCGCCGGCACCCGGAGCCCGGTGCCCGGGTCGAAGAACTTGAGGTTCGACTCGTGCATCCGGAAGTCGTAGGTGCGCCCCGCCTCGATGCTGGAGTGCACGGTGTAGGCGAGGCTGACGATGATCTTCTGGTCCGGCGCGTGATCCGGCAGCGTGCCGTAGAGGAGGCGGCCCGCCCCGAGGTTCTCCACCCGCTCGACGGCGAAGCGCATGGGCACGGCGTTACCCACCCCCTCGCTCGCCGGGGCTCCCGGCGCCAGGAGCTGCTCGGGCCTGAAGCCCACCAGCACCCCGTCCATGGGAACGAGGTTCATCGGCGGGCTGCCGAGGAAGCCCGCGACGAAGGTGTCCGCGGGTTCGTCGTACACCTCCTGGGGGCGCCCGAGCTGGCGTACCTTGCCTCCGCTCATCACCGCGATCCGGTCGCCCAGGCCCATCGCCTCCACCTGGTCGTGGGTGACGTAGAGGGTGGTGGTGCCCAGCCGCCGCTGGAAATGCTTCAGCTCGTCGCGGGCGAGGTTCCGGAGCTTCGCGTCCAGGTTGGACAGCGGCTCGTCCAGGAGGAAGACGTCCGGCTTGCGCACCATGGCCCGGGCCAGGGCCACCCGCTGCCGCTCACCGCCGGACAGCTGGCGCGGCTTGCGGTGGAGCAGCCGCTCGATGCCGAACATCTTCGCCGCGCGCTCCACCTCGCCGGCGATGCTCGCCCTCGGTGCACCCTGCGCCTTGAGTGGGAAGGCGATGTTCTTCGACACCGAGAGGTGCGGGTAGAGCGCGTAGCTCTGGAAGACCATGGCGATCTTCCGGGCACGGGGCGGCAGATCGTTGACCACCCGCCCGCCGATCAGGATGTCGCCGTTGGTCTGGGTTTCCAGCCCGGCGATCATCCTGAGCAGCGTGGTCTTGCCACAGCCCGACGGCCCGAGGAGGACCAGGAACTCGCCCTCGTTGATGGTGAGGTCGACGCCGTCCACCGCGGTATGGCCGGTGAATTCCTTGCGCAGTTTCCTGGTCTCGACAGTGGCCATCGGTCAGTTTTCACGGGTCGGTCTAGATGAGCTTCTCTAGATGAGCTTCCGCTCGGCCCACTTCTCCCAGATCTTCTTGTACTTCTCTTCGGCCTCCTTCACTGCGGCCTCGGGCGAGAGAGCGCCAGTGGCCGCCTGGGCGAACATGGTGTTCAACACCCAGGTGCTGTAGCCGTCGTCGATCGCCGCCGACGAGTAGCCCGGGAAGCCGACGTTCGTCGCCCAGTCGAACGAGTCGGAGAGCACCGCGTACTTGTCCGGCGGCTGTCCCTTGGCGTCCTTGGCCAGCTGCTGCGTGAGGTCGGGAACCTGCTTCCGGAAGGTGGGGAAGTTGTAGAACTCGCTCTTGGCGAAGGCCTGGTTGAAGTTCCCGATGTAGTCGACAAGGAACTTCTTCGCCCCGTCGATGTTATCGGCGAACTTCCAGATGACGTAGACGCTCATCACGTGCTCGAGGCCCATGCGCCGGGTCGGGCCCTTCGGGGCCTTGGTCAAGAGGATCTTCTCGCCGATGGCCATCTTGTCGTTCTCGGCGGTGCGGGTAATGGAGATGGCGTTGAGGGCCACCGAGATCTTTCCCGCCAGCATCGCCCGGTTGTTGCTCGAGGCATCCCAGGCGAGCACCTCCGGCGTCATGCACTCCTTGTAGAGCGCGGTGACGAACTTCACCGCCTCCACCGTGTTCTTGGAGTTGAGGATCAGCTTGCCCTTCTCGTCCTGCTCGGAGCCGCCGAAGGAGTAGAGCAGCGCCCGCATCGCCATGGCGGTGTCGACCTCGCTGGAGAGGCCGATGCCCACCGGGATGCCGGTCTTCTGCTTGATCTTCGCTCCGCCCACGCGGAGGTCGTCCCAGCTGTCGGGCTTCATCCCGACCTCACCCCAGAGATCGCTCCGGTAGTTGATCGGGTCGGGCGCGAAGCTGTCGGAGAAGCCGTGGTACTTCTTGGTGCGCGGGTTGAAGGTGCTCTTGATCGCGAGGTCGATCGGCTTGCCGTACTTCTTCTCGCACTCCTCGTAGATCTCCTTGTGGTCGATGACGTCGTTCTCGTAGACCGGACGAGGCCAGAGGAATCCGAAGAGGTCATGTCCCTTCTTGGCCGAGACCTCCGAGGCGGCGGTGGGGTTGATCGCCGGGATACCGACGTTGTCGACGGTCACCTCGGTGTCGTTCTTCTCGCCCCACGCCTTGATGTACTCGCCGTTGAACCACTTGTCGTAGCCGGGGACGAAGTGGTTCCACTGCAAGATCTTCAGTTTCTTCTTCGCGCCCTGAGCGAAGACCTGCCGGTGCATCCCGAGCGCGGTCCCCACCGTGGCCGCTCCAGTGATTTGCAGAAGCTTCCGTCTGGAGATTCCCATGTGCTGGCTCCTTCACAGGGACCGGCGGGCTCGTCGGTCTCGTTGTCGGTGAAAGGGCGACAGACTACCGACCGCGGTCGCAACGCGGTGCGACATAAATGCTTGCGATCCCATCAAATGTTCGACGGTCCTGCGTCCGGACCGCACGGCGTTCGTGGGAGGGCGTTCCACCAGCAACGGATCCGGGCAGCCAGCGGAGGTCAGGGACCCTGTCCGGGCGGCACGGTCGCTGGAACGCAACCTTGGACCGACTGGCGCATCCTCCGTAGCCCATGATCCAGGAAGGACAGCCCGCGCCCGCTTTCACGCTGAACGACGCCGCGGGGAACCCGTGGTCGCTGGATGGCCTGCGGGCGGGTGGACCGGTGGTGGTGTTCTTCTACCCGCGAGACGAGTCGCCCATCTGCACCCGTGAGGTGTGCGCGTTTCGTGACGCGCATCAGGACTTCGCCGAGGCCGGGGCGGCGGTGGTAGGCATCAGCTCCGACGACGGGGCGGCGCACGAGTCCTTCGCCCGCAAGCAGCGCCTGAACTACGTGCTCCTGAGCGACCCGGGCGGGAAGGTGCGCCAGGCGTACGGCATTCCAAAATCACTCGGTGTCGTCGACGGTCGCGCGACGTTCGTCATCGACCGTGCGGGGAAGGTGCGGCTGGCGTACGCAGCGCAGCTGGTGGCGGAGGGTCATACCCGCCGAGCGCTGGAGACGGTCCGCGCGATCCGCGGGGAGCCCGGCGTGCCTCCCGCGCGCTGAGCCGCTCGGCCGTTCGCACCGAAGGTCGGCTCCGAGCAGTGACCCCTGGGCCGCGGAGCCGCTCAGTCCGGGGTCATGACCAGCCGCCACCCTGCCTTGCTCAGGGCGACGGTGACCACCTCGGGTCGCAATCGAGGCCGAGGCCAAGGAGCGAGGACGAAGCGGGGCTCGGGTCCCGTGACCGACGAGCGACGCAGGGATCGGGCGCGAGGGCCAGCGAGGGCCGCTCAACCCGCTCGGCTTCGGCTGTCAGATCTCCGGTGACGCCGGAGCCGGGCTGAGGCGTCCGCCGCCGCGCCCTTCATCGGCCAGGCGCTCCTCGGCCTCCTTGCGGTGGTCGCGAGCGATGAGCAGGTAGATCACCGGCACGAAGAACAGGGTGAAGAACGTGCCCACCGCCATGCCCAGGACCAGGGTCCGGCCGATGCTGTTCCGGGCCGCCGCGCCAGGACCGGTCACGTAGGTCAGCGGGAAGTGGCCGGCGATGGTCGCGATGCTGGTCATGAGGATCGGCCGGAGCCGGGTCAGGGATGCTTCCTTGACCGCCTCGAGCTTCGTCTTCCCCGCTTCCTGGAGCTTGTTGGCGAACTCGACGATCAGGATTCCGTTCTTGGAAACAAGCCCCACCAGCGTCACCAGCCCCACCTGTGAGTAGATGTTGAAGGTGGTGCTGAAGCGGTCGGTGAAGAACGGAATCTGCGGGTTCGGCATCTTGAGGAACGAGGGAATCATCGCCCCGAACAGCGCCAGCGGGACCGACCCGAGGAGGATGATGAACGGGTCACGGAAGCTGTTGAACTGAGCGGCGAGCACCAGGAAGATCAGCACCACCGCCAGCGCGAACGCCGGGAGGAACTTGTTCCCCTCCACTCGGAGCTGCCGCGACTCACCGGTGTAGTCGATCTTGTAGCCTTGGGGCAGGATCTTCCTCGCCTCGGTCTCGAGGAACTTGAGCCCGGCATCCACAGACTGGGCCACGCCGCTGATCTTCACCGCATTGAGCTGCTGGAAGCGATTCAGCGAGCGCGGGACCACGGTGTCCTTGATCGAGGCGATCGACGAGAGCCTGACCAGCTGTCCGTTCGGCCCGGTGACGTAGACGTTCTCGAGCTGCTCGGGGTTCAGCCGCTCGGTGCGGACGAGCTGGGGAATGACCTTGTAGCTCCGGCCGGAGATGCTGAACCGGTTGACGAAGTTCCCTCCGGCGGCCGCGCCCAGGTCCTGGCCGACCTGCTGAAGGTTGAGGTTCAGCTGGGCGACCTTCTCCCGGTCGACGTCGATCTCCGATTGAGGCTGGTCGACCTTCACGTCGATGGGCGGGGGGAACCAGAACAGGCCGCTCGCCGCCGCCTTTTCCTGGAGTTGCTTGGCAAACTCGAGGATCTGGCCTTCCTCGGCGGTGGAGGCGATGACGAACTCCACCGGGAAGGTGCCGCCGCCAGGGAGCGCGGGAGGCAACACGGCGAAGGCCTCGACCCCCGGGATTGCCGAGATCCGGTGCTGGATTTCGGGGAGCACCTGGGC
>JBKPMY010000116.1:0-9760 GCA_046732375.1 Myxococcota bacterium
GGATCCTCATCGCCGACGGCGCGAGCTTCAAGGGCAACGTGGACATGGACGTGAAGGAACGCTGACCCATGGCCGCCAAGGATCTGGTCACGAGCGGCAACACGGTCATCGGTCCATCCATCCTCATCAACGGCAAGCTCACCGGTGACGAGGACCTCACGGTACGCGGTCGAGTCGAGGGGGAGCTCTCCCTCACCAAGACGCTCATCGTCGAGCCCTCCGGGGTGGTGAAGGCCAACGTCACGGTCAAGAACGCCGTGGTGAGCGGCGTGGTGGTGGGGAACATCCAGGCCACCGAGAGCGTGGAGCTCACCCAGGAAGGTCGGATGGTGGGCGACATCCGGTCACCCCGGGTCATCATCGTCGACGGGGCGAGCTTCCGCGGCCGCGTCGACATGGGTGAGCTACCGCCCGGCCGGAGCCTCCCCGAGCGCACCACCCCGCGGGCTCAGCTGCGCCCCACGGTGCGGAGCCTGCCCGCACCGCCTCCGCGCCCGGCCGCGGCTGCCGCCACCCGTTCGGGCAGCGCCGGTGCAGCCGTCCCGGCGAGGAAGCCAGGAGGAGGCATGCCGGGCCTCGTCCGCACCGAGACCGCCCGTCCGGCGCCGCCCGCGCCCCCCGCTCCGCCGGTGGTGGCGGCCGGGGCCAAGAAGAAGCTCGTGCTGAAGAAGAAGAAGTGATCCTCGGGCACGTTCCCGGCGAGCCCGGCCCGGGGTAGCGTGCCGGCGAGGCCCATGGAGACGCGTGAGCACGACGAGATGAGCTCCGACTCCTCCGAGGAGCCTGCCCGGTCCGAGGACGGAACGAGCACGGCGCCCTCCAGCCCGGAGGCGCTCGACGCGGACGGTTCCGTCGCCGCGGACACCGCGATGCCCACCCTCCCTCCCCGGGTGGAGCCTGCGCCCACCCCACGGCTGGAGCGTCCACCGGAGGTGGAGGAGCGGCTCGTGTCGCTCGAGCAGCTGGACGAGGACGACACCTTCCAGCTTCGCCCCGCCGGAGACGTGGGCCGCCTGGCGATGGACCTGGCACGACTGGGCCAGGCCTTTCCGGTGGACGTGCGCCGCCGCGAGGGCACCGATCGTTTCCAGCTGGTCTCGGGTTTCCGGCGCGTCGCGGCGCTCCGGTTCCTGCGCCGCACCTCGGTGCTGGCCCGTGTGCATGCGCGCCTGCCGGACGAGGATGCGCTGCTGGTGGCGCTGGCCGGGGTCCTCCATGCGGCCTCGCCCACGACCGAGGAGCTGGCCGATCTCGAGGCGAGACTCGAGCAGGAGGGCCGGCTCACTGCGGCCGCGCGGGACATGCTCGGACGGGCGCGGGAGACCGACGACACGCTCGCACCGGAATCGGTGGAGGGCGTGGAGGAGGAGGTCGACGCCGACGAGCTGGCCGCCGAGCTCACCGCCCGCATTGCCGAGCTGAACCAGGACCTGTCCTTGCTCGCGCCGGTGTTCGATGCCCTGGAGCCGGGGCGGCGGGCCGAGCTGCTCCAGCAGCTGCGATACGCCGCCGAGCTGGTGGCGTACTTCGACCAGGAGGAGTCCTGACCCCATGGCCCTGGACCGGGACCGCGCGCGGCTGCTCGAGCTGCTGACCCAGCTGTCGTTCGAGAAGCGGCGGGTGACGCTCTCCTCGGGGAAGGAGAGCGACTTCTACATCGACTGCAAGCGAACGGTGCTCACCGCCGAGGGCCACTTCCTGGTGGGGCGGCTCCTGTGGCGGGACATCCAGCGGCTCGCGCCTGCCGCCGCCGCGGTGGGCGGACTGACCCTGGGCGCCGACCCGCTCGCCTCGGCCGTCAGCTACACCAGCTACCTGGCCGGGTCGCCCATCCCGGCCTTCATCGTGCGAAAGGAGCCCAAGGGGCACGGCACCGCCGAGTGGATCGAGGGACGCAGCCTCATCGGCGATCGGGCCGAGGTCGCGGTGGTCGAGGACGTGGTCACCACCGGCGCCAGCACGCTCAAGGCGATCGAGCGGGTGGAGGCCGCCGGGCTTCGCGTGCGCTGTGCCTTCGCCCTGGTGGATCGGCTGGAAGGGGGCCGGGAGGCGGTCACCCAGAAGGGGTACGGGCTGTCGACCCTCTTCACCCGGAGCGACTTCCTGCCGTGAGGGTCGCACCGCTGCTTCTCGCGGTCGCCGCCGCCGGATGTGCCGCGGTGCCGCCGTCCATCGGTGAGCCGGGGGCAGCGGTCCCGGACCGGAAGGCCGAGGCGAGCTACCAGGAGGCGCTGTCCCGGGTCACCGAGCACCGGGAGGTGTACTCGGGCATCGACACGCAGCTGTTCTGCGCAGCCACCTACCAGAGCGCGGAGTTCCGCGAGGCGCGCGTCCGTCGCCAGGCGCTGTTCCAGACCTGGCCGGAGCCGAAGCTCGACGAGGCGCTGGCCCGCGAGCGGGCCGAGGCGGTGGAGGCGCACGAGCTGGTCTTCGGGGTCAGCATCGTCGACCGCCGCTTCGACGACTTCGACTCGAAGGGCACCATCTGGCGGCTCAGTCTCTCCACCGATCAGGGCGAGGTCACTCCGCTCGCGATCAAGCGAGTGGGCCGCGCGAACCAGGACCTGCGCGCCTACTACCCGTACCTGGGCGACTTCTGGACCATGTACACGGTGCGCTTCCCCGTGGCCGTCGCCGGACGGCCGCTGGTCGCCTCCACCACCCGGGCGCTGGTGTTCCGGATGTCGTCGACGCAAGGCCAGGTGGAGATGGAGTTCCCGGTCCACGCGCCCACCGCCGCGCCCGCGCCCTCGCCAGCGGCGCCCGCGACCCCGCCGTCGTCTCCGGCCCCGCGCTGAGCGCGCGAGCGGCGGGGTCCGGTCCCTCGGCGGAACTGCGCCGCACGCGCATTCAGTAGACGCGGAGGAGGAAAACGCCGCAGCCCGCTCCCGCCCGGTAGAAGGCCCACTCGGTTCGGGTCCCGTCCGGGTGCAGGCCCGCGCCCTGGCGCGCCGGGGGAGGGGGAACCGCTGCGAGCGCCAGCGCCGCGTGCTCCACCACGTACGCGTCGAACGCCTTGTCCCCGCTCGAGGCCACGAGCTCGGTGGAGGCGATGCTCCCGTCGGCCCGCTGGACGATGCGTAGCACCGCCACCGGCTCCCCCGCGGAGGCCCGCTGGATGAGGCGCTGGGCGGCGAAGCTCGGCTGGACCGCCATCGGTCCGAGCTGGTTGGCAATGAACTCATCCATCCGCCCGGTCACGTCCTGAACGTCGCGGGCGGGCATGCGCTCGCCCTTCGGTGGATCGCGTCCGGAGTTCGCCTCCTCGAGAGCGGCGAGCCAGGCGTTGATCCACCGCTGTCCCGGGGTGAGGTCTCCATGCTTCGGGCCGCCCCCCGGGGGAGGGGGGCCCATGTGAGACTGGAGCGCTCGCCGGTACTCCTTGAAGTAGTCGTCCACGCCGGTGGCGACGAGCCGCTCGGCGAGGCCATCCCGGCGCATCGTCTCCACGCGCTCGAGCACCCGCTTCCCTTCCTCCTCGGGGCTGTCGGGATGGTCGGGAGCAGTCGAGGCGCCCGGAGCCCCGGGCGGAACGGGTCCTGCGCCGCGAGCGACGGCGCCGCCCGGAAAGAGCTGGATCGGAGCGTCGGGAGGCGGTGGCCGCGGTGGGGTCGGGGTCGGCGCACCGGGGGGCGGCGCGGGCGATCCGTCACCGGTGGAGGGGCGAGACGCGGTGCCGGGCGAGGAGGGCGTGCCGGGTCGATGCGGTGGCGTGAGGGGATGCGGTGCGGCCCGGTCCGGCACCGGCCGCGGGGGCAGTGGGCGGAGAGTGATTCGGGTGAGCGGGCGGGGCGAGGGAACCTGCGCGGGCTGAACCGACCGGAGGAGCCACAGCGCCAGAGCGGCGTGCAGCAGGAGCGAGACCGCCAGCGCGCGGAGGAAGGGCCGGCGATGGACGGGCCTCCGTGGCGTCATCGGCGCGCTGCTCCTCCTCGTCGGGGTGAGCCGTCCCGGTACGGAAACGGCAGGCCAGGGCGCAATGTTCCCTCGCCAGGGCTACAGCGTACTGGGGAAGGTCTCGGCAGGCTCGTCCGTGACCACCGACCTTCGCTCCAGCGGCTCGATCGCGTCCGTCCGATCCAGGTGAACCACGGCGTCGAGCTGTGCCGGAAGCCGCACATGGAAGTAGGAGCTGGCGACCGGCCTCGTGCAGACACGGGCGGGGCTGGCCAGGCGGGCCGCGCGTCCCCATCTGTCGCCTGCGCACCAGTCTCCAGGAGGGCATCCGTGGCCAAGGATTCGGGCAAGAAGGACGGAAAGAAGACACGCAAGGCGAGGGCCAAGGACGATCGGGCGCTGCTCGAGCTCGGTGAAGACCTCCTCACCGCGGTCCACCTCCAGCGCGCGGTGCAGGAGGACGAGGTCCGGGCGGCTCTGGCGTCGGCGCACACCGACCTGGTGCAGGCCGCCGGTGACCTGGTGGAGCGGATCGCCAGCCGGTTCCTCGAGGAGGCGGGAGTGGACACCGACCGCCGCGACCGCTTCGCGCGCTGGGCCGAGGACCAGGCGGCGTAGACACCCGCCGAGGCGGACCAGAGGGCCCCGGGCGACGCCGGGACCCCGTCGCACTAGCCGAGCCGGGCCTGCTCGCGTGGCGCGCCCAGCGCGTCCAGCAGCGCGTCCGGTGTGGCCTCCACCGAGAGCAGCGCCCGATCCGAGGCGGTGACGAAGCCCTCGGCGACCTGGCGGTCGATCACCGACACCAGTGGATCCCAGAACCCGTCCACGTTGAGCAATCCGAGGGGGCGGGTGTGCAAGCCGAGCTGGCCCCAGGTGAGCGCCTCGAACAGCTCGTCGAGCGTGCCGAAGCCGCCGGGGAGGGCGACGAAGGCGTCGCTCTCGGCGGTCATCCGTGCCTTGCGCGCGTGGAGCCCGTCCACCAGCACCAGCTCCGTGAGCCCGGGGTGCGCGATCTCGACGCTGGAGAGCGAGCGCGGGAGCACGCCGATCACCGGTGCTCCGGCCGCCAGCGCGGCGTCGGCCAGGGTTCCCATGAGCCCGACCCGCGCCCCCCCGTAGACGAGGGCCAGCCCGCGCTCGCCGATGCGCCGGCCGAGTGCTCGTGCGGATCCGGCGTGGACCGGAGTGTTGCCGGTGCGTGCGCCGCAGAAGACACAGACGTGGAAGCGTCGGACCATCAGAGGGATCTTCCGCCGAGGCCGGCGTGCGCGCGGACGACGAGCCACACCACCCCGGCGGCGATGGCGATCGCGGGCATCGCCATCCGGTCGAACAGCCAGAACGGCGCGTTCGGCCTGAATCGCACCCCGGCGCGGATCAGCAGACCGAGTGCGAGGCCACCGATGAATCCGCCAAGGTGTGCCGCCCAGCTGACGCGCGGGATGAGGCTGATCAGAACGATGAGGATGGCCCACTGCACCAGGACCTTCTGCGCGCGTCCGCCGAAGATCAGGAGGGCGAGCCCGAGCCAGCCGCAGATGACGCCCGAGGCACCGGCACTGGGGAAGAACCAGAGGAAGCCGAGCGCCCCGGCCGCGGAGGTCAGCGCCGTCACCAGGGAGGCGACGAGCATCCGCAACGAGCCGATCTGGCGTTCGAGCACGGTCCCGAAGCTCCAGATGCTCAGGCCGTTGGCCAGGATGTGGAACGGGCTGATGTGCTCCACCGCGGAGGTGAGCACCCGCCACCACTCGCCAGCGGCGATGGCCGGCCCGTAGAGGAGGAAGCCGTTCGGCGGCTCGACCTCGACCGCGTGGGGCAGGAACACCAGCACGCAGACCCCGAGGTAGATCCACGAGAACAGCGGGGGAGGCGGCCGGGGAACCGGCACGGGCGGCGGAGTCGGAGTGGGTTCCACCGCTTCAGAGCTCGCGCTGGACAACGGTGTCCTTGTTCCAGTTGTGGTCGTCGCGGTTGGGGTAGTCGAGCGTGTAGTGGAGCCCACGGCTCTCCTTGCGGCGGCTGGCGCAATCGACGATGAGGTGCGCGACGTCGGCGATGTTCCGCAGCTCGATGACGTCGCGGGTCACCTTGAATCGCCAGTAGTAGTCCCGGATCTCCTCGCGGAGCAGATCCAGGCGGCGGCGGGCGCGCATCAGCCGCTTGTCCGTGCGGACGATGCCCACGTAGTTCCACATCAGGCGGCGGACCTCTTCCCAGTTGTGGGTGACGAGCACCGCCTCGTTGGGGTCCACCGCGGCCCCGGGGTCCCAGGGCGGGACCTCCTCGGCCTGCGTCTTGCCTTCCAGCTCTCCGGCCGCGACCTGCGCTGCCCGGTGTCCGAAGACGAGGCCCTCGAGCAGAGAGTTGGAGGCAAGGCGGTTCGCGCCGTGGAGCCCGGTGTGCGCGACCTCGCCGACGGCGAAGAGCCCTGGGACGCTGGTGTGACCAGCGAGGTCGGTCGACACGCCGCCGCACTGGTAATGCGCCGCGGGCACCACCGGGATGGGCTGCACCGCCATGTCGATGCCGAACGCCTTGCAGGTCTCGTAGATGTTGGGGAAGCGCTCGATGAGGAAGGCCCGCCCCAGGTGGGTCATGTCCAGGAGCACGTAGTCGTCGCCGGTGCGCTTGAGCTCCGAGTCGATGGCCCGGGCAACGATGTCGCGCGGGGCGAGCTCACCCCGCGGGTCGTATCGCTGCATGAACGGCGCGCCGTTGCGCAGGCGCAGCTTTCCGCCCTCGCCACGCAGCGCCTCGGAGATGAGGAAGTTCTTCGCCTCGGGGCTGAAGAGGCAGGTGGGGTGGAACTGGTAGAACTCCATGTTGGCGATGCGCGCGCCCGCCCGGTACGCCATGGCCACCCCGTCACCGGTCGCCACATCGGGGTTGGTGGTGTAGAGGTAGACCTTCCCCGCGCCTCCGGTGGCCAGCACCGTCACCTTCCCGAGGAAGGTCTCGATCTCCCCGGTCGGATGCAGGACGTAGGCGCCGAGGCATCGGGGCTGACCGTGGGGGCTGCGCCGGTCGAGGATGAGGTCGATCGCCGCCGAGTCGGAGAAGAACTGGATCTGGGGCCGGTCGTCGCAGGCGGCGAGGAGGGCACGCTCGATCTCCCGGCCAGTGATGTCCCCGGAGTGGACGATGCGGCGGCGGGTGTGGCCCCCCTCGCGGCCGAGGTCGAACTCCCCGTCGGGCCGGGTGTCGAAATGTGCGCCCAGCGCCGCCAGCTCGTGGATCCGCTCCGGGCCCTCGCGCACGGTGACCGACACCGCCTCGGGGTTGTTCAGACCCGCCCCGGCGTCCACGGTGTCCGCCACGTGCTGCTCGAAGCTGTCCCGCTCCGAGAGGACGGCGGCCACTCCCCCCTGTGCATACATGGTGTTGCTCTCGGAGCGGCTGCGCTTGGTGAGGACCGCCACCGATCCGCGCTGTGCGGCCTCGAGGGCGAACGACAGGCCAGCCACACCGCCGCCGAGCACCAGGAAGTCGAACCGCTGGGGCATGGGACCGTCCTGTAACGCTCCCAACCCGGCGGAAACAAGGGCCATTTCTTGAGGTTCCGGCGGCGGTTTCAGTAGAGTCGGAGCCCGACCCTCCTCCGATGCGTTTCGTCCCCGTGCTCCTGCTCGCGCTGTTCGCGGCCCTGCCCGCACGCGCGAGCGCCATCTACACCTATCGCGAGAAGGACGGCACCGTCGTCTACACCAACGTGCCGCCCTCGGGGGTGAAGGCGCGTCGGCTCGGCGGCTCGTCGTTCCGCCAGGCACCGCGTCCGAGCGAGGCGCCGGCGCGCTCGGTCATCGCTCCCTCGCTCTACCTGGAATGGATGACCGAGGCGGCACGCAAGTACAACATCCCGCTGGCGCTGGTGCGGGCCGTGGCCCATGCGGAGAGCAACTTCGATCCCCACGCGCTTTCCCGGAAGGGCGCCTCGGGGCTGATGCAGCTCATGCCTGGTACCGCCTCGGACATGTACGTGCGGGACATCTTCGACGCGCGGCAGAACATCTTCGGCGGCGTGCGTTACCTGCGCGTGCTGGCCAACGAGTTCGACGGCCAGATGGAGACCATGGTGGCCGCGTACAACGCCGGGCCGGACGCGGTGCGGAAGTACGGCAACCAGATCCCTCCGTTCGAGGAGACCAGGGCCTATGTACAGAAGGTCCTGGCGCTGTACTTCCAGTACAAGCAGGAGGGGACGATGACCTCGCAGTTGGAGCCGGCTTCGTGGCGGTGAATCCGGCAGAGGCCAGCGACGCGGTCTTCCTCGAGGCGCTCTACCGCGGGGGCGAGCTGCTCCAGCAGGGGCAGGTGAACGAGGCGCGCGATCACCTCGAGCGCGCGTACCAGATGCGCCCGGGCGATGAGAAGGCGAAGAACCTGCTCGGGCTCGCCTACTTCAAGCTCGGCGATTTCGGTCGCGCCGCGGAGGTGTACGAGGCGCTGGTGCGCGAGAACGGCACCGACCCGACCCTCCGGGTCAACCTGGGCCTCGTGTACCTCAAGTCCAACCAGCTCACCCGAGCGGTCCGCGAGTTCGAGAGCGCGGTCGAGCTGTCGCCCGGACACCTGAAGGCGCACAACTATCTCGGCCTCGCGCTCGCGCAGGCCGGACAGTACGGCCGGGCACGCGAGCACTTCGTGAAGGCCGGCTCGGAGGCCATGGCGGAGAAGATGGCCAAGGCCCTCGCTGCCGAGGCGCGTCCGGTGCCGGTGCCCCCGCGGCCGCCGCCCGCGGAGTCGAGGATCCCCGGGCTCACCCAGGAGCTGCCGGTGGTCTCGGTCTCCGAGCTCGCGGGCAGACCGCCCGCACCCATCCCGCTCACCGAGACCGTTCCCCCATCGCCGCCGGTGCCCGCGGCGCCGCTTCCCAGCTTCGGAAATGGCGAGGCCGCGGCTCCCGCCAGCACGCCCGCGGCGGCAAGGGAGGCCCGGGCGGCCAGGGATGCGCCCTCGCCCGCGCCCGTCCAGCAGTTCCCACCCGCGGCTCCACCCAGCCCGCCGCCGGCGGAGGCTGCGCCCCCGAGGAGCCTGCGCGCCTCCTCCGGGGAGTCGGGGCACCCGCTGGTGCGGCCCACCGAGCTCACCACCGTCGCGGGGAAGCTGCCCGGAGACGGAAGCCGCACCTACACCGTCACGCCCGAGGCGGTGCGGGTGGAGGTCCGGGGCGAGGTGCTGGTGCGCACGGCCGGGCTCCTGGGCTGGACCGGCCTCATCGAGGCGAGGGCCGAGTTCAAGCGTTTCCGCGGCCGGGTGACCGACAAGCCGTTCGGCTGGGGCCCGGCGCGCATGCACCGGCTGGTCGGAACCGGGACGGCCTGGCTCGGGGTGATGGGGAGGACCTTCCTCGCCGTCGACCTCGGCGACGAGAGCGTCTACCTCCGCGAGGACTGGGTGTTCGGCTTCGAGGAGCCGGTGATGTTCGAGAACGGGCGGGTCCCGAGCGAGGTGGCGCCGGACCTGGACCTCGTGCACCTGAGCGGGATGGGGCAGGTACTGCTCGGGCTTCCCGGCCCGCTGCGCTCCACCGAGGTGCGGCACGACGCGCCGGTCACCGTTCCCCTCCAGCACTGGGTGGGGTGGCAAGGCCAGCTGAGCCCACGGGTCGTGGCGCTGGGCTGGGAAGGCCCGGAGGGAACCCCCGCGCCCGCGGTGGAGCTGTCGGGCGAGGGGGTCGCGCTGCTCTGCGTCCCGGCGGGAACGACCTAGCGCCGGGGGCTCGTCCTCACTTGTCGACCTTCACCTGGCTCACGAAGGTCCCCCAGTTCCCGAAGATGAAACGGGGACGGGCGGAGGTGAACTCGCTGGCCATCCAGATCGAGCCATCCGAGTCGGCCACCGCGGCGCCGTAGTCGCC
>JBKPMY010000117.1:0-8903 GCA_046732375.1 Myxococcota bacterium
GGCCCAGCCGGCACAGGGCGCGAAGCCGGCCGCGGCCCCCGCCGGTGCATCCGCCGCTGCCCAGCCCGGGGCGCAGCAGCAGCAGGCCGCGAGCGAGCCTCCACCGAAGGTGGATCCGAAGATCTTCGACGAGGCGCTGAAGGACTACTTCGACAACAAGCAGGAGCAGGCGGCGCGCAAGCTCTACGCTTTCATCGAGTCCACCCCGCCCACGGACGAGAACTATTCCTGGGCGCAGTACTTCCTCGCCCGCTGCCTCATCGACCTGAGCCTCCGCCACGGCGGAGCGGTGTACCTGGCCAAGGTGGCCCACGAGCGAAGCAACCCCCAGGTGCTCCCCAAGACCCTGGAGGCGCTCAAGGTCCTGACCCAGGTGCCGCACGACGAGGTGCTGATCGACGAGCAGATCTTCGGCTCGCTCGACCTTGGCTTCCTTCCCGACAGCGTCAGCGACTACGCCAACTACCAGCAGGGCATCGTGGACCTGCGCGTGGGCAACGAGCGGTGGGCGAAGACGCACTTCGTGAAGCTGGAGGAGGACGGCGTGGAGGCCAGCCGGGCCAAGTTCGCGCTCCTGGTCACCCGGCTGAAGAACGCCAAGCAGGTCGACGATCAGGTGATCGACGACTTCCTCGAGCTGTCCAAGGACCAGAAGCTCACCCTCGAGGCGCGCAACGAGGCCCGCCTGGCGGTGGCTCGGCTCCGCTACGAGAAGAAGGACTACGAGGGAGCGCTCAAGGCCTACGACATGGTGCAGCTGCCCTCGCTCGACCCCGGGCGGGCCACCCTGTACCTGGAGGAGGCCTGGACTCGCTACAACCTGGGCCAGCTGCGCGCGACCATCGGCCTCCTCACCACCCTGGACGCGCCGAGCTTCCGGGACGAGTTCCTGCCCGACAAGTACATCCTCCGGGCGCTGGTCTATCGTGATCTCTGCCAGTACCTCCCGGCCAAGCGGGCGGCGAAGGAGCTCACCCGCCGCTTCAGCGACTCGCTGGAGGCAATCCGCGAGCGCGAGGACCTCACCCAGGACTTCCGCCTCCGGCGCGCGGCGAACAGCCACGGCTCCACCAAGCGGGCGGCGAGGTTCCTCGAGTCGCTGAACCTCGAGACCGAGCAGCTGAATCGCCACGCCGGCGGCTTCGGCGACCGGCTCTACAAGCACCTCCAGAAGATCTACGACCTGGCCCACGCCGAGTCCGAGCGCATCTACCAGCAGCGGCTCAGGGACGCGGTGCGCGAGGAGGCGGACAAGCTGCTCCGCGCCGACGAGCAGGTGCGGCTCATGGAGTACGAGGTCGGCCTCAAGCTCTACGAGCGCGTGAAGCGCGGCGCCAAACTGGCCCAGCCGGAGAAGGAGATCCAGCTGACCTCGGCGCAGATCGCCTTCAAGTTCACCGGTGAGTACTGGAACGACGAGCTCCGCAGCTACCGGGTGAGCATCCCCAGCCGCTGCATCGAGGAGGGTGCCCAGTGACGGGTCCCCTGCTCCTCCTGCTCCTCGCCCAGGCGAAGAGCCCGCTCCTCCCCACGCTGGACAAGAGCGTGAACCCGGTCATCACCAAGCAGCGGGAGAAGACCGAGTACGTGGAGAAGCTGAAGCGGGACATCTTCAAGGTGGACCGCTCGCTGCTCGAGACCGAGCGGCTGATCGCCAAGAGCCGCAACGCTCCCTACCTGCCGGACCTCCAGTTCCGCCTGGCCGAGCTCTACGTGGAGAAGAGCCGGTACGTGTACTTCCTGCAGGTGGAGCAGCGCGGCGGCGACAACAAGGGCGCCATCGTCAGCCCGGAGACAAAGCTCCTGAAGCAGAAGGCGGTGCAGCTCTACAACCGGCTCCTGCGCGAGTTCCCCGACTTCCACGACGCGGACAAGGTGACGTTCTACCTGGCCCACGAGATGCGGGAGCTCGGTCAGTTCGACGAGATGCTCAAGACGCAGAACGAGCTCATCGCCAAGTACCCGAAGAGCCCGCTCCGCCTCGAGGCCGAGCAGATCATCGGCGACTACTACTTCGACAAGACCGACCTCGCCGAGGCCGAGAAGCACTACCAGGAGATCCTCAAGTTCCCCCAGAGCCCGGTGCACGACCTGGCCCGCTACAAGCTCGGCTGGATCCGGGTGAACCAGACCAAGTTCAACGACGCGGTCACCTTCTTCGAGGGCGCCGCGGGCAGCGAGCCCATCGCCGGCGTGGACAGCCAGAAGGCGCTCAACGTCAAGCGCGAGGCGCTCCTGGACCTGGTCTACAGCTACACCGAGGCCCGGCCGCCCAAGGGCGCGCTCCCCTACTTCGAGAAGCTCTCCGACAGCCGGACCACCTACGCCCTCGCCCTGGACAAGCTGGGGAACCGCTACTTCATCAAGCAGCAGTACGAGTGGGCCATCCCCGCGCTGCGCAAGCTGATGGAGATCCAGCCCGATCCGGACCTGGACATCGAGCGGGCGGAGAAGCTCTACGACTCGCTCAAGGCGGCCAAGGGCCGGGTGCCCACCCAGCAGGAGGACATCAAGTTCCTGGTGCGTGCCGCGGTGAACGTGAAGGTCGATCCCTTCAAGGACGACACCACCCGGCGGAAGCAGCTGGTGGAGCTGGAGGAGCTCACCCGCGACCTGGCCACCCAGCTGCAGGCGCTGGCCCAGAAGACCAACGACACCAAGACCTATCTGCAGGCCGCCGACGCCTACAAGGCGTACCTCTCGCTGTTCCGCCCCGAGAAGTACGTGCGGGACATCATGCACAACCGGGCCGATGCGCTGTTCGCGGCCCATGCCTTCCCCGAGTCGGCCCGGCAGTTCGAGGAGCTCGAGACCTACGAGGTCCGGGCCAAGAACGCCGCCGGCGCGGAGGCCGCGGCCTACGGCGCGCTGCTCGCCCACTTCAGCGCGCTCAAGGCCGGCGAGGTGGACAAGATCACCGCCTTCGAGGTCGCGGACGCCCGGCAGGCGCTGAAGTTGGACGGGGCGAAGTTCATCACCCAGTACCCGCGCAACGCCAACGCCCTCACGGTCAAGTTCAACATCGCCCGCGCCTTCTACGACGACGGCGAGTTCGAGCGGTCGAGCCAGCTCTTCACCGCCTTCGCCATGGAGTACCCGACGCACAAGGACTCCCCGGTGGCGGGAAAGCTGGCGCTGGACAGCCTCCGCCAGCTGAACGACTTCAAGGGCATCGAGGAGACGACGCGGAAGTTCCTCTCCAACGGCCAGCTGCCCGCCGCCTTCCTCGCCGAGGTCCGCAAGTTCCAGGCGGAGAGCAAGGGCGAGGCCCTGGGCGAGCTCGCGCTGCAGAGCTCGGCCGAGACCGGCGACGTGGTGGAGGGACTCCTGAAGGTCGCCTCGGAGAACAAGGGCGGCGACATCGCGGAGAAGGCGCTGTACGGCGCGTTCACCGCCGCCCGGGAGAAGAAGGACTACGCCAAGGAGCGGGAGATCGGCGCGAAGCTCCTCACCGACTACCCCAAGACCGCCTACACCTCCGACGTGCTGGCCAGCATCGCCCGGCACACCGCGGAGGCCGGCCGCTTCCCCGAGGCGGCGCAGTGGTACGAGCAGCTCGGCCAGCGCATGGGCCAGGACGGAACCGCCTACGACGGGTGGATGGCCGCCGGCAGGCTCCGCCTGGTGCTGAACGACTATCCGGGCGCGCAGAAGGACTTCCAGGCCGCGGCCAACGTCGGCGGCAACCGCCGCGGCGAGGCGCTGGCCCTGCTCGCCCAGGCCAAGCTGAAGGCGCGTGACCTGGCCGGCGCCAAGGCCACCGCGCAGCAGACGCTGGGGGTGGACAAGACGAATCCGCAAGCGGCGGCCGTGCTCGCGGAGGTGGCGGCCAGCCAGGGCGAGCGGCCCGACGTGCTCGCGAAGTCGCTGGCCCCAGTGGTGAACGCACCCAGCAGCCAGGGCGAGGACACCGCCAAGGCGCTCTGGTACCTCGGCGAGCTGCTCTACCGGAACTTCAAGGCCATCCCCGCCGATCAGATCGACCAGAAGGTCGCGGCGCTGCAGCAGCTGCAGGGTGTCTACAACCAGGCAGCGTCGATGGGCAGCTCGGAGTGGGCGGTGGCCTCGCTCTGGAAGCTGGGCCTCTCGCTCCAGTCGCTGGCCGACGCGGTGGAGCAGACTCCGGTGCCGGCCGGGCTGTCCGCGGCCGACGCGCAGCAGTTCAAGTCGGCGGTGAAGCAACAGGTACAGCCCATCAAGGAGCAGGCCGACGAGGCCTTCAAGACCTGCCTCGTCCGGGCCACCCAGCTCGAGGTCTACGCGCCGGCGGTGCTCGGCTGCCGAAGCCGGAGCGAGACCGCGCGCTCGCCCCTGCCTGCGCCGCCCGCGCCGGGGAACCTGCCCACCGGCTTCCCCGAGCTGCAGAAGAAGGCCGAGACCCTCCAGGATGCCGCCTCGCTCGAGGCCCTGGGCCTCGCGTACCTCGAGGCCAAGCAGATCCCCATGGCGCAGCTCGCGCTCGCCCGGGCCACCGAGCTCGGAGAGACCCGGACCTCGGCCCAGAACGGCCTGGGCGTGGCGCTCCTCTACCAGGGAGAGCCGATGGCGGCCCGGGCCGCCTACGGGAAGGCCATCGACGCCGACCCGGGCAACGAGAAGGCGCGGGCCAACCTCGCCGCGCTCCGCTGCCGCTACGGGGACCAGGACGGCGCCAGGAAGGAGCTTTCGACCGTGAAGAACGGCGCGCTCGCCGGGGCCGATGTGGACCCGGAGTGGAGAACCTGCCGATGAAGCGCGCCGCCGTCCCCATCACCGCAGTCGTCGTGGGGGTGGCGCTCGCCTGCGGTCCCACGAAGGTCGAGGGGAGCCTCCAGGAGATCCTCGACCTCACCTACCAGGACATCAAGCTGGGCTTCGCCGGAGATCAGATCGCGGTGCGGTGGACGCGTCCCAGGGGCGCCGGTCAGGACACGGTGCTGGAGGTCTCGGAGAAGCTCGACGGCCTGACCGTCCGCACCGGGGACCTCGTGAACCTCGCGGAGCCGCTCCCCGACTTCGCGCAGGACGCGGGCCCCGACGGCGGCGTTCTCCCCGACGGCGGGATCGCCACCCAGCAGCGAGGGGTGGTGACCAGGGACGTGTTCAACGACCCGCGCAAGAACTTCCCGCTGATCTCCGACGGCTTCATGGTGCTCTACGACGTGCCGCGCGACGGGGGCGTGGTGAACGGCAGCTTCAGCGTGACCTTCCAGCGCTGCATTGAATTCGGCTGTGGCCGGACGGTGTTCGGCGACTTCAAGGCGACGGTGCAATGATCCTCCAGCAGAAATCGGTTGGGCTGATCGGTCCTCGCTTGCGATCCTCACGACCAGTCCAACCGATCTCTGCTGTGCGCACGACGGCTTGGTGGTGGGCGCTCGTCCTGCTCCTCGGCTGCGGTGGCAAGTACGGCCGCACCGTTCCCGACGACATGGTGAACAAGCTCACCTACGAGGACAAGGTCGACCTGGTCGAGGCGGAGAACGACCTCTTCGTCGCCTATGACCGGGTGGACGACGCGGAGAACGAGATCCTCCGCACCCGCGATCAGATCCGCCGGGCGAAGAAGTCCGAGTCGCTCGCTGGCGACGAGATCGGCCAGGCGAAGGACCCCGCCACCAAGGAACTGGCAGTGCTCGCCCGCGAGGAGGCGCAGGCCCGCGTGCAGTACCTGCGGGCGAGGCAGGACTGGAACGTGCGCAACCGCGAGCTCGACGAGCTGAACCGGACCTGCGCCATCACCCGCTACCAGCTCGCCCGGCTCACCGCGGTGCGGAAGGTGAAGGTTCCGGGCAGCGAGCGCTACGACCCCAAGGACTACGAGCGGCAGTCGAAGCAGTGCGAGGGCGAGCTCGCCGACCGGAGGAAGGCCGCCAAGCCGGAGCGGGAGCGGATGGAGAAGGCCCGCGCGGAGTGGGAGAAGAAGCGCGACGTCGTGGCCCGGAAGAGCTTCGACGCGCGCGCCAGCCCCTTCGTGGAGAAGCTCTAGATGGTGGGCGCGGCGTTGCTGCCGGTATTGCTGCTGCTCGCGGGCCCCGAGACCGGGAGGTTGCGCGAGTCGGTGAAGGCCGACGAGGCCCGGCTGCGCGACTCTCCGGACGACGCCGACGCGCTCAAGCGCCTGGGGATGGCTTACCTCTCGCTCGAGGAGCCCGATCGGGCAGTGCCTCCGCTGCGGGAGCTGGCTCGCCGTCGCCCGGGACCCGAGTCCACCCTGCTCCTGGTCCGCGCCCTCCGGCTGGCCGGAGAGGCCGCCGAGGCCAAGGCGCTGCTCGATCACGCCATCACCCAGAGCCCGTCCGACCCGGCGCTGCACGTGGAGCGGGCGCTCCTGGCCCGCTCGCTGGATGACAACGTGGGCGCGGTCCGTGCCTGGACCCGGGTCACCGAGCTCCAGCCCCGCGACGCCACCGCCCAGTTCAACCTCGCCGAGTCGCTCCAGCGCAGCGCGCGCATCGACGAGGCCATCGCCACCTACCGGAAGGCGCTGGAGCTGGACCCCAACCTCACCGTGGCCAAGGTGAACCTGGCCAAGGCCTTGGCGGAGAAGGGGCTCACCGGCGAGGCCAAGGAGCTGCTGATGACGGCGGCCCAGGCGGCGCCGCTCGACCCCGCCACTCACTACAACCTGGGGGTCCTCCTGCTCCGGGAAGGGAACATCCCGGGCGCCATCGGCGCCTTCGAGCGCACGCTGCAGCTGGACCCGCGCTCGGCCCAGGCGCACAACAACCTCGGCGTGGCGCTGGACTGGAAGGAGGACTTCCAGGGCGCGCGCCGTGAGTTCCTCGCCGCGACCCGCGAGGACCCGCGCTCGGCCGAGGCGTGGTTCAACCTGGGCCTCTCCTACTTCCGAACCGGAGACAACCAGCGCGCGAACCGGGCCTTCGCCCGCGCACAGACCATCAACCCGAGCGCCAGCGCGCCGTACACCCAGCTGGGACAGCTTTACTTGAAGCAGGGCAAGCGGACCCAGGCCGTGGCCGCGTTCCAGAAGGCCATCGCTCTGATGGCGGAGGACCGCAAGGCCTCGCGGAGCACCGAGGCCTACCGGGGGCTGGCCATCGCCTACGTGGGGCTCGGCAAGTTCAAGGAGGCCATCGCGGTCCTGGAGAAGGCGGTGCGCGAGTTCCCGCAGGACGGGAGCGCCCGCGCCGCGCTTGCGGACGCGCACCTGGCGATGGGCGACCTCGACGGCGCCATCGTCGAGGCGGAGAAGCGGCTGCAGGTCGAGGGCACCGCCGAGGCCCGCCTGGAGCTGGCCGCGCTCTACGCCCGCAAGCGGGTCAGCGCGAAGGCCGAGCCGCTGTACCAGGCGGTGCTGAAGGAGAGGCCGGAGGACCTGGCCGCCGCCCTCGGGCTGGCCGACCTGTACCTGGCCAAGGGCGACTACGCCGCCGCCGAGCGGGTGCTGGGCCGGGCGAAGGACCGCCATCCAGACGACACCGGGCTGCTCTCGCGCCTGGGAGTCCTGCACAGCCGCCGCGGCCGTCCGGACCTGGCGCTCCCCGAGCTGGAGCAGCTGATCCGCCGCGACCCCACCCAGCTCGAGGCGAAGGCCGAGCTCGGCTCGCTCTACTTCCGCGGCGGCGATCCGGACACCGCGCTGAAGCTGCTCCGGAGCGTCCTGGCCACCGACAGCCGCCAGCCCCTGGCGCACATGTACCTCGGGCAGGTGCTGTTCGAGCGCGGGCAGCCCGCGGAGGCGGAGAAGGCATTCCGCGCGAGCCTGGCGGTGGACCCGACCTTCGGCGCGCCGCACTTCTACCTGGGCCAGCTCTACGAATCCCAGGACCGGAAGAAGGAGGCGCTGCGCGAGTACCGCGAGGCGGTGACGCGGCAGGCGGACCTCGCGCCCGCGGCCGAGGCGGTGAAGCGCCTCGAGGCACAGGTCGCGGCGGACGTCCCCACCCAGGGCAACGCCCGCAGCAACCGCTAGCCGAAGGTCAGGTTCCCTCCTGCGGCGCCTTCCGCATCGACTTGCGGAAGATCAGGAACCGCATCGCCAGCAGCTGGCCGACGCTGAAGACCAGCACGTCGGCGATGAGCTTCGCCACCACCACCGGCACGTCCAGCCAGTCGGCGAGGATTCCCACCAGCGGAGCGTGGATGGACATGGCGATGAGCGTGGAGATGAGGAACTTCACCGCCTGCCCCGCCACCGGAGTCCCGTGCGCGCGGAAGGCCCATCTTCGGTTGAGGAAGAAGGCGATCGTCGAGCCGATGGCCACTCCGATCGCGGCGCCCACCGGCGTGGGCAGCTTCAGCACCTTCTTGCAGACCAGCAGGACGCAGACGTCCACCACGGTGGCCAGCGCGCCGACCTGCAGGCTGCGCGCGGCCCACGAGGCCATGACCCGCTGGACCAGTGCCCGGACGGAAGACCGGCCGTAGCCGATCCACCCGCGAGTCGCCTCTCCGGTGTCACCGCCCCTGGCCGTGCTCACGCGCAGCCCCCCGGGGGGGACATCCACCCCGCTAGCGGCGACCTCCGCCGACGGCGTGCCCACCGCCACCGCCGCTCGGGCGAGCACCCCCGCCGCCCCCGTGGGCCGCGCCACCGCCGCGCGAACCGGAGAAGCTTCCCGACGACGGGGCGGAGAAGCTCCGCGGGGCTCCGCCGAAGCCGCCCGATGAAGGCGCGGAGAAGCTGCGCGGCCCTCCTCCGAAGCCACCCGACGGGGCGGAGAAGCTCCGCGGAGCTCCGCCGAAGCCACCCGAGGAAGGCGCGGAGAAGCTGCGCGAGGGAGCGCCGAAGCTTCGGGAGGGCGTCCCGAAGCTGCGCGAGCCGAAGGTCTGGGGCGCGGAGGGCGAGCTGCGCGGGCCCGCGTTGGCGGGCGACTCCGATCGCGGCTGCGGGCTCCAGTACCCCAGCGACCGCGGGCGCGGCCCGGGAGCCGAGGGCCCCGAGGGGGGCGGCCGGGGTG
>JBKPMY010000118.1:0-3114 GCA_046732375.1 Myxococcota bacterium
AGCAGCTACAGCGTGGCGAACCTCGCCTTCCTCAGCACCGCGCTCTACATCGGTACGCAGTGGAAGGGGGACGTCACGTACTACCCGCCCGGCGGTGGCACGTGCTCGTATTCGGCCCAGGCCATCAACCCATCGACTCCCTGCGCGACCAACGCGGACTGCAATCCCACGTCGCAGCCGACGAACTCGGGCATCAACTTCCAGTACGACCAGGGTTGTCACCTGGATCCCTGGGCGAAGGCGGTCGCCCAGAACTTCATCGAGAACTTCCAGGGCGGGACCTACGACGGCGAGGGGATGTGCTTCTTCAACAAGGAGTTCCCGAGCCTGGGCGGCTTTCAGCCCTGACCCGGGACGCCTCCACGACGGCCGGACCAGCTCGCTCCTCTTCGAGGATTCCCGCGAGGCGCGAGCCCGGGGCCGGAGTTCCGGTCAGCCCGCGGACGGGTCCGGCCGCATGTAGGTGAGGACGTGGTGCGTCAGGAGGTTCCCTCGGAGGTCCGTGACCGACGCCTCGCCGTACAGGATGCGCCGGCCGGCGCGGAGGATGCGCGCCTCGGAACGGAGATCTCCCAGCATCGCCGGCCGCAGGAATGACGAGCTCATCTGGAGCGTCATCGCCGAGGGGTCCGCGCCGATCAGCGTCATTCCGGCGATCCAGAACGACACGTCGGCGAGGGTCATCGCGCAGCCGCCCTGGAGCACGCCGCCCGGACGCTCGAACCCCGGCTGGAACGGGAGGAGGAGGCGGGCGGTACCTGGCCCCACCTCCTCCACCCGGTACCCCCACCACCGCCCGAAGGGGCTCTCTTCGATCATCCGCTGCGCGACGTCGACGGTGATCAGCGCCTCTCCGGGCATGGACATGCTCCTACTTCGCCGGCTGGCCTGATGCTGCAGGCGGTGCAGCCGGCTTCTCCGCGGCGGCAGTGGCCGGCGGCGGCGCGTTCCCGCTCCACATGTCGCGGTAGAACTGCCAGGTCCCTCCGGTCTTCTTCCAGAGCACCATGCCCTTCCCCTCCGGGCCCTTTCCCGAGGCGTCCTCGAGCTTCCAGCTGCTCACCTCGAGCGCGAAGTTTCCCATCGGGTACACCTCGCGCGTCTTCAGGGTGATCTTCGTGAAGGCCCCGACCAGCTCGGCGAACTCCTTCTGGATCGCCTCTCGACCCTTCTTGGGCGGCGAATTCGGCGGGAGGATCTCCGCGTCTTCGGCGTAGAGCTTGGCAATGGCCGCGGCGTCGCCCTTGGCCACGGCTTCCTCGAACTTCCGGTTCCCGGCGTCGATGCCCGCCTTGGCCCCTCCATCGGCGGCCCGGGCTGCGAGCGGAACGGCGCACACCACCAGCATCAGCACGGTACGGCGCATGGTCCCTCCTCGGTCTGTACGGCGCCCGGCAGTCAACCACGCTTGCAGGGGACGGGGGGAAGACAGTAGCGGTCCAGGGCGCATGCCTCGCCGCCTCCCCCTGTTCGCCACTGCCGCCCGCGGAACCGAGGAGCTCCTCGCCGAGGAGCTAGCCGAGCTCGGCGCGGTCCGGGTGCGTGCCGATCGCGGCGGCGTCCGCTTCCTCGCCAACCTCCACGAGGCGTTGCGCATCGCCCTCTGGTCTCGCATCGCCATGCGCCTGCTCTGGCCGCTGGCCGAGGCCGAGGCCCAGGGGGCGGAGGGGCTCTACGACGCCGCGCGGGCCGTGCCCTGGGAGGAGCACGTCGATCCCGGTGCAACGTTCGCCGTCGAGGCCACCTTGCGCGACTCGGAGCACACCCATTCCGGGTTCGTGGCGCTCAAGATCAAGGACGCGCTGGTGGACCGGATCCGCGACCGCCGCGGCCAGCGCCCGGACGTCGACACTCGCCGGCCGGACGTGCGCATCGTGGCGCACCTGGCGGGGACCCGGCTGTCGGTCTCGCTCGACGTGGCCGGCGCGCCGCTCAACCAGCGCGGCTACCGCGTTCGCCCCACCGTGGCGCCGCTCAAGGAGACGCTCGCCGCTGCCATCCTCCGCGCCGTCCGCTACACCAGCGACGAGGCGCTGGTCGACCCGATGTGCGGCTCGGGAACGTTCCTGATCGAGGCCGGGCTCATCGCGGTCCGCCGTGCCCCGAACCTCCATCGCGCCTTCGGCATCGAGCGCTGGCCCTCGATCGGCCCCGAGGCCCGCGCCATCCTCGACCGGCTGCGCGCCGAGGCGCGGGCGAACGAGCGGCGCGCACCTTTCCCCATCCGCGGCTTCGACCGGAGCCCCGAGGCGGTGGAAGCCGCCCGTGCCAACGTTCGTGCGGCGCGGCTCGAGCGGGAGATCACCGTCGCGGCGGCCGACGCCACCCGTGCGTTGCCGCTCGCGGAGCTCGACCACGGGCTCCTGGTGACCAATCCCCCCTACGGCGACCGGCTCGCCCAGGGAGGCCAGAAGGGAATGAAGACCTTCTACTTCCAGCTCGGTGAGCGGCTCGGCGGGCTCACCGGGTTCCGGTTGGCGATCCTCTCCGGGAACCCTGCCTTCGAGGCGGCGTTCCACCATCGCCCGATCCGACGGCAGCCCCTGTGGAACGGGCCCATCGAGTGCACGCTCCTCGAGTACACCCCCCGCACCGGAGGAGACGACCGGGAACGCGCCGCACGCACGCCACGGTGAGCCGGGCCGGGCCGGCGGCGCGGCTGATCAGACCCGGGGCTCGCCCCGGCGCAGCAGCCGCCCGATGTTTCCCCGGTGCGTCCAGAGCATCGCGGCGAAGAGCACCGAGGCCAGCGCCGCCGAGGGCGCCGGCGTCCCGGGAATCAGCCAGGCCACCGCGACCGCGACGACGCCGGCGAGCAGCGAGCCCACCGAGCTGATGCGCAGGATGGCGAGGATCACCGCGTAGGTCAGGGCGCCAGCGATCGCGGGGCGCGGAGCAAGGACCAGCAGCACCCCGAGCGCGGTGGCCACCCCCTTCCCGCCCCGGAACCCGAGCCAGGGCGGAGCCACGTGGCCGGCGAACGCGGCCAGACCCACCGCCGCCGGCACCACCGGTCCGGGCTCGAGGGACCTGGCCAGGAGAACCGGGAGCGCACCCTTGAGCGCGTCCAGCACCAGCACCAGGACACCGAGGGACTTGCCCGCGACCCGCGCC
>JBKPMY010000119.1:0-8646 GCA_046732375.1 Myxococcota bacterium
CCCTGGTGGTGGGTCAGTGCGCGCTGCTCGCCGCTGGCGAGGTCCAGCTCCCACAGGTCCGCGGTGTCTGCGTGGCTGCGGATGAAGACGTAACGCTTGCCGGCCGGGTCCACGCCGCCGCCGAGCGCGTCCGGGGTCTCCCAGGTCTGGAGCAGCTGGCCCTCGCGCGCATCCAGGGCCAGCAGCTTGGGCGCCTCGTCCCCGAGGACGCCGACGTCGGCGAGGACGAGGTAGAGCCGCGCGCCACTCCCGTCGAAGGAGAGGCCGCTCACCGACAGCGGGCTGGTGGCGATGTACGGACGCCCGGGCCAGAAGTTGGTCAGCGGACGCCGGAAGCGAACCGACCCATCGGGGTTGTAGATGCGCAGCTCGGACGACGAGTCCCGTCCGGCGGTGATGACCGCCAGCGTGCCGTCCGGAGCCGAGGCCAGTCGCGCGAAGTAGCCCAGGTCGGGATCCAGGACCTTCTGCCTCGCCGGCCGTTCCCGCCAGGGGCCGGAGCGACGGAGCACCTCGCGCCACTCGTCCACCAGCTCGCCGGGCCCCTTGCCGTAGACCCACATGAAGCGAAACGAGACGCCGAGCACCGGGATCCAGCTCCGCCCCTGCACGTCGATGAGCTCCCAGAGCTTGTCCGCGCCGTAGCGGCGGGCGAGCCACTCGATGAAGTGCATCCCGACCAGGTAGTTCCCACCGAAGGGAAGGAGCTCGCGCTGTGCCGAGGAGAGGTCGCCGGAATGGATCTCCCCCTTGCGGAGCGCCACCCCGGACTCGAAGAGCCCGCGCCAGATGGGGCTGTGCGGACGGCCGGTGTCGCGGTCCAGCCGACCCTCGTAGTAGGTCGCGAGCCCCTCGAGGAAATAGGACTCGGTGAAGATGTTCGGGTCGAGCAGGTCGCCGAAGGCGAGGTTCAGGTAGTACCAGAGCTCGTCGACCTCCTGGAATTGCACGTAATGCACCGCCTCGTGGCACGAGACGTCGTCCACGTGGTTGGTGCCGATCTCCAGGAGGTTGAAGAACTCGGTCGTGAAGTGATGGGCCAGGACCATCTGGATCGGTAGGCCCCCCACCTGGGGCTGGACGTAGGCGTTGTCGAAGTTCGCCGTGGTCAGGTAGGCGAGGACCTTCGGGCGCGGCGTCCCGGAGAAGCGATTGCGTCGCAGCAGCTCCACGCAGCGGTCCAGCCGCTGGATCAGCCGGAGCGCCTCGTCCCGCTTCGCCTCGGGGTAGTAGAGCTCCACACGCCCCGTCTCCAGCTTGCGCATGGGTTGCCGTGCGAACGAGGTGGTGATCGCCTGATCGAAGCGCGGGGAGAGCGTCGCGCACCCGGTGAGCCCCAGGAGCACGGGCAGGACGAGGGCGGCAGCCCGACCGTCCACTCGGAATCCCCTCCCGGTCCCGGGCTTCTCCACAGAGCCCCTCGTTCTACGCTAAGGGGGCCACCCATGGCTTCTTCCGCAGGACATCTCGATGCCGCCACCCAGCAGCTCGCGGCCTCGTTGCAACGGGTCACCGGCGCGCCGATCGACCTCAAGAGTGCGTCGTGGGCCGACATCGAGAAGGGCGTCATCCGGTTGCTGATGGGTCCCTTCCGCCCGGAGCAGCCGGAGCACCAGCTGGTGGCGCTGGGGCTGGCGGGCGCGCTCGCCGACCGGCTGATCGCCAGCGACCAGGCCTTCTGGTTCCCCCACCGGGAAGCGCCCGAGGGCGGGATGCTGGGCTTTCCCGAGGCCGTCCTCATGCTCTCGCCGTTCCAGGCGGTGATGGAGGCGCTGAGCCGGGGGAAGCTGGAGCGGCTGGACGAGGTGACCGCCGACATCCGGCGCGCGCTGGCGCAGGCCCGATTCGCCCCCACGGGCGGAGCACCGGTGCGGCTGCGACCCGAGGACTACGCGCGACTGTTCGACCCCGGCTTCCTCCAGTTCATGGTCCTCGACCCGCGCCGGACCAAGGAGCTTTGGGAGGCGAAGCCCTCGGTGCTGGCCGCGGATGTCAGGGCGGCGCTGGGACGGGTGAGCCCGCAGCGCATGTCGGCCGAGCCGAAGGCGCAGTTCGAGCAGCAGATCGCGGGCGCGCTGGCGCGCCTCGACCCGGCGCAGAGCTTCGGGGACCAGGTGGGGCAGGCGCCCCGGCTCGCCGAGCTGATGCTCACCCTGGTCGCCGCGACCAAGCAGAGCGGCTCGGCACCGGACGAGTTCTGGGAACAGGCGGTGTTCCCGCTGCTCTTCACCGGCGCGCCGACCACCTACCCCCCGCTGGATCCGCAGGACATCGAGGCGGCGAAGCAGGGCGTGGATCCGCTCGCGCTCTTCCTGGACGTCGTGCCCTACAGCTCGCCGGCGCCCGAGGACGGCCTGCTCGGCGTGTTCCCGATGCAGGAGATCGACGTGCCTCATCCGGGGATGGCCCAGGGCGGGGTCCCCCGGGTACTCCAGCTGCCGAAGGAGACGCTGCAGGCGAAGCTGGCGGCCTACGACGCGCGGGCGACCCGCGCCTCGCTCGATGGCTTCGTGAAGTACCTGAGCGAGAAGGCCGGGAAGCCCATCGCGGCGTCCCAGCCCGGAAAGCAGATGGAGGATGCGGCGCTGGCGCTCCTCCTCGAGCTCAAGGGGCTTCTCGAGAATGCGCCCGCCGACGCCCAGCTGGTGATGCGTCGGCTGACGGAGACCGAGGCCCTCTCCGACGGGGCGCTGGCGGCGGTGCGCGAGGCGATGCAGGGGCCGCGGATCATCCTCGCGCCCTAGCGCTCAGCCGTACACGCGCGCGTCCATGCCGTGGCGGAAGGCGATGCTGATCCGCGGCCCGGCGTGGGCGACCTTCAGGACGGCGTGCTCCCAGGTCCGCTGGGTCTCACCACCAGTGACGAGGAGATCGCCGTGCCCGAGCGGGTAGGGCCGCGAGGTTCCGCCACCCCGAGGTCGGAGGAGGAGTCGGCGTGGCTCGCCGAGCGAGACCAGGGCGACGACGGGCTGGTGGATGCGCTGGGGAATCTTGTCCCGGTGCCAGGCGACGCTGTCGCGTCCGTCGCGGTACAGGTTGAATCCCGCCGAGTCGAAGCGGACGCCGTAGCGCCCCGAGAGCGCAGCGCGCATCTCCTCGAGGATCGGCGGCTCGAGGGGCTTGCCCTGCTCCGCATGCCAGCTCGCGGTGAGCCGGGGCTCGATCCGGTGCTGCTCGTAGAGGAACCGGGTGCGCTGTGCCCAGGGGAGGGTCTCGACCAGGGTCCGGAAGAGCGCGTCCGAGCCGCTCACCCAGCCGGGCGCCACGTCGATCCAGGCGGCCTCATCGAGGCGGATCCGTTCCAGCCGGGAGAAGGTCCGGTCAAACTCGAGGGGAGCGTGGTCGAAGAGGCTGGGCTGCATCGCGGCGGTGAGCAGAACGGGCGTTCAGCTTAATGCCCGGACCTCCCGTCTGCCGGGGCTGGGAAACGCACCCGGCGTCCGACCAACCCTCGCCGATGGCGCGTTCACCCCATCCTATTTTGGTGTTACTGAGACTAACGTGAAAGCTAGAAGGGCATATCGCATGTCAGCTCGGGCCGAGGCGGTCGAGGAGCGAGGCCAGCGCATCCTCTCGGCCACTCGGTCGCTCTTCGTCGAGCTGCCGTTCGAGGAGATCACCCTGGAGGCCATCGCTGCGCGCGCCGGGGTCACCCTGCAGACGGTGCTCCGACGGTTCGGCTCGAAGCCGCGGCTCGTCGCGGCGGCGGCGGAGGAGGCGACCGCCGAGGTCGAGGCCCAGCGCGGCCAGGTTCCGGTCGGGAATCACGCCGCGGCGGTGGCGAACCTCCTCGAGCACTACGAGACGTGGGGCGAGGTCGCCCTCCGGCTCCTTGCGCAGGAAGAGCGCTTCGAGGAGATCGCGACGATCGCGCAGCGTGGCCGCGCGCTTCACGCAGCCTGGGTCGAGCGGGTGTTCGCACCCGACCTGGCGCGTTGCCCGGAGAGCAGCCGTTCGATCCGGCGCGCCCAGCTGATCGCGATCTGTGACGTCTACGTGTGGAAGCTGCTGCGCCGCGACCTCGGCCTGTCGCGCGCGGAAGCGGAGAAAGCCGTCCTCGGGCTCGTCGGTGCTCCGGGGCCGGCAGGAGAACCGTGATGGCCAGGATCCTCTGCTACACCTCGCCCGGTCGGGGTCATCTCTTTCCCGTGGTGCCCATCCTGCTCGAGCTCCAGCAGCGCGGGCACCAGGTGATGCTCGTCACGCTACGGGACGAGGTGGCACGCGTCGCCTCGTCCGGGCTGCGCGCACGGCCGATCGCCGCGGCCATCGAGGACATCGCTCACGATGACTGGGGTCGCTCCTCGCCGGTCGCGGCGCTCGATCGCGCAGTGCGCGTCTTCGCCGCTCGCGGGATTCACGAGATCGACGATCTCGAGGTGGCGATCCGGACGGAGCGACCCGACGCGTTGCTGGTGGACTTCAACTGCTGGGGCGCCGCGGCAGTGGCGGAGAAGTCCGGACTGCCCTGGTCGCTGTTCCTCCCGTACTTTCTCCCCTGGAGCCTCCCCGGGATTCCACCGTTCGGACCGGGACTCGCGCCTCGCCAGGACCTCTGGGGTCGGGTCCGCGACCGGGTGGTGTCGAAGTTCCTGCTCCGGGTCCTCGATCGCAATCTTCCCCTGCTGAACGGGCTCCGCGGCCGCGTCGGGGTGCCGCCCTTGGTGCACATGGACGAGATTGGCCGGGCCGCGCCTCGCATCCTCTACTTCACGGCCGAGCCGTTCGAGTATCCCTGTCCGGAGAGACCACCGAGCGCAGTGATGATCGGTCCGACATTCTGGGAGCCACCGGTGCCCGTTCCCGACTGGCTGGCCCAGATCGACCGGCCCATCGTCCTGGTGACCTGCTCGACCGAGTACCAGGCCGACGGCGTCCTGGTCAGGGCCGCGTTCGAGGCGCTCGCAAGCGAAGACGTCTTCGTCGTGGCGACCACTGCAGCGGTCGACCCGACGACCTTCCGCGTGCCCGGCAATGCCATCCTGGAGCGGTTCGTCCCCCATGGTCCGATCCTCGATCGGGCGGCCTGCGTGGTGTGTCACGGAGGGATGGGCATCACCCAGAAGGCCCTGGCCGCGGGAGTCCCGGTGTGCGTCGCGCCCTTCGGGCGGGATCAGTTCGAGGTGGCGCGGCACGTGGAGGTGGCCGGGGCGGGGACGAGCCTCAAGGCGAAGCGGCTGACCCCCGGGCGCCTGCGGGAGTCGGTGCGCGTCGCACGGAGTCGAAGGCCCGGCGCAGAGCGCATCGCTCAGGCGTTCCGGGCGGCCGGGGGCGCGGCGCGAGGCGCAGACGAGATCGAGGCGCTCCTCGGACATGACTCACGCGCGGGCGTCGTCCGTTCCATCCCCGCCCGAGAGACCAGACGAGTTCTCTGAGGCCCGAAAACAGCGCGCTGGCAGGATCGGTCCGGATGCCTGTATGCGGGACCGACGACCGCCGGTCGCACGCGAGGGACCCTTCGATGGCCACGGAAAGGATCTTCCTTGACGACTCTTACGCCCGGGAGTTCGAGGCGCTGGTGACCGAGAGCCTCGACGGGTGGTCCGTACTCTCGCGGACGGCCTTTCACCCTGGAGGGGGAGGACAGCCGTCCGACCATGGCTGGCTCGCCTGCGGCGGGAGCTCCCACCCGGTGACCGGAATGCGCGAGGAAGGGGAGACGCTCTGGCACCGGGTCGAGGTCCATCTCCCGCCCGGAGAGACGGTGCGGGGAACCCTGGACTGGCCGCGGCGCCACGCGCTCATGCGCCACCACTGTCTGCTGCACGTGGTGAACGCGCTGGCGCACCAGCGGTACGGAGGACTGGTCAGCGGCGCGGAGATCGGGATGGAGCGCTCGCGGGTAGACCTGAGCGTGAGCGCCTTCAGCCGGGACGACCTCCCGGGCTTCGAGGCGGCGGTCAACGAGGTGATCGCGCGCGGCCTGCGAGTCTGTGCCTCGGTGGTGCCCGAGGCCATGCTCGAGCAGCGACCCGAGCTGGTCCGCACCCTGAAGGTGAGGCCGCCGGTGGTGAACGGCAGCGTGCGCATCGTGGAGCTGGAGGGATTCGACGCTCAGGCCTGCGGCGGAACCCACGTCCATTCGACCGAGGAGATCGGTCAGGCCCGGATCGTGAAGTTCGACAACCGAGGCAAGAACAACAAGCGGTTCTACTGGGAGCTCGTTCCAGCGTCCGTCGCTTGAGGCGCCGATGCGGCAGCCGTCACCGCCGCGGGCGGCGCGTACGCTTGCGGCGTGCCGCCTCCGGGCCGAGCACCGCCGCGACCCTGGCCACCGTGGGGTGGGGGAGCCGGGCTGACGCGTGGGCGAGCACCCGCTGCTGCAGCGCCAGGTAAATCGGCAGCACATCCGGCGGCAGCCCGCGGACGTGGGCCTGCACCACCTCCGCGTCGCCGCGGACCACCGGCCCGGTGAACGCTGCCACGGTGCCGATCACCTCGGCTCCTGCCAGCGCCGAGCGCATCAGCGCGGCGAGCGCGGCCGTCGCCTCGCGCTCCGGCACCCCCGCGGCCCGCCACGCGGCGATCGCCGCATCCAGCAATGAGACCAGCCCGCTGGCGACCATCGCCGCACCGGCGTGGTACGCCGCCCGACCGCTCTCCGGCACCCGTAGAGGACGGAGCCCGAGCGCCTGGGCGAGCCTTCCGAGCAGCGGCGCGAGCACCCGGGACCGGGTGGCAATGGCCACCGAGTGCCCCGCCAGCGGCGTCTCCGGCCCGGTCACCGAGACCAGGGGATGGAACGAGCCGGTCGGTCGCCCGGCCGCCGCCGGCTGCAAGGCCTCCAGCGTGAGCGCACCCGCGCAGTGGACCAGTCCCGTCGTCTTCCCGAGGAGCTGGGCCACTGCGCGCGCCACCGCCGCGACGGCCGCGTCCGGGACGGTCAGCAGGCACAGCTCGGCACGGGACATCGCCGCCGCATCCGCCTCCACGAGCCCGAGCCGCTTCGCCTGCCGCCGCCCCGCGGGCGACTGGGTGCGCACCGTCACCGGCCAGCCCGCCTTCCGCAGCTGCACGCAGATCGCGCTGCCCAGCCGGCCCACGCCGACGACCACCACGCGCGGTCGCCGGGGCCCCGTCGCCGCCATGCTAGTGCTCCGACCGGGGTGTGCTGATCGCTGCGGCGGCCGATCCTCCCGCTGCGACGTACAGCCTCGTCACTACGCTGCTCGAGGTGCCGCGAGGCACGCCTCCGCTGCTCGCTCCTCGGGTGCGCCGTCTCGCTTCGGTCTCGCCCGCCTCGCGGTGCTCACCACACCCCGGTCGGAGCACTTGCTTCAACCTCCGGAGTCGCCGCCGAAGCGGATGCGTCCGTTCACCACCCGAACGCGGACCCGGCTTCCGGCCGCCACCTTCCCGGCGAGGATATGCTCCGCCAGCGGCGCCTCGATCGAGCGCTGGACGATCTGCCGCACGGGCCGCGCGCCGAGCAGCGGGTCCATGTCCTCCGAGTCGAGCAGCGCCTCCACCACGTCGTCTCCGGCGGCGAAGGCGATGCCCCGCTCCTCGGCCAGCCGCCGGCTGCTCTCCTCCAGCAGCATGCGCGCGATCCGGCGCAGCTCCTCCCGGCCGAGCGCGGAGAACACCAGCCGCTCGTCGATGCGATTCCATAGCTCGGGGGGCAGCGCACGCCGCGCCTCGCCGAGCGCCGCCGATGCTCCGCCCTCGTCGGCGTCATCAGCCCCGAAGCCCACCCGGGCCCGCGTCCTCCCGAACGCTTCGGCACCCAGGTTCGAGGTGAGCACCACCACGGTGCTGGAGAAGTCCACCTGCCGGCCCTTCCCGTCGGTCAGCCGCCCTTCCTCGAGGAGCTGGAGCAGGAGCATCAGCACGTCCCGGTGCGCCTTCTCCACCTCGTCCAGCAGCACCACCGCGCTCGGACGGCGACGGACCGCCTCGGTCAGCTGTCCGCCGTCCTGGTAGCCCACGTAGCCGGCCGGCGCCCCGATGAGCCGCGACGTCGCGTGCGACTCCGAGAGCTCGCTCATGTCCAGGCGGATCAGGGCGTCGCGGGTGCCGAAGAGCACGTCCGCCAGTGCCCGGGCCAGCTCGGTCTTTCCCACCCCGGTGGGTCCGAGGAAGAGGAAGCTCCCCAGCGGGCGGCGACTGGCGAAGCCCGCGTAGTTGCGCCGGAGCACCCGCGCCACCCGCTCCACTGCCGCGGCGTGACCCACCACCTTCGTGCCCAGCTCCTCCTCGAGCCGGAGCAGCCGGGCCGCGTCCCCGGTCAGCAGGCGCTCCACCGGGAGTCCGGCGATGCGCGCCACCACCTCGGCGACGTCGCGCACCTCCACCCGGTCCCGGCCGGCCCTGGCCACCCGCGAGCCCGCCAGGTCCAGCAGCGAGACTGCCTTGTCCGGGTTGTGCCGGTCGGTCACGTAGCGCGCGGCCAGCGACGCCGCGGCCTCGACCGCCGCCCTCGCGTACCGGACGCGGTGGTGCTCCTCGTAACGGGCCAGCAGGCCGGAGAGGATCTCCACCGTCTCCGCCACGCTCGGCTCGCGCACCACCACCGCGGTGAAGCGCCGCTCCAGCGCCGCGTCGGCCTGGATGAACCGGCGAAACTCGTCGTGGGTGGTGGCCCCGATGCAGGGGAACTCACCTCGGGCCAGCGCGCCCTTGAGCTCGTTCGCCGCGTCCTGGGCC
>JBKPMY010000120.1:0-7228 GCA_046732375.1 Myxococcota bacterium
CTGTCGCCGGAGGGGCTGGAGATCCTGCGCGGCACACCCGAGCTCTCGGTGGAGGTGAAGCTCGGCCTCGCCCCATCTGCCCTCAAGGCGATCGTCGGCGAGTACGACGTGCTCGCCTTCCGCAGCGCTACCAAGGTGAACGCCGAGGTGCTGGAGAACCCGGGACGGCTCAAGCTCATCGGTCGCGCGGGCGTGGGCGTGGACAACATCGACGTCGCGGCCGCCACGCGGAAGGGCGTGGTGGTGATGAACACCCCGGGCGGGAACTCGGTGGCGGTGGCCGAGCTGACCCTCGGCCTGATGCTCACGCTCCTCCGGCAGTTGGTCCCGGCCATCAGCTCGACCCGGTCCGGCAAGTGGGAGAAGAAGCGGTTCGCCGGTGGCCACGAGCTGTTCCGGAAGACAGTCGGTCTGGTGGGCTTCGGGAGCGTGGGGCAGATCGTCGCCCAGCGGTGCATTGCCTTCGGCGCCACGGTCATTGCCTACGATCCCCATCCGGTCGAGGCATCGCGCCGGCTGGGGGTGCAGATCCTCCCGCTCGAGGAGCTCTTCCGGCGCGCGGACATCGTCTCGCTGCACGTGCCGCTGATGGACAACACCCGGAACCTCGTGTCCCGGTCGCTGCTCGGTGTGATGCGGAAGGGCGGCTACCTGGTCAACTGCGCCCGGGGCGGCATCGTCGACGAGGCCGCGCTGGCCGACGCGCTCCGCGACGGCACCCTGGCCGGAGCGGCGATGGACGTCTTCGCCACCGAGCCGGTGCCCCCGGACCACCCGCTGCTCTCGCTGGAGAACTTCCTCGCCACCCCGCACCTCGGCGCCTCCACCGAGGAGGGGCAGCTGGCCTGTGCGAGCCAGCTCGCCGAGCAGCTGGTGGAGTACGCCCGGACCGGGCACGTCCGGCACGCGCTGAACGCTCCGGGCCGGTGAAACTCCGGCGTCCACCCGGATCAAAACCGGGCGCTGGTTCCCTTCCGGACAGTGCGTTCCTAGCTTCGACCTCACCATGCCCCGCAGCTACAGCTTCGAGCCCGACACCGTGGGCACGACCGACATCGACCCGGACGTTGCCCGCCGCAACAAGCAGGAGGTCGCAGCTCAGCCGGCCGCTCCCCAGGGAGAGACCGACATCCATTACGGCAAGAAGTTCGCCGAGACCGAGGCGATCCTGAAGGCCCGGGTCGAGGAGCGGGCCGCGGCCGAGGCCGAGGCCGAGCAGCACGAGGCGGCCGACACGCCGGACATGCACCTGGGGTCCACCGAGGCGCAGGTCACCCCCACGCCCGCCCCGCCCGGCACCGGGGCGGTGGCCAGCGAGGTGGGGATGCCCGGGATGGCCCGGGAGGTCGATCGCGGCAAGCGCCGGCAGCGTCGCCGGGGCCGCGCCGCGGAGCGGGACGTGAGCCCCCCGCTCGGAGCGATGCCGTCCGAGGAGCTTCCGCCCACGGCGGAGCAGGTCCTGGCCGAGACCCCTGCCGAGCTCATCGGCGCCTTCCGAGACCAGGCCATCCGGTCCGTCCGTGGCGTGGGCGAGGCCGCGCGCCAGCTCCGGTCCGCGGGACGGGAGGTGGCGGGGCTTCCGCTCGAGGCGTTCCGGCTGGCCCTCCGGGTGGGCCGCTCGTGGCTGGGTCGCTCGCCCCACCGTGCATGATGGGTGTAGCGTTTTCCACGTGACCACCGGGCCGACGCACAGGACGCCGAACCACCGACCGGGCACGGCCGAGCTGCTGGTCCAGCTGGCGAGTGAGCTGGGGAATCTCCTGTCCCGGCACGTCGCCCTGGCAAAGCTCGAGCTGGGCGAGACCGCCCGAAGGACCGGCCTGGGCGTGGCGCAGATCGCGGCCTGCGCGCCGCTGGTCCTGGTGGGCTACGCCTTCCTCAACGCCGCCGCGGCGCTGGCCCTGTCCCGCTGGCTCCCCCTGGCGGGCGCCGTGGCGCTGGTGGGACTGCTGAACGTCGTCGTGGGTGCCGCGGGGGTGGCTCTCGCCGCACGTTCCTTCAAGCGTCCGGCGCTCGACGACTCGGTGATCGAGCTGGAGCGGACCGTCCATGCGCTCGCCTCGGCCCCGCCGAGCAACGGGCACTCTGCCCTGGAGCACCGGTCGTGACCCTCTCCCGTTCCACGCCGAGGACCGAGGCCGAGCTCCGCGAGGACATCGAGCGAGCCCGGACGCAGGTCGTGGACACTGCCCAGGCGCTCAGACGCCAGCTGCACGACATCTGGGACCCTCGCCACTGGGTCTCCCGCCGCCCAGGCCTCACCCTGGGGATCGCCTTCCTCGCCGGAGTGTGGCTGGGCATCCGGCGCCGCTGACCCCACCTTCCCCAACGACCCTCACACGGAGACGAGACCGATGGCCACCACCGAGACACTGTCCGACACGGCCCGCGACATCCAGAACCGGGTCACCCCTCAGCTGGAGGAAGCCCGCCGCGAGCTGGATTCGCTGAACCAGCGGGTGAGCGGGTTCATCAAGGAGCGGCCGATCGCCTCCCTGGCCATCGCGCTCGCCGCGGGGTTCGTCATCGGGCGGATCGCCTCTCGCTGACCGAAGGATCGACTGCACATGGCCACCTCTCCGCAGAACCCACCTTCCGGCAACGGACAACACCAGCAACAGGGCTTCATCGGCCGGGTGGGGCACCTCAACCACAGCGCGCACCAGCTCCTCGACGAGGCGCGGAGCACCGTCGAGGACCTCGGCCAGGCCGTCCGTGGACGGGTACGGCGGCATCCCTACGCGATGCTTGGAGCGGCACTGGGGGTGGGCTACGTGCTCGGCGGCGGGCTGTTCAGCGGGCTCACCTTCCGGCTGGTGGGCCTCGGGGTGAAGGTGGCGGCGATTCCCCTGGTGAAGGACCAGCTGCTCGGCCTGGCCGAGGCCGCGGTGTCTGGATTCGCCGGCGGCGACGCGGACGACGTCGGATCGCCATCCTGATCGGAGGAGCACCATGCTGAGCCTCAGGGATCTGAAGAAGCTGGACCGGGACGACTTGCTGGACCTCGTGGGTCTGCAGCGCGCGAGCTCCACCGACTGGGTGGCACCGGCGCTGACCGCGCTGGGAGTCGGGCTGCTGGTCGGCGTGGGCGTCGGGCTGCTGCTGGCTCCGAAGCCCGGCGCCGAGCTGCGCAACGACCTGCGCGACAAGCTCCGGTCCGCGCAGGACGCGCTCCCCGATCAGCTCAAGGGGGCGACGGCGAGCACGGGCGCGTCCTCGACCCGCTCCGTGCCCTAAACGAAGCGAAGGCCGAACCGGCCGGTCTGCGCCGTGACATTCGGCTTGTCCGGTGCGGGGGGTGACGGCAACATGCCGACCTCCTGTCACCTCGACTCCCGTCCGCCGGGCGCCGCTTCCTGCGCGTGCTCGGATTCAGTCTCTTCCAGGCCGCTGTGCTCGGCAGCGCGGTGGGCGCCATCGTCAGCGCACGCGTGCCGCCCACCCCGGGGTTCCGTGACGAGGAGCCGCCGCGCCGGTTCCGGATCCGGACCTTCCTCGGAGCGCCCATCGACGCGCTGGAGCGCTCGCTCCTGGACTGGCGGCTGCACGAGGTGGGACGCCGGAGCGAGCCCGCCCGGGACGTGGTCCTGGTGGGGGTGGACGACGAGACCCTGGCCAACGCGCGGGAGGACCCCCATCCCGACGTGAGCGTCTGGCCCTGGCCACGAGCGCTGCTCGGCGGCCTCGTGGGTCAGCTGGGGCGGGAGGGCGCCTCGCCGGTGGTCCTCGACTGGGCGCTCGACAGCGGCAGCCCCCGGGTGGGCGGAGAGGTCTCCGACGACGAGCAGCTCCGCCGCGCGCTCGATGCGACCCCGGGAACGGTGCTCGGCTTCTCCCTCTCCGCCGCGCCGCCGCCCGCGGTGGTCCGCCCTCTCCGGCCCTCGCTGGTCCTCGTGGGCACCGAGGAGCGCGACGGACCCGCGGTCACCGAGCTCCTGCGCCGCGTGCTGGCGAGCAAGGCGCCCGCGTTCGCCGTGCTGGAGGGTGGGCGGGTCCGGGTCTGGGCCGGGGTCAGCTCCGCGGACGAGGCCCGGCAGCTCGCGCGGCGCCTGGGCGTCCCCGGCTCGCCGCAGCTCCGCGACTACGGAGCGGCGGACCGCGCGTTCCAGGTTACCCCGGAGGACCTCCTGGTACGGGTGGCCTCGGTGGAGGTCCAGGGCGTCGACCTGGAGGCGGTGCCGCTCGCGCGCTCCCTCGACGTGCCCGCCTCGGTGCTGGTGGGGGCCGGAAGCCGCTACGGCCACACCGCGCTGGCGGTGGACCCTGACGGAAAGGTACGCGGCATCCAGCATCTGGTCCGCTGGGTCTCGCCGCAGGGGCGGGCTTACCTGCTCCCCTCGCTCGCGCTGGCGGGCGCGCTGGCGCGGGCGAACAGCCGGGAGGTGGTGTGGAGCGAGGGGAAGCTCCTGGTGATGGGAGGGAAGGGCATCCCGGCCGACCGCTCCGGCTATGCGCTGATCCGCTGGGACGCGGCCGAAGGCGGGCGCGACGGGCGAGGATCGCTGGAGCGGGCCATCTCCGCCTGGCGCTTCGTCCAGAACTTCTACGACGCCCAGGAGGGCGTGCCGGCCCACGCGCGCAACGACGTCCAGCGCCGGGCGGTGGTGCTCGCCGAGACCTTCCGCGGCTCCGGGAGCTGGCCTGCGACCCCGCTGGGAGACGGTGTCTCGCACGCCGCGGTGGTCGGTCAGTCGCTGGAGAACTGGATCGATGGGGCGGGCATCCTCCGGGCTCCGGTTCGCAGCGACGTCCTCGCCACCTTCGCCCTGGCCTTCGCCGGGGGCTTCCTCGCGCTCGGGTTCAGCGGCCTGTTTCGCTCGGCGGTCGGCGCGCTGCTCTACGTGCTCTCCGCGGTGGCGGCGGTGGTGCTGTGGCTGTTCTGGGTCCGGCGCCTGATGGTGGTGGACGGAGTCTGGCTCGCCGCCGGCGGTCCGCTGGTCGCATTCGGTCTCGCCTGGCTGATCACCGGCCGCTACGCGCTCCGGACCGAGCGGCAGATGCGCGACTTCGTCTACGGTGCGCTGGGCCGCTACGTGAGCCCGGACATCGCCGACCAGGTGTTCCGGAACGTGGCGCTGATGCGTCCGCAGCGCCGAGAGGTGACGCTCTGCTTCGCCGACCTGGATGGGTTCCGCCGGCTCCACCAGCTCCTGCCTCCCGAGGTGTTGGTGGATCTGCTGAACACCTACTTTGGCGAGCTCACCCACCTGGTGCGCCAGACCGGGGGCCACGTGGAGTACGCGGGCGACTCGCTCATCGCCTTCTGGGGAGCGCCGGTGCGGCTGGACCGGCACGGGCCGGTGGCATGTCGCACGGCGCTCTCCATCCGTGCCGAGCTGAACCGGCTCCGCCCCGAGTGGCAACGGCGCTTCGGCGTCGAGGTTCAGGCACGGATGGCGCTCCATACTGGCGAGGTGGTGGCCGGGGACATGGGGAGCGCCCTCAAGTCGAATTACACGGTGCTGGGAGAACCGGTCTCCATCGCCGGGCGCCTCGAGCGCGCCAACCGCCTCTACGGGACGGATCTCCTCGTGTCCGGGGAGACGCAGCGCCGCGCCGGGGACGAGTTCGTCTTCCGCGAGCTCGATGTGGTCACGGTGGGGGGCGGTCCGCAGACGCTCTACGAGCTGGTCTGTCGCCGGGGCGAGCTGGCTCCGCCGCTGGTGGCGGTACTCCAGGGGTGGACCGAGGCGCTGGCCCGGGTGCGCCGGCGCGACTTCGCCGGAGCGCTCGCCTTCTTCCAGCAGCACGCCGGGGTGGATCCTGTCTCGGCGCGATGGGCGGAGCGGGTGCGGGGCTACCAGGCATCGCCACCTCCGCCGGACTGGGACGGGCGGGGAGACCTGCGGCGCCCGGGCTGATCGGCGGGTCGGCCAGCGAACGTCCGCCCGTCATCGCGGCTTGTGCCGGGCCCCCTCGGCCGTGTGAGCGTGGACCCATGGGCTTCACGCGAGTCACTCAGCCGGTGAAGGCGGCCCCCGCCCGGGTCTACCAGGCCCTGATCGATCCCGAGGCGGTCGCCACCTGGATGGTTCCACCAGGGATGAAGAGCGAGGTGCATGCCTTCGATGCACGGGAGGGAGGCAGCTTCCGCATCACGCTCACCTATCGGGCGCAGACCGGGTCGGGGAAGACGAGCGGGCAGAGCGATACCTTCCGCGGGCGGTTCGTCGAGCTGGTCCCCGGTCAGCGGGTGGTGCAGGTCGTCGAGTTCGAGACCGACGATCCGGCCATGCGGGGCGAGATGACCGTCCGCTACACGCTGGTGGAGGCGGGCGACACGACGTACGTCGCGGCCGAGCACGAGAATCTCCCGCCGGGGCTCTCCGAGGATGACAACGCGATCGGCTGGCGTCTCTCGCTGGCGCAGCTCGCGAAGCTCGTGGAAGCGGGATGAGCTCGCCGCTCACTCAGGGCTTTCCGGGGGTCCCACCGCCCCGGGCGGGCTCGAGGACGATGTCCACGGCTCCGTTCGCGAGGTACTCCGGGGAGTTGGGAAGTGTCCGGGTGGGCGTGGCGGTCGGGGGATCGGTGATGATCTGCCGCGCGGTGACGCCCTCACCAACGAGGAAGTCGCGGACGCGCTCTGCGCGCTCGCCCGAGAGCGCGAGCGCGGCCTTCCGCGAGCCCTTTCTGGGAGGCTGCGCCTGGACCCGGGCCGAGCGGCTGGCGGATTTCAGGTAGTCCGCGACCCGGCTCAGCCGGTCCTTGCCGGAAGGGAGCAGCTCCGCCTGGCCCTGATGGAAGAGCTGCCCTCCGGGGAGGGTGATGACCGTTCCCTCGGAGAGCTCGCGGATCTGCGCTTCGCGAGCCAGGACCGCCTTGCTGTCGGCGAGGCGGGCCTCGGCCGCATCGCGGGCGACCTTCTCCTTCTCCAGCTCGACCCGGGTGAGGGCCAGCTTCTGCTGCGCCTCGTCGAGTAGGTGCTGGCGAGTGGCGGTCAGCGCCTGCAGCGTGCGGTCGCGCTCGGCGGCGAGCTCGTGTGTCCGGCCCAGGGCCTCGGCGGCCTGGATCTTGAGGATGGCGATGGTGGCCCGGTCGTCGACGAGCTTCGGGTCCCCTGTCTCGAGCCCCTTCTCCGCGAGATCGAGGAACTTCTTCGCGGTCGCCAGGTCAGCGGGGCTGGATGCGCCGGCGGGTCCCTGCTGCGCCTTCTCGTAGACGGCCCGGGCCTCCTGCAGCCGGTCGGTGGACTGCAGATGGGCGCATCCGGCGGAGAGCGTCATCC